>JASGGL010000036.1:0-18468 GCA_047605065.1 Asticcacaulis sp.
CGGGCACAAAATTCACTTCGCGTCACGTCCGAAACCTGATTGAGTACAGACCCTAGAGCGTTTTCCGATCTGGTTGACCCAGATCGGCGCTCTAAATTTTTGTTTCAACGCGCTTCTTTTCCGGAAAGGGGTTCCCACTTTATCGGAAAGCGCTCTAGGCCGGAACCTTCAGGTTTTCCAGAAGGCGCTGGGCCGCGCGCTCGGCACCGTCTTCGGCGGCAACACCTTCGGCAGCCTGCGTAGCCTTGCGGGCGAAGGCGGGCTCATAGAGCAGGCGATCGAGCAGGCGCGTGGCCGAATGCTTATGCCAGCGGTCGAAGGTGATCGACAGGCCGCTGCCCAGACGCTCGATCCGGCGGCCATTGTCGAACTGATCGCCGAACACCGGTGTCACCAGTTGCGGACGCCCGGCGCGCAGGGCCTGTGCCGTTGAGCCGATGCCGCCGTGATGGATGTTGATGCGTGCACGCGGCATCAGCAGGGAATGCGGCGCATAGGGTACGCACAGGACATCGGCCCCGAAATCTTCATTGAGCAGGGGGCTGTGCCCGCCGACCAGCAGGACCGCCCGCTGGTTCAGGCATTTCGCGGCCTTAGCGGCGGTACGGTAAAAGTCTTCACCGTCGTGGACGGCAATCGAACCGAGGCTAAAGACCAGCGGGGCAGGGCCGTTCGACAGGAAGGCTTCGAGTTGCGGCGGCAGTTCGCTGCGGCGGCCATCCTCGGAATCGAAGAAGGGGAAGCCGACAATCTCGGTGCGCGGCGGATAGTCCGGGGCGACATCGCCCATCAGCGGTGAATAAAGACCGAGCGTCAGCTGGTCGGACTGCACGCCGCCGAGGCTGATCTCCATATCGACGCCGTACTTGGTGTAGACGGCGCGGATGGGGGCCAGGCAACCGGCCAGCTTCTTTTCGCCGATCCAGAAGATGGCGCGATTATATTGCCGCCCCAGTTCGGTACGCGGGGACAGGACCAGCGGCGCATCTTTCAGCTTGGGCGGATCGTAGGCCGACAGCATGACAGCCGGTTGCAGGGCGACGGTCGAAAACGGACGGCCTTCGAGGCGCGCCGCCAGATGCGCCGTATAGGCATAGGATGAAGAGACGACCAGATCGGCTTCACGCACGATAGGACGAAGCTCGGACAAGCCCTGTTCGATATAGGGGGCGACCAGATGCTTCAGCATGAAGCCATGGTCCTGCGAAAAGTGGCGGATAATCTCCGCAGGCTCGATCCCCAGATTGCGGCGATAGGTTTCCATGCTGGGGCCGCAGGCGACGAAGCGCAGGCCCGCAGCTTCGACCTTGGCCTGATAGTCGGGATGCGAGGCCAGCACGACCTCGGCACCGCACTTTTTCAGCGCAAGGCCAAGTGCCATGAACGGGTGCAGGTCTCCCAATGAACCAAATGTGGTCAGGACGATTTTGGGCGCGTTCAGCATCGTCAGTTCCATTGCCCCGCTTACCCGGATACTTTTTGTGCGTCGATCTTCTTGGGATCGAATTTCGGAGCCGGGCTCAGGCGCATGACTTCGGTCATATACTTTTCCGACTCCCCCATAAGGGCCAGAGGCAGGGCTTTAACGCAGGCGTCGCACAGACGCTCTACCCAGTCCTCTGCCTTATAAAAATCCGACAACACCCAGCCGTGGACCAGTTCCTTCTGGCCGGGATGCCCAATGCCCATGCGTCCGCGCACGAAATTCGGCCCCAGATGCCCCATAATGGATCGTAAACCATTATGACCGGCATGGCCACCGCCCATTTTCAACCGGAAACGGCCGGGCGCAAGGTCGAGTTCGTCGTGAAAAACAAGGATATGATCAGGCTTGACCTTATAGAAGGCCGCCGCTTCCAGAACCGCATTTCCCGACAGGTTCATATAGGTCTGAGGTTTCATGGCCAGAATCTTGGCCGGTCCTTTGGGCGTATCGATCGTGCCTTCGGAAACTTCGGACTGAAACTTTTTGCGTACAGGGCCAAAACCGCCGCCATCGATCAGGCGGTCGATAAACATGAAGCCGATATTGTGCCGGTTCTTCGCGTACTGCGTTCCCGGATTGCCGAGGCCTACGACAATAAACAAGGCGGACTCCATTACAGACAGGCGAATCGTTTCCGCTGAGTGTGGCCGTCATCCGTGCAATCGAATGCAATTCCTATACACGTACAGGGTTTGCGGCCTCAGAGCGCTTGATTCATCCTTAATAAAGGCTGATCTAACCAAAAAAATGGCAAAACGAACACGGTAAAATGCGATTGGCCCGGATGTTTTCAGCGTCTTCGCACAAGAAAAAACCCTGTCCTCAGCGATAAGGACAGGGTTTTCGTATTTCAGGCGAGCAGGGCTCAGGCTTCGGTCGAAGCTTCTGCGCTCTTTTCGGCAGCCGAGGCGGTGATCGATGCGATCACGACGTCCTTACCCGCAACCGCGGTGACGTCCGACGGCAGGCTCAGGTCGCTGACGTGAACCGAAGCGCCGATGTCGAGGCCCGACAGGTCGATGACGACGTCTTCCGGGATGTGGCCGGCGGGGACCTGAATTTCCAGATCGTGGAAAGCCACGGTCAGAGCGCCGCCCTTTTTCAGGCCCGGCGAAGCTTCGTGGTTCTTGAAGTGAACCGGCACGCTGATCTTGATGGTTTGCGATTCATCGACGCGATACAGGTCGAAGTGAACCGGCACATCGGTGACCGGGTGGAAGTCGATCGCCTTGGCGATGACCTTCTGGGTTTCTTCACCGTACTTCAGCGTGACCAGGTGGCCCGCCAGCTTGCCGGTGTAGAGCGCCTTGCGGAACTCATTCAGCTTCACCGCGATGGCAACCGGGGCCTTGTCGCCGCCGTACAGGACGCCGGGCACCTTGCCTTCGTTACGGGTAGCGCGGGCGCCGCCGGTGCCGGTGCGCTCACGGATTTCAACGTCTAAAACGATATCGGCCATCAGCCTGTTCCTCAAACAAAGAGCGCCGCGTCAGGTCAATGCCCCGCCCTCGAAAACCTCCGTAAGGGAGGCGCGGGCAAACGCAATTAACGCGGCGTGGGTTACCCCGAAAATCTTAAGAGGCGCGTAGATACACGCTAATGTATCGATACGCAACCGCTCAAAACCACGAAATAGGGGGTTTTTTGCCCCTCTGATGGCGGTAAGCGCGCCATATATTAAAAGAAACCCGCCCCGGAGGCCGTAAGGCTTCGGAACGGGTTTCGCAGAATGAACCGACTTATGAAGCGGGATCAGCTCTTTTTCTTGGCCGTGGTGGTGGTCTTCTTGGCCGTCGTCTTTTTCGCCGTTGCGGCCTTCTTGACCGGCTCGGGCTTAATGTAAGGCTTGGCGTTGGTGTACTTCATTGCCTCGGAACCGTCGGCATTGAGCTTGACCTCGCGCTTGGGGGCCAGGTTCAGCGCATCGGACGACAGTTCGCCGATACAGTTGCCAGTATCCATCAGCACGTGCTGACCGATGCAGAACACATCTTCGTAGTGGAAGCGCGAAGAGGCCAGACACTGGTTGAGGTTCAGCTTCGATTCGCCGAGGCAGCGCGGGCTCTGGCCTTCGTTGAGAAGGGAAATCACGGCCTGCTCGTTGGCACCGGTGCCTTCGCCGAGGATGGAGATGGCGGCGATGGCCAGCGCGCGGTGGATACCGGGCGTATAGGGCTGATTGAACAGGGTCTCACGATCGAACGAGACGGGGGCGGCCCCCGGTGTCGCGGTCGCGCCGAGCGGCTGAGCCGCGCTGACGCTCTGGGTCGAACCCGTCGTGGTCGCATAGGCCGACTGATCGCCGGTGAGGCTGCCGGTATTGGCCTTGGTGACAAGGCCGTCGCCGGTCAGGGCGGCGGTGAGGAGGCGGGCGCTTTCGTCGCTGGCAATGCCGCGTCCGGTCGAAGACGACAGCTTGGTAGCGGCCAGACGACCCGGCGCATCTGCCAGAACGCCCTTGGACCAGGCCTGCTTCTGCACCGAATAGGCGGCCTGCTTCATGGCCGCGCCCTTGGCGTAGAGCATCTCGCCGTCGGAAGACAGGGCCAGAATCATGCGGCGCGCGGCGATGTTTGCACCGGGGATGGTCGAGGCGTAGCCGGGATTGGAGAAGAGCTTGTTGACCATGTCACGACGGGCGGCTTCGTCCGAGGCGTAACCGCGCAGTTGCGAGCGGAAGGCGGGTTCCTGCATAGCGACGATGGCGGCATAGGCCACTGCGCCGCGCGCCAGTTGTTTGGGCTCGTAGGACGCGCCCTGACTCAACTTGGCCTGCACCATAGTGGCGTCGCTGAAATCGGTGGTCATGGCACGCGCCTGATCGAGATAGGCGACGTAGACCGAAGCGGCATCCGAGATGGTCGGCGAAAGCGAAACCGGCGGACCGGCAGGGGCCGGCGGCGGCGGAGCGGGAGGCGGCGGGGGGGCGTCGGTCTGACAGGCGGCCAGACTAAGCGCCATAACGGACGCGGTGACGGCCAAGAGGATCGGCCTGAGGCCGGTTCCGGTCGTGATGCTCATACTCAAACTCCCCAAACTGCAATCCGTAATAAACAAGGCGCGGGTGGCGCAAATGTAGTGTTGAGGGCGTCAGAAGCTGTCTGGACGCCCTATAGGTTCCTTATCATTTTGCGGTGAACGCATATGTCCCCGGCGGTCCGCAAAAACGCGGCCATGATACCGGCAATGCGGCTCATCACAAGGCTGTCAGGAATAATTCAACTGACAGCAGAAGTCCTCATAAAAGCGCCAAAAATATGGCTTTTTCGGCCTTCCGCCTGTGCGATTCGCCCATGCGTGGAAATAACATCTTTGTGAGGATCGGGGTGCGCGAGAGGGTTAAAATCGGGTGAAGGGAAAATAAAAAAGGCGTCCCGAAGGACGCCCCAATTCCATCCTGATTTCATATTGTATCGATAGCTTAGTCGAACAGCTTGGACACCGACTCTTCATTGGCGATGCGACGGATGGCTTCGCCGATCAGGGGGGCCACGCCGACGATGCGGATCTTCGGGTGGTTGCGGATCGTGTCGGGGACTTCGATGGAATCGGTGATGACCAGTTCCTTCAGCACCGAACCGTCGACGCGTTCGATGGCCTTGCCCGACAGAACGCCGTGGCTGATATAGGCCGAGACCGAGTTCGCGCCGCGATCGATCAGGGCCTTGGCCGCGTTGACCAGCGTGCCGCCCGAATCGACGATATCGTCGAACAGGATGCAGTCGCGGCCCGTTACGTCACCGATGATGTTCATGACTTCGGACTCGCCGGCGCGCGGACGGCGCTTATCGACAATGGCCAGATCCCCCCCCAGACGGTCAGCCAGCGCGCGGGCGCGGACCACACCGCCGACATCCGGCGAAACGATCATGATCTCCTGGGCGTTCGCATAGTGGTCCTTGATATCGCGGGCCATGAACGGAATGGCGACCAGATTGTCGGTCGGGATGTCGAAGAAGCCCTGAATCTGCCCGGCGTGCAGGTCCATGGTCAGGACGCGGTGCGCTCCGGCGCGGGTGATCAGGTTGGCGACCAGCTTGGCGGAAATCGGGGTGCGGCCGCCGGTCTTGCGATCCTGACGGGCGTAGCCGAAATAGGGGATGACCGCCGTGATGCGCTTGGCAGACGCCCGCGTCAGCGCATCGATACAGATCAGCAACTCCATCAGGTTGTCATTGGCCGGGAAGCTGGTCGACTGAATGACAAAGATGTCTTCGCCGCGGACGTTTTCGTCGATGGTGACGAAGATCTCGTTATCGGCGAAGCGCTGGACACGCGCCTTGGTGAGCGGCATGTCGAGGTAGTCGCCAATGGCCTTGGCCAGAAGGCGATTGGAGTTGGCGGCGAGAAGTTTCATGGGGGCGACCTGTGGAGCGGCAGGGGGCGAACAGATGCGGCGGCTTTTAACAGGTGAGGCCGGTGGGGCAAGCCCGATTCGTCGCAAATTCTTAAAATATGCGCCCGCAGACCGTGGCTTTTAGGGGTGTTGCGGCGCGCCGGTGAGGAACCATGCGCGCTTAATCGTTTCACTTTCGATCTCGTAAATCCCGGCCACGTCGATACGGCCCACGCCCTCCGGAAAATTGCGCGTGACGGATTCGATATCGATGACGCGGTTGTCGATGACCGTCCGGCTGATCAGGCGGGCGAACAGGTCGGGTTCCTGAAAACGGATAAGGTGCCGTTCGCGGATAGCATCATGTCCTTTGGCCAGAAGCGTATCGGGATGGGCGTAGATTTCCGCATCGTCCGCCCAGAAGGAGAGAAAGGCGTCGATATCTCTGGCGTTATAGGCTTCCAGTTGCCCCCGGACGATGGCTTCGGGCGTCATGGGCTCAGGCCCTGAGCATGACGGCGCTGATCAGGCGGCCATAGTCCGGCTCCTGCCTCAGGAAGGTGCGGCGATTGGAGTGGAAGAGCGTCTCTTCGGCGCAGGTGTCGTGACCGGTGGCGGCGACCTGTGCCAGGCCCAGACGCTTCAGGCGCATCAGGCAGAAGCCCGGCAGGTCGAAATGCCGCTTGTCGGCAGTCTTGCCCGGAATGAAGAAGGCCGCGCTGTCGGCGTCCTGTGCCCGGAAAGTGTCCTCATAATCGGCAGACACCTCATAGGAGGGTTGCGCGATGCAGGGGCCGACCACCACACGCAGGTGCTTCGCCTCGGCCCCTTTGGCCAGAAGTGCTTCGTACTCGGCCTCGATCATGCCGGAAAGGGCGCCCTTCCATCCGGCGTGGCAGGCCCCCACCACACCATTGACCGGATCGGCCCATAACAGCGGCGCGCAATCCGCCGACAGCGCGCCAAGGATCAGTCCCGGTGTGGTGGTGACCAGACCATCGGCTTCGGGGCGGGCTTCATCCGGCCACGGCCCATCGACCGTGACAGCGATTTTCGAATGCACCTGATAGCAGTTCAGCAGGCGCTCTTCGGGCTGGGCAAAGGCCATGGCCACGCGGCGGCGGTTTTCCTGAATATTCTCACGCGTGTCCTTAGACCCTTGTCCGACGTTCAGCGTTTCATACGGGAACGGCGAAACGCCACCCAGACGGGTGAAGAAGCCGTGCTGAATATTCGGCAGGTCGAGCAGGGGATGAAGGATGCGTGGGATCAGGGGCATGCTGTTTTCCTAAGCCTCAACCTCGATAGAGGCAAGACCGCTCATCGGCAGGTCGCGGGGATAGGTGACGGCCATCACCTTGAACAGATCGCCCATCTCGTCAGGTGAGATCAGGCGATGGACCTGCCGCGCCAGCGTGTCGGTCTGATCGGGGTTTTTCAGGCGCAATTCCTCAAAGCGCTCGATGATGCCGAGACGTTGCAGGAAAACGCCCTGAGGCGTGATCTGGCTGACCCCGAGGCCCATATTGAGCGCGGTCACTGCCAGTGACGGAAAGTCCGCCCATTGCGTCAGGTCATGCGCGCCGGGGGCGGCGAGCGGATCGGTTCTGGTGTGACGGTAAAGCGCCTGAAGCGTATCGCCGGGTTCGGGGCGGTCGCGGCCATAGTCGATAAACAGGGCCGCACCCGTGGCGTCGTGGATCAGCGCACCGACGGCCTCGATCAGGCGGTTCTGAGCCAGCGAGATTTCGCAGACCTGTCCGGTTTCCGCGGCAAATGGCGGAATGAAATCTTCCGGTGCAGGCACAAGGCCGATCACCAGATCATCCTCGTGCAACCCCACACGGCGCTCGAACCAGCCTTCGGGAGCCAGTTGGAATTGCCGCGCGGGCAGGCAGTCGAGCACTTCGTTGGCAATCAGCAGGATCGGCGCGTCAGTGGGGATGTCGTCGAGGCTTTCGTAATGCCGGATGGTGCCGAGGCGCGCAGATTGCACGATGCGCAGTGGCGCGGACGGTTCCACCAGTCCGGCCTCGGCGGCCTCAGCAAAGGCGGGCAAGGCCTTGAAGGTACGCAGAAGATCGCTCATCAGCGTGCCGTCGCCGGGGCCGATTTCGATGACGCGAACCTTTGACGGTGCGCCCATATCCTGCCAGGCCTGCATCAGCCACAGGGCCAGCCGCTCGCCGAACATCTGGGACACCATGGGGGCGGTGATGAAGTCGCCGTCCTCGCCCAGGGCCGGGCGCGTGGCGTAGTAGCCTTCGCGGGGATCGAACAGGCAGGCCCACATATAGTCGGCAATGGTCAGCGGGCCTTCGAGCCGGATCTGCTCGATCAGGCGGTCTTTCAATGACGGCATATCAGGCGTCGGCCTGAGTTTGGGCGTCGGGCACGGGCTTGTCCTGCGTGCGGCCTTTCAGCGCCATCCAGATGCAGAAGGCCCCGCCCATGACCATAAGCAGCGACAGGCTTTGTCCCATGGTGATGACGTCTTTGAAGAAGGGCAGCATCTGGGCATCGGGTTCGCGCACGAACTCGATCAGGATGCGGCACAGGCCGTAACCGGCGATGAAGGTGCCCATGATCAGGCCCGGCTGTTTCAGCTTGCCGAAGCGCTGAGCCAACAGCCAGCCGATAACGAACAGCAGAACGCCTTCGAGGGCGGCCTCATAAAGCTGGCTGGGGTGGCGCGGCAGGTATCCCGCCGGGCAGACGCCGCCATATTGCTTGATGATGTATGTGTTACAGAAGACCATGCCCCATGGGCCTTCGGTGGTGCGTCCCCACAGTTCGCCATTGATGAAGTTGGCCAGCCGACCGAAGAACAGGCCGATGGGCGCAACCAGAGCCAGAAGGTCACCCAGCTTCCACGGATTGATGGCGTGTTTGCGGGTATAGAGTATGCCCGCGATCACCACGCCCATAAAGCCGCCGTGGAAGGACATGCCGCCTTCCCAGACCTTAAAGAATTGCAGCGGTTCCTTGAGGATCGGCGCAAGGTCGTAGAACAGCACATAGCCGATGCGCCCGCCAAGGATCACCCCCAGCGCCATCCAGATGACCAGATCTTCGAGGTTTTCACGGCTGACCGGCGCGTGGGCGGGCGTCCACAGATGCTCTTTGCGCAGCAGTTGCGACAGGTACCACCAGCCGACGGCGATGCCCGCCACATAGGCCAGCGCGTACCAGCGCAGGGCCACCGGACCGAGGTGAAAAATGACCGGATCAATGTCGGGAAGCGTCATGCTCAGAAACCTGTGAACTGTGTCCGAAGACCTAAAGGAATCATCGAAGGGGGGCAAGAATCGTGAAAAACTTTATTTCAGTCGCCGTTCGCACTATATGCGCACTCTGTGACATCTCATCTCAGGGCGCAGCGCGTTTTACGCGTTCCGGCCTTTTATCCGTAAGGATTTCGGACATGCAGTCGAAAAACCCCTTCCTCGACGAATTCGCCAAACTGTCGACCAGCGCCATGTCGCTCGCTCAGGCCGCAGGCGATGAGGCCAAGGCCGCGTTCCGCGCTCAGGGTGACCGGTTCGTCGCCGAAATGGACCTTGTGCGTCGTGAAGAATACGACGCACTGAAAGAAACCTTACTGGCGGAAATCGCCGCGCTGAAGCTCGAAGTCGCAGCGCTCAAGGCCAGCCAGAACCCGTAAGCGCTCATTAGTGCGCCGGTTATTACCTCAGGGATAGTTTTTAAGAAGATGGACCTGCCTCAGGCTGATTTTATCGATCAGGTTGCCGACCCGCTTGAGCTGGTCGAGACCATTCTCACCGACGAAGGCCTGACCTTCGAGCGGACCCCGGATGGCGAGGTGCTTTTCTCGCTGACCGGCCTGTGGAAAAGCTATGATCTGTGGTTCTCCTGCCGTCCGGAAGGCGAATGCCTGCAACTGTGCTGCGCCCTCGATATGCGTTTCGATCCGCCGAAGCTGCCGGGCATTCATGAGTTACTGTCGCTTATCAATCAGCGCGTCTGGTTCGGCCATTTCGAGATCTATCAGGAAGAGGGCGTCCCGTCGGGCGACGAGCCTCTGCTGGCCGATATCGTGTTCCGCCACACCCTGCTGAGCAGCCCGCTCGAGCGTCCGGATCAGGTGCAGACCGCCCATATGATCAATGTCGCCGCCGAAGCCGTCGATCGCTTCTATCCGGCCTTTGATTTCCTGCTCAAGGGCGCTAAAACCCCCAATGACGCCATGACGGCCTGCCTGTTCGAAACGGTAGGCGAGGCGTAAAGCCCATCCCTCCGGCGGGAGATTCTAAAGCCATGCTGGCAAAACCCATTCTTTTGATCGGTGCAGGTGCGCTGGGCTCGGCCATGCTCAAGGGCATGCGGGCATCGGGCCACATCGCGCCGTCCGACCTGATCATTCTCGACCTCAATCCCGGCGAAGAGGCGCATGTCTGCGCCGGGCTGGGCGCGCGGCTCAATCCGGCTCCGGAAGTGTGGGCTGAGGCGCTGACGGTGATTATCGCCGTCAAGCCGCAAAGCTGGCGCGGTGCTGCGCAGATACTGACGGGCAATCTCAATGCGTCCGCCACGCTGATTTCGGTGATGGCAGGGGTGCGTACCGAAGACCTCAGCAGCGTGTTCGCACCGCTCAAGGTGGCGCGCGTCATCCCCACGACCGGTGTTGCTACGGGCAAGGGCGTGGCCAGCATCTATTCGGCGGACCCGGCCCCGCTTCAGGCGGCGGTCGATGTCTTCTCGCCCATGGCGACGACGGTGGTGCTGGAAAGCGAAGACCTTATCGACGCGGCGACCGCCGTTTCAGGGTCCGGTCCCGCCTATGTCTATGCCTTCGTTCAGGCGCTGGAAAAGGCCGGTCTGGCGGCCGGGCTGACCGGAGCGGACGCTCTGACTCTGGCGCGTGCTACGGTGATTTCGGCGGCGCAACTGCTCGATCATACGGGTGAAGACCCGGAAGCGCTGATCCGCAAGGTGGCGTCTCCCGGGGGCACGACCGAGGCGGCGCTGAAGGTGCTGCGCAAGGGCGGGGCAGGGCTTGAAGAGTTGCTTACCGATGCCGTTCTGGCGGCGCAGGCGCGGTCGAAGGAACTCGGATAAATAAGAAGCCCCGCGGGATGAACCGGCGGGGCTTTTTGCTTCCTATTGGATCGACAGCTTTGTTGCGATCTCTGTCCAGTCGACGATCTTGAAGTTCTGGCGGCCCTCGGCGACCGATGGCGCTTCGCCGGGGGTGTCCATATCGTCCTGCATGACGACGATGCCCTTGCCATAAGGGCCGACCTGACCGCCCAGGGCGGCGACGCCATCCGTGCCGGTCACCGCATCGATGCCATTGCCGGGGAAGACCGAGAAGCGGCCCTGATAGACCGGCTCAGCATCCACGCGCCAGACGGCGAAGGCCGAGTCGCCTTGCGAGGAGGCGATAAGGAAGGTCTTTGCGCCATCGCGCAGCAGGGTGAGCCCTTCGGCGTCGGCCTTGATGATATCCGACGGCAGGGTGACCAGCGCTTTACGCTGCGAACCCGTAGCCGGATCGAGGCTGTACATCCAGATCCCGGCGTTTTCTTCGGCGATATAGAGCGTCTGGGTCGCATCGTCGATGACGCAGCCCTCGGACTGGGTGCCGACATTGAAGCGGCGCGTTTCGGTCAGGACCGGCTTGCCGTTCGTGACGCCGACTGTGGCCTGAGCTACGTCGCCGTTCTTGCCGATCATGACGGCGACCAGTTCGCCCGTCTTAGTCTTGCCGAGGCAGAAGCCGTAAGCCTCAGAGGTTGTCAGAGGCGCAAAGCCCCAGTCGCTGGTTTTCAGCGTCGCTGTATCCAGCTTGAAGAAGCGCACGCCGTTACCGACGCGGTCGGAAGCCGCAACCACCACCTGCAGGCCGAGAGCGTCATTGCGCAGGTCGACATTGTTCATGGGGCCGACATTGAGAAAGTCGATGACCTTGCCCTTCAGGTCATAGCTATAAAGCCCGGTCTTCTTGTCGGTGCCATAGATCACCACACGGTCGGCATTCGATGGGTCGACCCAGATTTCGGGGTCATCGGCGGAATCGAGATTGACGCTGCCCACTGCTTCGGTTTCCACGGCCGCCAGAACCGGCGTACCCGTGCCCTGAGTCATCTTGGCAGAATCCGAAATCAATTCCGAATGCACGCAGGCGGACAGGCCCAGTGCCGTAGAGGATAGAAGAAGCGTTGTCACAAAAAGTTTAAATTTGGGGGCGTATGTCATGGCAAGGCTCCTTCGAAAGGCTATGGGCCTGCCTTTAGCAATATGTTCTGTAAATGCCATTGTTATTTTCAAAACAGACCCATTATGTTGATCATGGGGCACACTTTTGTCATGACCCACGTTATTTAAGCGCATTAAACGATTGCATAGGCGGTTTGTTGTAAAACTGTCATATGGCGAGAGTAGGCGGGGCTTCTATCTCTAATGATGGGGCCCCCGCAAATGTTCTTCAAAATCTCCTCCACCCGTCTGACGGCGGCGCTTCTGGCGACCTCCGCTCTGGTGTCCACCCCGGCTATTGCCGGTACGGTCACTGGTAATGTCGCCGATGCGTCCGGTACGGCTGCCCTGCAAGGCGCAGACGTGTCCATTCTCGAACTGAACCGCAGCCTGACGGTCGGTTCTGACGGCAATTTCCGTTTCGCCGATGTGCCTGCCGGTTCGTATACTCTGCGTATCCGTTATGCGGGCGCTCAGGAAGAAACCCGCAAGATCACCGTGGCCGAGACCGGCGACGTGACCGCCGACTTCGCGCTCAAGGCGGTCACCGGTCGTGAAACCACCATTCTGGTGGTCGGTCAGCGCGCCAACATGCTCAATTCCATTGCGCGTCAACGCGCCGCCGATGGTGTCCAGTCGACCCTGTCCAAGGACTCGATGGGGCAGTTCCCGGACCAGAACGTTGCCGAAGCCATGCGCCGTGCGCCGGGCGTCAATGTCCTGAACGATCAGGGCGAAGGCCGCTTCGTTTCGGTGCGCGGTCTGGACCCGAACCTCAACTCGGCGTCGATCAACGGCAACCGCATCCTGTCGACCGGCGGTGACGACCGCATGGTGGCGATGGACGTGCTGCCTGCCGAACTGATCGAATCCATCGACATCAAGAAGTCGCTGACGCCGGATATGGACGGCGACACCATCGGCGCGTCGATCGAAATCAACACCATCTCGGCCTTCGACCGTAAGAAGAACCTGCTGTCGGGCTCGCTGGAAGGTTCGTATAATAACCTGAATGGCAAGACCTCGCCCAAGGCCGGCCTCGACTTCGCCTATCGTGTCACGCCTGATTTCGGCGTCGCCGGTGGCCTGAGCTATTACGACCGCAAATTCTCGACCGACAATATCGAGATGGCCGACTGGACCAAGTCGCCGGTCGCGGGCAACAACAACTACTACGCCCAGACCCTTGAATACCGCGATTACGACGTCGAGCGCGAACGTTACGGCTTTACGCTGAACTTCGATTACCGCCTGAACGATAATACCAGCCTGTATGCGCGCACCTTCTATTCAAAGTTCGACGATACCGAACTGCGTCGCCGTCTGGTCTTCACCATCGCCGATCTGGTTCCGGCTTCGGTGACCGAAACGGGCGCGTCCTTCCTGTCGACGGGTTCGGGCGGTTCGGCCCGCTTCGAAATCCGCCGCGACATCAAGGATCGCCGTGAGTGGCAGGAAACGAGCAACATCTCGGTGGGCGGTAAGACCTATGCCGACGCCTGGAAATTCACCTATGATCTGAGCTATTCGACGGCATCGCAGGCGGAAAACGGCTCGATCGACCCGATGCGCTTCCGCGCCCGCTACACCAGCGGCGCCAATGCGCTGGGCGTGACCTTCAACTATGCCGACCTGACGCGTCCGGTCTACGCCGTCACTACCGGTGAGGGCATTTTCAACGACCCGACCCGCTATACGGTCACGGCCTTTGATTACACCACCGATGAAAATTCGAAGGACGAAGAACTGGCCCTGCGTTTCGATGCCGCGCGCACCTATGCGCTGGCCGAAGGTACGTTGGAACTGAAGTTCGGCGGTAAGGTCCGTCAGCGCGACAAGTCGCTCGACATGACCTATGACAACTATACGGCCTATAACGGTGCGCTGACGCTCGCCGATGTGGGCGGGGTGCAGTCCTATAATCTGGCACAACTCGGTGTCGTGCCCGATCTGGCTAAGGTGCGCAGCCTTTCGCGTTCGAACTTCGTGCGCGATGCCGACGATTCCCTGCTGAATTCGCACCTTGAAGACTATGACGGTTCGGAAGACATCTATGCCGGTTACGTTCAGGGCCGTTACGACAACGGGGCCCTGCGCATCGTCGGGGGTGTCCGTGTCGAGCAGACCAAGGTCGACCTGAGCGGCTTCAGCACCAACAGCGACACCCTGACCTTCACCCCGGTCAGCTTCAGCAAGGACTATACCGACGTCCTGCCCAGCGTGAATGTCCGCTATAATGTTTCGGACAAGCTGGTGGCGCGCGCCGCCCTGACCCAGTCGCTGATGCGCCCCAGCTTCGGCAAGATGGCACCGCGTCTGGAAATCAACGAAGATCTGGAAGCCGCCTACGGCAACCCGGACCTCGATCCGTATAAGGCGACGAATTTCGATGCCAGCCTTGAATACTACTTCGCTAAGGAGGCCGTGCTTCAGGGCGGGGTGTTCTATAAGGACATCAAGGACTTCATCGTCGATTATCACACCGATACGTCGGGCGTTTACAACGGCATCGCCTACGATAGCGCCGACACCTATCTGAACGGTGAAAAGGCCAAGGTCTTCGGTGTCGAGCTGGCCTATTCTCAGGCCTTCACCTTCCTGCCGTCGCCGTGGGATGGCCTGCTGGTCAGTGCCAACTACACCTATACCGACGCGGAAGGCGACATTCTGGACGGTGAGGGCGGTACGCGCTCGATCCCGCTGCCGGCTTCGGCCAAGCAGACGGCGAACCTCGTGATCGGTTACGAAAAGGGCGCGCTCAGCCTGCGGGCGGCGGGGTCTTACCGTTCCGGCTATCTGGACGAACTGGGTGATCTCGATGACGCCTCGACCGATCGTTACATCAAGGATCACTTCCAGCTCGACCTGTCGGCCAAGTACCGCATCAGCAAGAATGTTCGCGTCTTCGGTGAAGTCGTCAACGCCAATGATGCGACCTATACGGCCTATAACAATGTCGGCAATCGTCAGCGCCTGCTTCAGTATGAAGAATATGGCTGGACGGCCAAGGTGGGCGTGAAGCTCAACTACTGATCCTAAACCTAAACCATGTGGGGGGCAGTCTTTTCGCCATGCGGCGGGCAGGCTGCCCCTTTCTTTTTCAGGATATTGCGATGACGCTTTTCAAAGCCCTTATCTGTGGCGCGGCATTGACCGCTTTTTGCGGGCCCCTGCTGGCCGAAGACCTGCCCCGACATGAAATTCCCCGTACGCCGGGACTGCCCTATGCGGTGAAGTCGATCCCCGACCGTATCGTCCTGACGCCTGCGGCCGATCCGTCCACGGGGATGGCGGTGGCGTTTCGCACCGACAGTCTGCAACGCACCAGCGAGGCGCAGATCGCCGAGGCGGTCGACGGACCGACGCTCGAACGCAACGCTCGTACGGTGACCGGCACCCTGACCACCGTGCCGTCTTCGAACGGTCTGGCCCTCTATCATCAGGTGCGCTTCGACGGACTTAAGCCCGATACGGTCTATGTGTATCGCGTCAAAGGGACCGCGGGCTGGAGCGAGTGGCATCAGTTCCGCACGGCGTCCGCCGAAGCCCGTCCGTTCCGCTTCCTTTATCTGGGCGATACGCAAAACGGTATTCTGACCTATGCGTCGCGCGTCATTCGTCAGGGGTTTCAGGAAGGTAAGATGGCTCTGGTCGTGCATGCCGGTGATCTGGTGGCGCAACGCGACGATCTGGATCACGACGACGAATGGGGAGAATGGACGCAGGCGGGCGGCTATAACTACGCCGCCGTGCCGCAAATCCCCGCCACGGGTAACCACGAATATGTCGATCACCTCCTGCCCGACGGACAGGAATCGAGGGTACTCGGGCCTTATTGGAGCGCGCAGTTTGCCCTGCCCGGCAACGGGGCCGAAGGGGTGAAGGCGACGTCCTATTTTGTCGATTATCAGGGCGTTCGCTTCATCGTTCTGGACGGTACGGCGGCGCTCGATCTGGGCAGGCTCGATGTGCAGACGAAGTGGCTTGATGAGACTCTGGCCCAGAGTCGGGCCAAATGGAACATCGTCCTGTTCCATCAGCCGATCTTCACCTGCGCTCGTCCCAACGACACCGAGGTGCTCAAAGCGGCGTGGAAGCCGGTCTTCGATCGGCGCAAGGTCGATCTGGTGCTTCAGGGGCACGACCACTGTTACAGCCGTCTCAGCGCCGAAGCGGGCAGGGCCGCAGGGCTGACGGCGCGCAAGCAGGGTCAGGTGCAGGGGCCAGTCTATCTGGTTTCGGTCACGGGGTCGAAGATGTACGGTCTGAATGACCGTGCGCTCAATCAGCCCGATAAGGTGGCCGAGGCGACCGAACTTTATCAGACGGTGGACGTCGAGGCCGATCGGCTGAAGTTCCGCAGCTTTACGGCGTCTGGAAAGCTTTATGACGGTTTCGATCTGCTGCGCGGGCGTAAGGGCAATCAACTGATCGAACTGAAGGAACCCATGCTGGGGTTGCGGACCTGTCACGGGGATGTCGGTCCGGATGGCGGGGGCTGTGTCGCCCGCGACAAATAAGGTCTTTGGCGACGCCCGGCATCTGTTCACCGGACGTCGCCGTTTCCTTTATCCGGTGGAGTTGCCGGGGACACCAAGGCTGTGGGGCGCGAATGCCACAGTTCAGCCATCAATGTGACAGTGTCACAAAAGCTTTGCGAAACTGTAGTCGAAGCGTTGCGGAGCGTGAATAGAGGGCTGCCTCAGGGTGTGCGCAATGGTTTGCCGCGCCACAGCATCTGGGGATAAAAGATGAAGTTCGACAAGTTTCTGGTCCTGACGGCGGCGGTCGCCCCTCTGGCCATGGTCACGGTCCCGGCCGTTGTTCAGGCCGCTGAGGCCGATGCCGAAGTAACCGACGTCGTCGTCGTTGGCCGTAAGCCGCTGGCGGAATCCGAAGCCTCGGCCCTGAAGGCGCAGCGCAATTCCGACTCGCTGGTCAGTGTCATCTCCGCTGACGCCATCGGCAACCTGCCGGATCAGAACATCGCCTTCGCCGTGGGCCGCCTGCCGGGCGTTACCGTCGAGCGCGATCAGGGTCAGGCCCGTTACGTCAACCTGCGCGGCGCGCCGAACTACTGGACGACGGTGTCATTCGACGGTCTGTCGGTGGTTTCGCCCGAAGGCCGTGCCTCGCGCTTCGACAACATCCCTTCGGCCATCGCCTCGCAGGTCGTCGTTCAGAAGGCCATCGTGCCGTCGATGCCGGGCGACACGGTTGCCGGTAACGTCGAAATCCGCACCCGCCGCGCCTTCGACTATAAGGGTCAGAAGATCATCGGCAAGCTGGGCCTCGGCTATGTCGAACTGGGCGAGGGCGAAGAAAAGGATTCGAGCCTCGTCTATTCCAACATCTTCATGGGCGGCAAGCTGGGCGTTGTCGGTCAGCTCTCCTACTATTCGCGCGACATGGCGACGGAAAACTGGGAAACCGATCCGTATCTGGTGCCCGATGCCGGCAGCGTGATCAAGCGCTTCGCTCAGGAAACCAAGAACAAGCACTACCGTCTGACCCGTGAAAACTATTCGTTCTCGACCCGTCTCGATTACAAGCTGGCCGAAAACCACAGCCTGTTCTTCTCGACCATCAACACGGCGTTCGACGACACCGAGCACCGCGATCAGTTCATCTTCCAACTGAATCAGGGTACGACTTCGGGCGGCGTCACCTACGGTTCGACGGCCTTTTATGCGTCGCAGGCCGCGACCTTCAACCCGACCAAGGACACGGTTTATGGTGGCCGCATTTCGGCGCGCATCACCTACCGTAACTATTACGACCGCATGTCGACCAACACTGTCGGCGGTGAATCGAAGTTCGACAACGGTCTCGATGTGTCCTGGCGTCTGAACTACACCTGGACCGACAACACGACCGACGTGCCGCTGGAACTGCGCTTCCAGAACGGTTCGTCCTTCTCGTCGCGTCCGACCTTCGTGTACGATTTCACCAACGGTTCGTCGAACATCGTTGAACTGTACCGCACGACGGGCACCTCTTCGGCCCGCACCGTCGGCGCGCGTGTTCAGAACATCGAAGACTTCGACATGCCGATGAATCAGGCGACGCGTCAGGAAGATCGTCAGATCACCGACGCCTGGACCGCCAAGGTCGATGTCGACACGCAAACCAGACTGTTCGGTCACGACACCAAGGTCGAGTTCGGCTACCTCTATACCGACCGTATCAAGGAAGCGAACATCTGGAACGAAGCCCGCACCGTCAGCAGCACGGCGCGTCTGACCAGCATCTCTCAGGACGGCCCTTACCTCGGTAAGCAGCGTCTGGGCTATACCTTCCGCTATTCGAACATCGATGCGGCCTACGCCCTGTACAACAGCCTCGCCATCTCCACGGCCAATACCCGCAGCGTGGCCGACTTCTGGAAGGTCAACGAAACCATCAACGCGGCCTACCTGATGGCGAC
>JASGGL010000037.1:0-18292 GCA_047605065.1 Asticcacaulis sp.
CCGTCCGAATCTCATGGCTTCGTGACCCGCTTGTGACATTATCGCCCTGACCACCCTGTCAGACGCAAACCAGCCCTTCTGCACTGCAACAAAAAAATCGATTGATGGCAAGTCTTATTTGCCCTAATCGCAAAAGCAGGAAGGGGAGCGGCCTCATGAATTCGACCGTAGGGAAATGGGTCTGGCCGGGGCTGTCCGCGCTGATTTGCCTTTACGCTTTTGCCATTCCCAACTCACTGCGCGAAGCCCCGTCCCTCCTGCTCTGCATGCTGTTCAGCCTGATCTGCGCGGCGGCGTGGCTGTTGCCGCAGCGCGAAAGTCCGCCGGTATGGCGGCGTCCTGAAATGCCCTGGCTCATGGCCGGGCTGGGTATTTTTATCCTGACGCTCTGCGTAAAACCGCTGATCACGCTTCTGGTGCATCGCGCCGGAACCGAAGGCGGTCTGCTCGACCCCTCGGCGGCCTTCATCGCCTATCTGCAACTGGGCGGGATCTTCATGGCCTTTGCGCTGGGCTTTCGTCTGTCCCTGACCGATGAGACCGGCCGCCGCCTGATGGACGCCCTGCTGATGGCGGGGGCCGCGTGGGCGCTGATTTCGATCTTCATGCACATCAGCGACCCCGACGGCGTCTACGGCGTGCGTAAAATCGGCACGGGCCGCCTGACCGGGGCCTTCGCCTCGCCCAATACCGCCGCCACCTTCTTCGGTGCCATCAGCGTGCTGGCGCTCGGCCGCCTGATCAGCCGCTTCACCTCTTCGAAATCGCGCCGCCTGAGCCACCGTATCGAGCCGGTCGCCGCCGCCGCCCTTCTGGTCTGTCTCGGGGCGCTGTCCCTCACCCTGTCGCGCGCCGGGATACTGGCGACCCTGACCGCCGGGGTGATCTTAAGCTTCCTGCTGCTGCGCCGCTCTCTGTCGCTATGGAAATGGCTCGGCCTGATCGCGGCCTGCGCGGCCGTTCTGGCGCTGATCTACGCCACGCCCGCTCTGGACGCCCTGAGCCGCTTCGACACCCTCAGTCAGGACATGGACGCACGGTCCGTGATCTTCGACGCCCATTACGACATCGCCTCGAAACAGTCGTGGTTCGGCTCAGGACTGGGTTCCTTCCGTCAGATCAACAGCCTGATCATGACGCCTGAAAACGTCGGTGCGCTCTGGCCGGTCGGCAGCCTGCACAATGTCTATCTGCAATGGTACGAAGAGGCAGGCCTGACCGGGCTTATGGCGTTGGGTCTGCTCAATCTGGCGGTTATCGTGCCGATGGGACTGGCGGTGCGCCGCCGTCAGAGCATGGGACCGCGCATCCTGACCGTCCTGCTTGCCTATCTCGTCTTCCTCCTGCACGGTTTTACCGACTTCGCCTTTCAGGAGCCCGCCATGACCTTCTTCCTCGGCCTGCTGATGGGCTGCGGCTATGCGCTGGCGACCAACGGGCGCACGTCCTGGCGGCAATCCGCGACCTGAACGCGCGACGCACCCCAACTTGAAAATTAACCATTTCACACCCGTCTCATTGCCGCCGCAATCACGTCATGATTTGTTAACAAAGCGCCTTTAAGGTGCAACCGATTGTCCCTATTGATATTTCTCGATCTTAAGAGAGATTTCAAGCCCGGAGACAAGGCGGCCCTACGCGCCTGCCCGCAAGGGCGCGGAACGCCGAAGCCTGATTTACGACTTCGCCTACGTTCCCCATTCGCCCTTTAGCGTATCCCGCGTTGACACTCATGATCTTACGTCCGAACGGCCTTGTGCGCCGTGTCTCCAGCCTGTGCGTGGCTGCGTCCTTTCTCGTGCTTGCTGCCTGTGGCGGCGGAGGTGGTGGGGGAGGCAGCAGCGGCAGTAGCGGCGGCGGCACGACCCCGCCCGTCGCCGTGGCCAAGCCCACCGCCGCCGAGGCCAGCCGCTTTCTGGCGCAGGCCACCTTTGGCGCGACCGATGCCGACATCAGCGCCGTCAGCGCCTCAGGCTATGCCGACTGGATCAACGCCCAGATCGCCCTGCCCGTGGGCGCGACGCACCTTGAGCAAATGGATGCCCGCCTGATCGATCTTCAGACGACCAATGCCAGCGCCAGCCTGTCTTCGACGCAGTTTTACGAGAGCTTCTTCCTTCAGGCGGCCACCGCCCCGGATCAGTTGCGGCAACGCGTGAAGTTCGCCCTGTCGGAAATCATGGTCGCCTCCTACACCAGCAATATCAATGTCCGCACGCTGGCCGACTATTACGACATGCTGGGGCGCGACTCGTTCGGCAATTTCCGTACCCTGCTCGAGGACGTCACCTATCACCCCGCCATGGGGCAGTACCTCACCTATCTGGCCAACCAGAAGGAAAACACCTCGACCGGGCGCAACCCGGACGAAAACTACGCCCGCGAGGTGATGCAGCTCTTCACCATCGGGCTCTATGAGCTCAATACCGACGGCACGCCCAAGACCGACCTTCTGGGGCGCACCACGGCCACCTATACGACCGCCGACATTCAGGGACTGGCCAAGGTCTTCACCGGCCTGTCGTGGTATCACCCGACGCCGACCAACTCCACCTTCGGCGGCGGCAGCCGCGTCGTCGAATCCTATACGCGTCCCATGATCGCCTACGCCAACTACCATTCGACCTCGGCCAAGGCGTTTCTGGGCACGACCATCCCGGCCTCGACGACCGTCGACACCAATGGCGATGTCAAAATCGCGCTCGACACCCTTTTCAACCACCCCAATACCGGGCCGTTCATCTCGAAACAGCTCATCCAGCGGCTGGTCACCTCCAATCCCTCGCCGGAATATGTCGGCCGCGTCGCCGCGGTCTTCAACAATAACGGATCGGGGACGCGCGGCGACATGGCCGCTGTGGTGCGCGCCATCCTGCTCGATTCCGAAGCGCGCACCGTCTCGACCGACGCCGCCTACGGTAAGCTGCGCGAACCGGTTATCCGCCTGACCCACTGGATGCGCGCCTTCGAGGCGACCTCGACCAGCGGCAAGTGGCTGATGACCTCGACCGCCGCCCAGACCTCGCTCAATCAGGCCCCCCTGACCTCGCCATCGGTCTTCAACTTCTTCCGCCCCGGCTATGTGCCGCCCAATACGACACTGGGCAGCAAGAACAAGGTCGCACCGGAAATGCAGATCATCGATGAGGTGACGGCAGCGGCCTATGTCAACCTGATGCAGACGACGATCAATTCCGGCGTCGGCTCCAGCAGCGATATCAAATCGACCTACGCCAAGGAACTGGCGCTGGCGACCGATCCGGCAGGCCTGTCCGAGCGGATGAGCCTGCTGCTCTACGGCGGCGGCATGTCGGCCAGCCTGAAGACGAAGATCACCAATGCGGTCATCGGGGTCAATATTCCGGCCAACGGCACCCAGACCCAGATCGACGCCGCCAAACTCAACCGGGTGAAGCTCGCCATACTGCTCAGCATGGCCTCCCCCGAATATATTGCTCAGCGATAGGAGTCGCGTACCATGACTTCACACCTCGACCGCCGTTCCTTCCTCCGCCTCGGTGCCGGTCTCGCCGGCATGACCACAGCCACCTCGTTCGGCCTGCAACTGGCCGCCGTGGGCTCCGCCGCCGGGCAAAGCGCCCCGGACTATAAGGCGCTGGTCTGCATCTTCCTGTTCGGCGGCAACGACGCCAACAACATGGTGCTGCCCACCGATACCGACTCGTGGAACCGTTATTTCAGCGCCCGCAATCAGGGCAGCGACCCCATCGCCCTGATGCCGGTCGGCACCGCCCCCACCGCCGTGGGGCAGGTCAATGCCGTCACGGGCCGCACTTCTGCGCTGGGCAAGCCCGAACACTGGGGCGGCGTCCTGCCCATCGTTCCGAAGACCGCACAGGCCATACCCGCAGGCACCAATGCCAGCAGCCGCACCTTCGGCCTGCACCCGCTGATGAGCCCGTGCAAGACCCTGTTCGATCAGGGCCGTCTGGCGGTGCTGGCCAATGTCGGCACCCTGATCCAGCCGACCACCAAGGCCCAGTATCAGGCCAGAAGCGTGCAACTGCCCGCCAACCTGTTCTCGCACAACGATCAGCAGTCGACCTGGCAGGCCGGAGCCGCCGAAGGCGCGCGCACCGGCTGGGGCGGACGCATGGGCGACATGCTGATGAACATGAACGGTCAGAACACCATCTTCACCGCCATCACGGCGGGCGGCACGGCGGTCTTCCTGTCGGGTCAGAACGTGGTGCAGTACCCGCTGTCGACCAATGCCGCCCCCGCCGTCGCTGTTTCCGGCACGACGGCCAGTTCCCTGTTCGGCTCATCAGCCGCCCCGGCGGAACTGCGCGACATCATCACCGACACGGTCACCGCCTCGGACTTCGCCAACGACCACGGCCGCGTCACCGGCCGCTCGGTGGGTGCCGCCAGCGTCGTCAACGAAGTCTTCGGCCGCGCGGTGGTCACCGCCATCCCTTCGCCGCCGACCTATACCAACCCGGCAACGGGCGCGACCGAGACCAACAGTCTGGCGCTCCAGATGCGTACCGTCGCCCGCATGATCGCCGCCGGTCCGGCCTTCGGCCTGAAGCGTCAGGTCTTCATGGTGTCGCTGGGCGGCTGGGACAGCCACGACACCCAGAACCGCGATCAGTCGAACAACCTGGCCAAGGTGGCGCAGGCCATGGCCTATCTCGACAGCACGCTGGCCAATATCAACGGCGTCGACATGCGCTCGAACGTTACGGCGTTTACGGCGTCGGATTTTTCGCGCACCTACAGCACCAATGGCGACGGCACCGACCACGCCTGGGCCGGGCCGCAACTGATCATGGGCGGCGCGGTCAAAGGCGGCGACATGTACGGACAATTCCCGACCGTCGGCATGGACGTGTCGGGCTTCTCCAACCCCAATATGACCGGGGCCTCATTCATCCCGACCACCTCGGTGGATCAGTATGCGGCGACGCTGGGCGGCTGGTTCGGGGTGTCGAACACCGACCTCAACACCATCTTCCCCAACCTGCGCAACTTCAGCCAGCCCAATCTCGGTTTTGTCTGATCGTTTGGGGCCTGATTGCCGCGCGGCCGGAAAAGCAGTGTATAGTCCGGGCGTATCCGAATCGCGGGGGACAATTTTCCGTGCAAGGAGCAATGCACACCGCCTGTAACAAATCTGACAAGTTTAGCTGTTAGAGCCGCAGGCGACGTCATAGACAGACCAGATTGCAGGTCGCGCGCTCTTTACCCAAGGGGCCGCGCCACCGTTCGGAAGGAGCGGCCCGTGCGGGCAGAGACGACGGCAGGATATGGCCTCGCGGCGGTGAGCATCGCCGCCCTCATGGCTATGGCCCTTCCCGCTGTCGCACAGGTGACTGAACTGTCCGACGACGGCAGCTATCACACCGTCTGCGCCTCCCTCCCCCCTGTAACGGCGCCTGTCGTTGCGGCTGCCGCCATGGCCACGCCCTATGCCGTCGAAATCAACGCCGCCGCGCTGGAATTCGACCTCAGCCCCGATCTGATCGTCGCCATCATCCGTCAGGAGTCCGGCTTCAACCCCAAGGCCGTGTCGCCGCGCGGGGCCATCGGCCTGATGCAGCTCATGCCCGCCACCGCCGCCGAACTGGGGGTCAATCCGTACGATCCCGCGTCGAACATCCGGGGCGGCGTCGCCTATCTGCGCCGTCAGCTCAACCGCTTTTCCGGGCGCATCGATCTGGCGCTGGCCGCCTATAATGCCGGAGCGGGCGCGGTCGACCGCCACGGCGGCGTGCCGCCTTACGCCGAAACCCGCGCCTATGTCGCGCGCAGCCTTGACCGGCTGAGCGCAAACACCGATCCTCAACCCCTTCAGACCTGTTCATAAGGACGCCGACATGAACGCCCGTAAATGCCTGACCGCCCTGCTGCCCCAAATGGCCGTCTCTATGGCCGCCTCCCCGGCCTTCGCGCAGGACCCTGCCGGTTCCGGCCCGATCGTCAACGCCCTGAACTGGATCCAGGGCACGCTGCTCGGCAATGTCGCCACCGCCGTCGCCGTCATCGCGGTGGCCGCCGTCGGCTTCATGATGCTGTCGGGCCGCATGAACTGGCGCTTTGGGGCAACCGTCATCCTCGGCATCTTCATCCTGTTCGGCGCGGCGACCATCGTGGCCGGCATCCGTACGGCGGTAGGCTAAGCCCATGGCCGAGGAAAACGTCCCCCTCGTCAAGGCACCGGTCTTCCGCGCCCTGACCCAGCCCCAGATGCTCGGCGGCGTGACCTATTCCTATTTCATCCTCAACTTCATGATCACCACCGAGGCCTTCCTGATCACGCGCTCCTTCTGGGCGCTGGGGGTGGCGCTTCTGGTGCATGTGGTGGGGTATCTGGCCTGTCTGCGCGAGCCGCGCCTGTTCGATCTGTGGTTCACCAAGGTGAGCCGCACCCCGCGCATCCGGAACTACAAATTCTGGCGCTGCAACTCCTATCAGCCATAAGGGCAAAAGGACCGGACCGTCAAAACGTCCAGTCCGTACAAAGGGTTAGACATGAGTAACGGCCTGTTCGGTCCTGGGTCAAAAGAGCAGCGTATCGGCGACCGTCTGCCCTATGGGCACCTGTTCAACGATCATACGGTGGCCTTGCGCGACGGCTCGCTGATGCAGGCCCTCTATATCGACGGCTTCGGCTTCGAGACGGCGGACACGACCGACCTCAACAGCATGCATGCCTTACGTGAAAGTGCTTTGCGCGCCATCGGCGACTCGCGGCTGGTCCTGCACCACCACATCATCCGCCGCAAGGTGTCGGTGGCCGCCAGCGGGCGCTTCGACGACCCCATCGCCGCCCATATCAACGACCGCTGGCAGGCGCGCCTGTCCTCGCGCGAGCTGTTCGTCAACGACCTGTTCATCACCATCCTGCGCCGCCCGGCGCGCGGCAAGGCCGGTCTGGCCGAAGCGGTGGGCAAGCTGTTCGGGGCGCAGGCCGGGGCCGGTCAGACGGGTCTGGGCGCGGAACTGCGCGACCTCGACGCCGCGCGCGAAACCCTTATGGCCGCCCTCGGGCGCTACGGCCCGCGCCTTCTGACCAGCTATGAGACGCGCGGCGGCAAGTGTTCCGAGCCGCTGGAGTTCCTCTCGGCCCTGCTGCACGGCGAAATGCGCCCGGTGCTCAAGCCCGATCCGCTGATGAAGGACGACGCCGGACAATACCTGCCCTATCAGCGCCTGAGCTTTGGTGTCGACGCCTTCGAACTCAAGGGCACCACCGAGCAGAAGAGCTTCGGCTCGCTGATCTCGGTCAAGGAATATCCGCCTCAGGCCGCCCCCGGCATGCTGGATGCCCTGCTGCACCTGCCCTATGAGATGACCCTGTCGCAGAGCTTTCAGTACGTCGACCGCCAGATCGGGCTTGAGCGCGTCAATCTGGCCCTGCGCCGCCTGCGCGCCGCCGACGATGACGGCATCACCCTGCGCGCCGGTCTGATGGCGGCCAAGGACGAACTGGCCTCGGGCCAGACCGCGATGGGCGAACACCACCTCAGCGTTGCCGTGCGCGCGCCAACCCTCTCCGCCCTCGATCAGGCCGCCGCTCAGGTGACCTCGGCGCTGGCCGACACCGGGGCCATCGCCGTGCGTGAGGATATCAATCAGGAACCGGCCTTCTGGGCGCAGTTCCCCGGCAACGAAGTCTATATCGCGCGCAAGGCGCTGATTTCGGTATCGGCCTTCGCAGGGCTGGCCAGCCTGCACGGCTTCGCTCTGGGTCAGGCGTCGGGCAACCACTGGGGCGAGGCGATCACGGTGTTCGAAACGACCGCCGCCACCCCCTACTTCTTCAACTTCCACGCCTCCGACCTCGGCAACTTCACCCTGATCGGGCCGTCGGGCTCGGGTAAGACCGTGGTGCTCAACTTCCTCGCCGCTCAGGCCCAGAAGGCCCAGCCGCGCACGGTCATTTTCGACAAGGACCGCGGCTCGGAAATCTTCATCCGCGCCATCGGCGGCCACTACGCCACCCTTCGCCCCGGTGAGCCGTCCGGCTTCAATCCGCTGCAACTGCCCGACAGCGCCACGAACCGTGCCTTCCTGCGCGACCTGATCTCGCGCCTGATCGCCGGCGAAGGCCCCGCGCTTCTGCCCGAAGACGAGGCCGTGCTGACCTCGGCCATCGACGCCATGTACGCGCAGGAACCGGCCTATCGCCGCCTGCGCTATTTTCAGGAGCTTCTGGGGGGCCTGCGCCGCCCCAGTCAGAGCGATCTGGCCGCGCGTCTGGCCCCGTGGTGCGGGCGCGGCGAATGGGCCTGGCTGTTCGACAACGAAGGCGATGCGCTCGACCTGTCGGCCCGCGTGCTGGGCTTCGACATGACGCAGTTCCTCGACGATGCGGTTCTGCGTACGCCGATCATGATGTACCTCTTCCACCGCATCGATGAACGTCTGGACGGCACGCCCGCCATGATCCTCATCGATGAGGGCTGGAAGGCGCTGGACGACGAAGTGTTCGCCGCGCGCATCCGCGACTGGATGAAGACGCTCAGAAAACGCAACGCCATTCTGGGCTTCGGCACCCAGAGCGCCGGTGACGCCCTCGACAGCCGCATCTCCTCGGCGATTATCGAACAGGCCGCGACGCAAATCTTCATGCCCAATCCGCGCGCCCGCACCGAAGACTATGGCGACGGCTTCGGCCTCAGCGCGCACGAGGTCGGGCTGATCCGCGCCCTGCCGCCGCAATCACGGGCGTTTCTGGTCAAGCACGGCAACCATTCAGTCGTCGTGCGCCTCGACCTGTCGGCCATGCCGGAAATCCTCACCGTCCTGTCGGGACGCGAATCCACCGTGCGCCGTCTCGACGACCTGCGCGCCCAATATGGCGATGCTCCGCACCTGTGGTGGGAAGCGCTCACCGGAACCGCATGGCCCAACATTTCAGTATCCGGTGCAGTCCCGTCCGAAAGGGTGTCCGCATGACGCCCTGCCCGCCCATGCCGCTCAATGGCGACACCGGGATTTCCGGTGCGCTGATGAGCGTCGATTGCCAGATCAGCCACGTGGTCGAAGACAGCTTCGGCCGCCTGTTCGGCACGGGCGGCTATCTGGGCATGGCGCTGACCATCGCCCTGACCCTCTATATCGCCTTCTTAGGCTTCGGCATGATCACCGGGCGCACACGCCTGACGCTCAACACCATGACGCCGAAGATACTGGTCATTGGCGCGGTCCTGACCTTCGTCACCGCCTGGCCCGCCTATCAGACCGTCGTCTATAACCTTCTGACGCGCGGCCCGGACGAAATCGCCGCGGTGCTTACCGGTTCACAGGAAGGCGCGACCGCCACCTTCGCCAAACGCCTCGATGTCCTGTTCGTCCACTTCGCCGACGCCGCCACCGCCTTCGAGCAGACCTCGGCTCAGGTCACAGGCGACGCCGCCAACGGTGCAGCCAACGCCATGACGATCCGCAACGGCAAGTCGTCGGCATCGGACATGTTGTGGAGTTCGGGCCTGATCCTTTTGTTGTCGACCGTCGGCGTGCTGGTCCTGTCGCGCCTGATCCTGACGCTGCTGCTGGCGCTGGGGCCGATCTTCGTCGTCTTCGCCCTGTTTGGCCAGACGCGCGGCCTGTTCGAAGGCTGGTTGCGTACCGCCGTCGGTTTCGCCTTCGTCCCCATGCTGGTCACTCTGGGCGGATCGGCGGCCCTGTCGCTTCTGACGCCCGCCATCCTCGCCATCTCCGGCGACCCGATGCAGACCGTGCGCGACATTCAGCCCATCGTGATTTTGTTCATGGGTTCCGTGATTTACGCCGCTTTCCTCATCATGCTGATGATCGTCGCCTTCAATATTGTGAAGAACTGGCACCCCTTGCGCGGACGCGCCGACCGGGGCGGCGACACCCATCTGCACGCCGCCACCTCCGCCGCCGCACTCGTGGCCGCCAGTGGCGCGACTGTCATCACGCAAGGTGGCGCGACGACAGCAGGCGGACGCAGCCACACCCGCGACACCCGCGTCCAGACCGTTACCACCACCCTGAGCCAGACGCCTCAAACCGCCGCAGCCCCTGCTGACACCGTCCGCCGTCAGGGGCTGGGTCAGCGTTTTCGCCCTCCCGCCGGATCGTCAACTGCATCCCAGATATCTGGCCAAACCTCTGGCTCCCAATCCTCTGGCTCTCTGGCCTCTGGCCCCGCACCGCAAAAGCCCGTCTCAAAGGCCCCCGGATCATGAAGTTCCCCCTGTTCACTCCGCTCCTGATCTCCGCCGCCCTGCTGGGGCCTGCGCCCGCTCAGGCGCAGGACAGCCGCATCCGCACCATCGACTATGTGGACGGTCAGGTGGTGCGCCTCGACGCCTGCCTCGGTTTTCAGACCATGATCACCTTTGGCGATAACGAAAAGATCGAGAACGTCGCGCTGGGCGATGCCGCCCAGTGGCAGGCGACGCCGAACAAGCGCGGCAATCTGATCTTCATCAAGCCCTTCATCAAATCGGCCTTCACCAACATGTCGGTCGTCACCTCGCGCCGCGCCTATGCCTTTGAGCTGCGCACCAAGGACGCTGCGGCGTGTAAGAAGGGCGAGGTCATCTACGATCTGCGCTTTCGTTACAAAGAGGAACCCGAAGCCGTAACGGCGAACGGCGCGCCCGAAACCCCCGCCGCTCCGGCCCTGCCGGAAAAGCGCAACACCGCCTATACCTATGCCGGGGACAAGGATCTGGTGCCGCTGCGCCTGTTCGACGACGGGCAATCGACCTATCTGCTGTGGGGCGAAGGCGTGGCCTTCCCGGCCATCTATGCCTTTGTCGACGGTAAGGAAAGTCTGGTCAATTTCGGCTACCGCGAAGGCTATATCGTCATCGAACAGGTCGGCCCGGCCTTCATCCTGCGCCGGGGCGAGCTTAAGGCCACCGTCTATAACGACGCCTTCGTGCCGCCCTCGCTCGACGCCCTGTCGCCGCAGCCGCGCCCGGAAACCGCCGCCAAACCCGATGCGCCGAAAAAGCGTACCGGCTGGTTCGGACGCAAGGAAGACTGATCATGCAAAGCCGTATCCCCTCTTCCGACCCGAAAAACGCTTCCGATCCGCGTCGCGCCGCCGACCGTTCGGACCTGTCGGTCGCCTCACTGAACGCCTTGCCTGCCGTTGCCGCCAAATCGACGCTGAAGGACAGCCTTGTGATGGCCGGCGGCATTATGGGCGCGGTCTTTCTGGGTGCGCTGACCCTGATCTTCCTCAATAATGGCCGTCAGGCGGCTCAGCAGGCGCAGGCCAATCCGCCCGCCGCGCAGAACCCGGCCCTGCCGCCTGCGCCGAACGGCACCTCCATGGTCCTGCCGCCGCAACCCCTGCCCGAAGGCCCGCCCGTGGCCCTGCCGCCCGCCCCTCCGGGGGGTCCGGCACCGGTCGCCGCCGCCGATCCCAATTCCGCCCGCGCCAACGCGCTGGTCTACGACATTTCCGCGCCGGACCCCGATCCCGCCGCCGCAGCTGCTGCCGCCAATGGCAAGCCCGCGACCAATGTCTTCGACGGCAACACTGTCAACGACATGACCGGCCTCGATGCCAACCGTCAGGTCCGCGCCAGCCGCATCGAAAACCCGGCCGCCACGGTATCGCAGGGCACGCTCATCCCTGCTGTGCTCGAAACCGCACTCAATTCCGACCTGCCGGGCTATACCCGCGCGCTGGTGTCGCGCGACGTCAAAAGCTTCGACGGCGCACGCGTCCTCATCCCGCGCGGTTCGCGCCTTGTGGGGTCCTACCGCTCAGGTCTGCAAAGCGGCCAGAAGCGCCTGTTCATCACCTGGACGCGCCTGATCCGTCCGGACGGCACGACCATCGCCCTGTCCGATCCGTCGACCGACAATCTGGGGCAGGCCGGTCAGACCGGTGAGGTCGACAACCACTTCTTCAAGCGCTTCGGCTCGGCCATGCTGTTGTCGATCGTCGGCGGTCTGGCCACCTCGGCCAGCGGCAGCGACAACAACACCATCGTCATCGGCACGGCGCAGGGGGCCAATAACGCCGCCACCGCCGCGCTTCAGGCCGACTCGAAGCTGTCGCCGACCATCAAGGTGGCACAGGGCACCCCCATTCAGGTCTTCGTCTCGCGCGACCTCGATTTCTCGCTGTAAGGTATCGTCATGAGCGCTGGCCTGCCCACCGAAGGCGTCTACCTGAAGGCCTATCTGGCCCCCTTCCGGCAGTGGCTCGACCGCGCCGAAGTCACCGAAGTCATGGTCAATCAGCCGGGCGAGGTGTGGATCGAGGTCAGCGGTCAGCCGCACATGCTGCGCATCGACGCCCCTGAGATCACCGATGACCTCTTAAGCCGCCTCGCCGCCCAGATCGCCCGCATCAGCCATCAGGGGATCAACCGCGAGAACCCGCTTCTGGCCGCCACCCTGCCCACGGGCGAGCGGGTGCAGATCATAGCCCCTCCGGCCACGCGCCGGGGCTGGGCCATCGCCATCCGCCGCCACCTGATGGTCAACCGGCCGCTTGACGCCTATGACCGCGGGCCGATCCGCACCCCCGCCCACGCCAATGCCGTCCATGAACAGAGCGCCGCCCGCGCCAATCCGGTGGCCTTCCTCAAAAAGGCGGTGGCCGAACGCCGGACCATCCTGATTTCCGGCGGCACCTCGTCGGGTAAGACCACCTTCCTCAACGCCCTTCTGGGGGCCGTGCCGAACGAAGAGCGCGTCATCCTTGTCGAGGACACGCCCGAAATCGCCGTCACCCAGCCCAATGCGCTGGGCCTGATCGCCGTCAAGGGCGAACTGGGCGAGGCCAAGGTGACGGTCAACGACCTGCTTCAGGCGTCTTTGCGTCTGCGTCCGGACCGTATCATCGTCGGTGAAATCCGCGGGGCCGAGGCCGTGACCTTCCTGCGCGCCATCAATACCGGCCACCCTGGCTCCTTCACCACGGTTCACGCCAACACGCCTCAGGGTGCGCTGGAGCAGATCGCCCTGATGGTCATGCAGTCGGGCATGTCTCTGTCGCGTCAGGAAACCATCGCCTATGCCGCAGGCCTGATCGACGTGGTGGTGCAGTTGTCGCGGGCCGGTGGCGAACGCGGCATTAGCGACATCCTGTTGCCGCGCAGCGAATTGGGCACACTGTAACAAGCCTGACATATTCAAATAACGAGATTCGCCGTAATCCGCCGCGATAAGGCTGAAAACCATTTCAGCACCGGCGGACCCTATGACCCACGATCACGACCCGAACACCCCGTACCATAAGGACGAAGGCAGCCTTCAGGACCTGATCCTCGATGTGTCGCGTCGGCGCACCCTGTTCTGGCTGGGCGGCACAGCGCTGGCGACCAGCGCGCTGGCCGCCTGTGGCGGGGGTGGCGGCGGAGGGGGTGGCTCGACCACGACGGTCACCACGACCTCTTCCAGCAGCAGTTCGTCATCCAGTTCCTCATCGAGCAGCAGTGCCTCGTCGTCGTCATCGAGCACGTCTTCCAGCGGCACCTGCACCACCTATTCAAACGAGACCGAAGGCCCCTATCCCGGCGACGGCTCCAACACCGTGTCGGGCAGCGTGGTCAACGCCCTGTCGATTTCCGGCATCAACCGCTCGGACATCCGCACCTCGGTCGGATCGGCTTCGGGCACCGCGCCGGGCCTGCCGGTCAAGCTGACGATCACGCTGGTCAATTCCGGCCTCGGCTGCGCCGCTCTGGCGGGTTACGTCATCTATATCTGGCACTGCACGCGCGACGGGCTCTATTCGCTCTATTCGACGGGCGTGACCACCCAGAACTATCTGCGCGGCATTCAGGTCACCGACTCCAACGGTCAGGTCACCTTCACCACCATCTTCCCCGGCTGTTACTCCGGCCGCATGCCGCACATCCACGTCGAGGTCTACCCCAGCCTGGCGTCGGCGACGTCTTATGCCAACAAGATCAAGACCAGCCAGTTCGCCCTCGACCGCACCATCTGCTCGAATGTGTATAATAACGTCACGGGCTATAGCGCGTCCGTGGCCAATCTGGCGGCCATCACCTTTGCAACCGACAACGTGTTCAGCGACCTGTCGACGGCGCAACTGGCGGCCCAGACCATCGCCCTGACCGGCGACACCACCAATGGCTATACAGGGACGGCGACGCTGGGGATCACCATTTAGGTTTAGTCCCTCGCCGGGCGGTGGCTACGCCACCTTGGCCGCCGCCTCAATGGCGGCTTGAGAGGAATGAGCGAAAAGTCCTTTCAGCTCTAAAAGCTGCCAGTCCCGTCCAGCACCGCCTTCAGCGTCGCATAGGGCGTGCGCCAGTCGATGCCGCGCCCGCTAAGCCACGCGTCGTCGTAATAGGTATCGGCATAGCGGTCGCCGCCGTCGCACAGGATGGTGACGACCGACCCGTCTTCGCCGCGCGCCGCCATCTCCTGCATCAGGCGTACACAGGCCCACATATTGGTGCCGGTCGAGCCGCCGACGCGTCGCCCCAGCCGTTCGGACAACAGGCGCACAGCGGCGATCGACTGCGCGTCCGTCACCACCTCCATCCGGTCGATCAGCGACGGGATGAAGCTCGGCTCGACGCGCGGGCGGCCTATGCCTTCGATACAGGACCCGCAACGGTCGATGGTCATGACCGCCGGATCGTGGAAATGGCGATGGAAAACAGAGCCTTCCGGATCGGCCACACACAGGCGCGTCGACAGGCGGCGATAGCGGATATAGCGCCCCAGCGTCGCCGATGTACCGCCCGTCCCGGCTCCGGTCACCAGCCAGGCCGGCACCGGATGCGGTTCGGCGGTCATCTGACTGAACAGGCTCTCGGCGATATTGTTATTGCCGCGCCAGTCGGTCGCCCGCTCGGCATAGGTGAACTGATCGAGATAGTGCCCGCCGGTTTCCGCCGCCAGCCGGTGCGCTTCGGCATAGACGGTGTTCGGATCGTCGACGCAGTGGACCTCGCCGCCCTGAAAGCGGATGGCATCGATCTTGGCCTGCGCCACCGACTTCGGTACCACGGCGATGAAGCGTAGCCCCAGAAGCCGCGCGAAATAGGCTTCCGACACCGCCGTCGAGCCCGATGAGGCCTCGATCAGCGTCGTTTCCGGCCCGATCCATTCGTTACACAGGGCGTAAAGGATGAGAGAGCGCGCCAGCCGGTGCTTGAGGCTGCCCGTCGGGTGCGAGGATTCGTCCTTGAAATACAGGTGGATGCCGGGAAAGGCGGCGATCTCATGATGGATCAGATGGGTATCGGACGAGCGGTTGAAGTCCGCTTCGATGCGGCGCACCGCCTCGATCAGCCACGCGCGCGGAACCTTCAGCGGAATCGTCATGTCGTCACTCCTGAAACCACCTCCGACTAAACGCAGCGGCGGCGGCAAGTCAAGACGCCCCATCTCTCCCCTTTGGCCTGACCCACTCGCGTGTTAACGGTTGATCACGAAGACGACAATCGCCCCGACCACCAGCCAGCTCATGACCAGAAAGCCGATGACCACGCCCGTGCGTTCCCACAGCGAGAGCTTCTCAAAAAACGCCACAGGGCCCAATGCTTCGGAAGGTGCTTCAGAAGGCGCACCAGAGGGTTTCGCGGACGGCGCATCGCCCGGTTTCTGATCATCCGACACGGTCTGTCCTTTCTGACAAAGGAAATTGCACCGTTTTATAGTGCGACCGGAAAACCCGTTTCGCAAGCGCGAAATATCCGCCGTCGGAACAATGTTAACTTTACGGCTTAAGCAGGTCCAGCGCCGCCGCCGTCATGGCCGTGGCCCCGGTGACGATGGCCGCCTCAGGCTCGATCTTAAACAGCGGCGAATGGTGAGAAGATACCGCCGGACCACCTGCGGCTGCCGCGTCGAACGCCGCCTGAGGCGTGCCGCCGACCGCGAAATAATAACCCGGCACGCCCAGATCGGGCTGCACGAAATAGGCGAAGTCCTCGGCCCCCATACCCATCTGACTGAACGGGATCAGGGCGTCCGGCCCCAGCGCCTGCGCCAGCACCCCGTTGAGACGACGCGCCAGCCCCGCGTCATTGATCGTCGTCGGCGTACCTTCGCCGCGCCTGACCTCCGGCAACAGATTTTCGGGCAGGCCGTTCACCCGCCCGATATTGACCGCGATGCGCGTCACCCCCTCGATCAGCTGGGCGCGCGTCACCTCATCATTGGCGCGCAGCGTCAGTTTAAGTTCGGCGCGGTCTGAGATAATATTGTTCTTGGTCCCCGCCTGAAAGACGCCGACCGTGACCACGCCGGGGCTGAGCGGCGGGCGCTCGCGGCTGATCAGGCCCTGCACGGCGATGACGATCTGACTGCCGATATAGATGGGGTCCTTGCCCAGATGCGGCGATGCCCCGTGCGCGCCGACGCCGTGCACCGTGATGTCGATGGCGTCGGACGACGAATACTGGATGTTTTCGGAAGCCGACACCTTGCCCGCCGGCATCATCGAACTGACGTGAAAGGCCAGCGCGTAATCGGGCTTGGGGAAGCGCGTATAGAGGCCGTCGGCCAGCATGGCCTTTGCCCCCATCAGGCGCTCCTCGCCCGGCTGGATGACCACGACCACCGTACCCTTCCAGCGGGCCTTGAGACGGGTGAGCTGACGCACGGTGGCAACCATCGCCGTGATGTGGCTGTCGTGGCCGCAGGCGTGCATGACCGGATAATCGACGCCGTCCGTCCCCACCTGATGCACGGTCGACGCGTTGCTAAGACCGGAGGCCTCCTTAACCGGCAGGCCGTCCATATCCGCCCTCAGCAGAACCACAGGCCCCGCGCCATTGCGGATCACCGCCACCACGCCGGTGCCGCCGACGCCTTCGGTGACCTCAGCCCCGGCGGCGCGCAGTTCCTTCGCCATGCGGGCGGCGGTCCTGGTCTCCTGCATGCTCAGTTCCGGATTGCGGTGGAACCAGTCGAACAGCGCCCCCAGATCCTTTTTGTAGTCGGCGCGAATGGCCGCCGCGTAATCCGGCTCGGCGGGTGTCGTCTGAGGCACCGTCTGAGGTGTCGTCTGGGCTATGGCGGGCGCGCAAAGCCCCAGCAGCAGCGCAGGCAAAAGGGTTCGGCGAAGGCGCATGACATATCCCCCAAAAAAGAGGGTTAAGTAGCGCCGCCTTCGCCGCACCTGTCAAGCTTGCGACATGCGCCATCGGCTCTTCAACAAGGCGGGAGACAAATTTTACGATGAGAAGAACGTTTAGTTCACGCGTAGCGGCTCGTCACCCAAGACGGAGAAGGCATCATAATGAACCGCCCGTGTTTGCTAGAGGCTCATTGGTTTAAGTTACGCGGCCATCATCAGAAGGGGCCCGGAGATTATCCCCGGCCCTAACTACATTTTACGAAATCCGCCCGGCCTTTCAAAATCTGACCTTTATATTCGTCCCTGTAGTATTGATGAACGACAACGATGTACGGAACATTGGCCTCCACGCTCTCCTTTCGCCATTCCAAGGCCCCAATGAGATGCTCCTCATCGTTGACTAAGGCCAATTCGACAAAAGCCTCCTCAGGGCATGCCTTTGAGAACACAACCATACCCGCCCAGCATCGCACCCCTTGGTCGCATACATATTCACCGGGTTTGAGGGGGTGCCACCCATAGGCAACCGCATCATCATCGTCACTAAGATGGGAAAAATAGCCTTCAGGCGGATTCCATTTCTGGGAAACCGGCGATTGCTTGCTCAGGATCACCCCACCCGCAACCACTAAGAGGAGCACGAACAAACAGAAGCCGATAAATCCTCTCCATGATTTTTTCTTAACTTTTGAAGCATCATTCATAATTACCTCCATGGCAGTATCGCGGCGGCAAAATCCGAACCTTGTTTCCAATAAGAGCGGAACGCCCAAATAAATTGCGCCTCCTGAGCATTAAACCGCGCCTCTACTTCCTCAAATGCCATGAAATCAATGACCGCCCCAATGGGAATTGAGTGTCGCTGGCCCTTAAACGGTTCGCCCCATTCAAGCCTAACGTCTTCAATGGCTGCATGTCTAGGGTTGCGGCGGATCAGGTTCCAATTCCCGGTCGTTTCGCTTCGAGCGAGCGTCTTAATAAGGGGCCACATATCAAATAATAATGGGGCTCAACCCCATCAGAGAACAATCTAAACCCAGCGGGCTGGTGAAAACACGATGCCAACAAACACGTCCGCGCAAAAAACACCCTGAACGGAAAGGCGAACGATGTTACAATCAATGCTCTGGGCTAAAACAGAAAAGAAAAAGGTCCGGGGCACCACTCCCGGACCTTCTTCGGCCGCCTGACGGATAGGATCGACATCCGGCGGCACTGTATGCGTAGCGTGACAGGGGATACACTCACGCTACG
>JASGGL010000038.1:0-18228 GCA_047605065.1 Asticcacaulis sp.
CGGCGAGGCTGGCGGCGAAGGCCGTGCGCGCTTCCTTCTGTTCCACGAAGGCGCTGACCACATCGCGCGCGCCGGAGTCCTGAGCGGCGGCCTGAGTCGAACGTACAGCGGCTTTATCGAACCTTTGGGCGGCGTTAATCGCCCCCATCGCAGCGGTATTGAAAGCAATCATTTTACGCATCCAACTGAACGGCCTTTGGGAGGCCGGTCTGTGGATAATATCTGCGCAGGCTTAAAAAGCGGCTTAGAAAAGCGGTTAACGGATCAGCGCTTCTTTTTGACGGGAGGTTTGGTTGCCGGAGCTTTGGCGGCAGGCGGCTTTATCGTCACCTTCGGCACAAACCCATAAGGCGCCGCCGGCGGAGCGCAGTTGCGGGCCATGCCGGTGCCTTTGAGGAAAGCCCGGCGCGACTGACCGGCTTCGATGGCCGCTTCGATGTCGCGCTGATGCCGGTCGGCACCGGACACCTTGCGCACCATGCCCCGGAAGGGGATGATGCCGGTGCTGGCGTCGCGGACCGCACCCACAGCCGACCGGTCGGCCATGTCCTGCCCCTTCTGGGTCAGGTTGCGCTCGTCCTCGCTTTTGGGGCTATCGATGTCGGGGCCAAGTACGGCATCGAGCGCGGTGACTTCGGTCGACAAGGCGGCGCAGGTTTCCAGCCCTTTCAGTTCATAGGGCGCGTTGCGCGCGGCAATCAGTATGTCGGGGATGTCGAGCTTGCGCAGATTGAGATCGCCGAGCGGCGCCAGAACGGCCGAACCGAGAGAGTTCTGCTTTTCCAGCCACTCCGGCGGCGTATTGGGGTTTTGCGGGCGCTCACCGTCCTGAGTCGGGGGCGTCTGGGCAGGTGGTGTATTCTGCGCCGAAGCCCAGGCCGGTATAAGGGCGGTCATCAGGAGAAGGCTCATAATCGCGCGCATGGTCACCTCGGCTCGGCAGGTTCGACAATAAGTATAGGCGGCCTGCCTCGTCCCGCACAGGGGTCAGATGCCGGTTTCCAGTGCATCGAAGGATTCACGCAGCAGGTCCGTAATGGCGCGCTCCCCGTTTTCACGACTCAGGGCGTCGAACGACAGCCGCATGGCACCGATGGCGACCATGGCGGTCAGCCGCAGGGCGGTTTCGCGGTCGGGATCGGGCCAGCGTTCGCGCAGGGCTTCGAATAATTCCCGTTCGTGCTGGATATAGCTGGCCTGTTTGCGCGCCTGCACAGCCTCGCTCGAGCGCATGAGGCGGTCGATGGCGATGATCTCTTTGGCAGGAAACGGCGCGCAGACCTCTATGATCGCTTCGCGTATGGCGCAGAGGGGACGTCTGGTGACGGGCTGCGCCCGCAGAGCGGCCGTCAGGCGCTCCCCCATGCCGCTTTGCATGGACAGGAGGATGTCGTCCTTCGATTTGAAATAATAGAAGAAGGTGCGCCGCGATATGCCTGCGGCAGCGGCGATATCATCAAGCGTCGTCGCCTCGTATCCCTTTTCGATAAACAGGCGCATACCGGCTTCGGTGATGCGGTGCAGCGTTTCGCGCCGTTTACGTTCCCGTAGTCCTTCGGAAGGAGTGGGGACGTCACGAGGGATGGGCATAAAATTTCCCTTGGTGTAAAATTGCACTTAGTGTAATTTAATTTTACATCAGGTGCGATTTTTTGAAAAGGCCCGTCATATGCCGAGGTGGACAGCGTCGAACATACCGCAACAGAGGGGGCGCAGCGTCGTCATTACGGGGACGGGCGGTCTTGGTTTCGAAGACGCTCTGGCCATGGCGCGCGCCGGAGCAGAGGTGATTTTGGCCGGACGCAATCCGGCAAAGGGCGCGCAGGCTGTCGAAGCCATTCATACCGAGGTGCCGTCAGCGAACGTGCGCTTCGAATCTCTCGATCTGGCCAGCCTAAGGTCTGTTGCGGATTTTGCGGCGCGGTTGCGCGATCAGCGGTCCAGTCTCGACCTTCTGATCAATAATGCCGGTGTGATGGTTCCGCCGAAACGGCAGGAAACCGAAGACGGCTTCGAACTGCAGTTCGGCACCAACTATCTGGGGCATTTTGCGCTGACCGCGGCGCTCATGCCGCTGTTACGTCAGGGAAGGGAGGCCCGCGTGGTTACCCTGTCGAGCGTCGCGGCCCGCAGCGGCGCGATCAATTTCGACGACCTGAGCGCCATGAAGCGCTATCGCCCCATGTCTGTCTATAGTCAGTCCAAACTGGCCTGCCTGATGTTCGCCTTTGAGCTTCAGCGACGCAGCGAGGCGAATGGCTGGGGGGTGAGCAGTCTGGCGGCGCATCCGGGAATCGCGCGCACCGACCTGCTGCACAATGCACCGGGTAAGGGCAGCGCCATCGGTCTGACGCGTAGCCTCTTCTGGTTTCTGTTCCAGCCCGCCGCGCAGGGTGCACTGCCAACGCTTTTTGCCGCAACCTCGCCTCTGGCGAAACCCGGTGCCTATTACGGGCCGGACGGACCGGGGGAGGTGAGCGGCTTCCCGGCTGTGGCCAAGGCCCCGCCCCAGGCGCTTGATCTTAAGGTCGCCGCGCGGCTCTGGGAGGTCTCGGAGTCCCTGACGGGGACGCGAATCTAGAAGCGTTCAGGTTAAGGTGCTTTGAGTTCGAACGTTACACCGACTGTACATTTTTCGATGGTCGTAGTGCGATTGTCGTATTTTCGGGAATAGGTATTCCAGACCGGCGTGACGCTTGAGCTGACCTTACAGTTGCACGGGCCGCGTTGCAGAATACGGATATCGCTGGATTTGGCCGGCTTGTTCGTGAGGACGCGATATACGTCGTTCTGCCAGGCGCTCATAATATAGTCGTCGATCTTTTCCGTGATCCCTCTTTCGCAGGCTCCGGCGACGAAGTTGGTCTGGTCGATTTGCACGGTCTGTTTCTGTGCGAACGCGGGAAGCGTGGTGAACAGGCCGGATACGCACGCAGCTATGGTGATGATGTGTTTCATAACCCCCTCCCGGATCGAAGTCGGGAAATGATAGCGGGATTGTTTCGCCTGTCCATCCGGCAAGCGGGCGGCGAGAGGGCAGGCAGGCTACGCTGCGGTTTTCAAACCCGCATTGTATCGTGGGTTCGGGGCCTCATCCACGACCATAAAAAAACCGGCCACGATGGCCGGTGCTTTTTTAGGCGGTGTTTTTTATGATGGCGGAGAGGGTGGGATTCGAACCCACGGTAGGCTTGCACCTACGCCGCATTTCGAGTGCGGTACATTCGACCACTCTGCCACCTCTCCGTATATCATCAGGTGTTGCATCCGCGAACGGATGAGCCCGGTGGTCGCGGGCAGGGCCGTTCTCCTACTCATATGATGCGCGTTGCGCAAGCCCCTTTCCACAGGTATGCACATTTAATTATTGAAAATTTACGCCGTCTGACCGACCAGAGGGCTAACTGATCACCTGATCGGGGGCATGTTTGCTATTCGTGTCTTTCGGGTGTCAGTCGACATTAAAAGTCGCGTTTTCGGGAAGTTTTTTAACCAAAAGCCCATTTTTGGTGCTAGGCAAAAAAGGTTCCCATAGCTATGTAGGCGTTTGTAATTACGGTCTGTCAACCGGGCGTTTTTTCGGTTGCCTCATCGATGGCCAAGAGAGGGCATTACATATGAAACTCAATCTGCTGGCGGGCGCTGCGCTCGTCGCACTGGTGTCGGCGTCCAGCGTCGCCGCTCAGGAGGCTGAAGGTTGGTACGGCGCTGTCGACCTCGGCATGAACCAAAAGTCGGAATACGGCGCGAAGTCGTCGGGCAACATGCCGGACGGTTCGCCGTTCGTGTATGACGTTTCCACCGACGACGACTGGGCTGGCTTCGCCCGTCTCGGCTATCGCTACACGCCGAACTGGCGCGTGGAATTCGAAGGCGGCTACCGTCCGGGCGACGTCGACGCCGCTCGTGGCTTCGCCCGCGTTTACGGCCCGGCTTCGACCTTCGGTGCCGGTACGGCTCCGCGCGATACCGCGCTGTGCTCGCCGAACGTGACCCGCACGGCTTCGACCCCCTGCGGCAGCCCCTACGGTTCGTTCGATCAGACGACCTTCATGGTCAACCTGATCTATGATTTCATTCCGGAATCGAAGTTCCATCCGTTCGTCGGTCTGGGCGTCGGTCTGGACCGCGTGAAGGCTGACTTCACCGGCCAGTACTCGGTGAACCCGGGTTCCGCTGGTCAGAACCTGACCATCTCCGGTGAAGACACGGTTGCTGCCTATCAGGCGCTGGCCGGTTTCGCCTGGGCTCTGTCGGACCGTCTGAACCTGGACCTGACCTACCGTTACCTGACGACGGAAGACGTCAACCTGAAGGCCACGTCGACGACGACGGCCCTGAACCCCGGTTCGTTCTCGGGCAAGTTCGACGATCAGACCCTGACCGTCGGCCTGCGTTGGTCGTTCGGCGCTCCGACGCCGCCGCCCCCGCCGCCCCCGCCGCCGCCTCCTCCCCCGCCGCCTCCTCCGCCTCCTCCTCCTCCCCCGGTGCCGCCGGTGGTTGAAGAAGCGGTCAAGTACGAAGCCCGCGAATTCATCGTGTACTTCGAATTTGATCAGTCGACCCTGACCGCCGACGCGCAAGCGATCGTGCAGCAGGCCGCTGACTACGCCAAGGCCGGTAACGCGACCCGCGTGGTTGTTGTTGGTCACGCCGATACCTCGGGTTCGGCTGCCTACAACATCCGCCTGTCGGAACGCCGCGCCAAGACCGTGGCTGATGCTCTCGCCGGTCTCGGCGTGTCGGGTTCGATCCTGGCCGTCGACTGGAAGGGTGAATCGGCTCCGGCAGTCGCCACCGGCGACGGCGTGAAGGAACCGCTGAACCGTCGTTCGACCATCGACATCGCGTTCTAATCAGAACGCTGTCGGTATCGACAGACAACAAGAAGCTCGGCCTGTTCGCAGGCCGGGCTTTTTGCTGTGTGCTGCTTTGCTATCTGCGCGTTGTCAGGAAATTTAGAGCCGCAGTAAGGGCGATGCAGATTGGTGCGAAGCGTAGGGACGAGCGATCGGAGACGTGTCTGAGGGCCGCTGTTTTCGACGCAGGCCCACCCTATGGCGGACCACTTCCGTTACGACGGCTTGAGACACAGGGTCCAGCCTTGTGCTGAAGTGCTCTGAAGCGGGGCTTAGGGTGCTCGAAGAGCTTGTATACCCGTGAGCACGATCCGTCCGCCCCCTCAATGAGGAGGGTTGAACCGGGTCGTCACTGGGGAGAGACCGGTTTCAGATAAGATGAGGACGAAGCCTGACGCTACTGATCGTCGTCGTTTGACTCGACCACGCCTGCGCCGACCGGATGGCCGGTCACCGGGTCGCGCGGCGCGCGCTGGAAGTGCCAGCCCCTCAGCAGGGTGAAGTCGCGGGTGCGCTTATGGTCGATGGTGACCTTCAAGGCCTTGCCATGGTCGGTGGCCTGAAAATCGTTGCGGATATCCGGCACGAAGCCATCGACATAGGAGACGATCAGCACATCGCGGCCGACCTCTGCGGTGAGCGGTGTTTCCGTCTCGGCCTGAGACTTTGGATGGGCTTCGCGCACCCAGGCCTTCAGCGGTACATCGGGATGGGCGGTGAACCAGTCACGCCCGTAATAGGCCAGCGCATTATAGACATTGCGGTTGTCGACGGCGATGGCACTCGGCTGCGGCCCCTGCTGTGCTTCGGCGATAACGGCGGTGGTCAGGGTGTCCCAGGCGCGGGCGCGCTTGACGGTATTGCTGAGGCCCAGCGCGCGGGTGAGGTCTGGCGACGCCGCACCGATCATGAACACGGTCATGACGCCGATCTGGAAAACCGCACCGAGCGCCAGCGCGACGCGCCAGACCGGGTGTGACTTCATTGTCGCACCAAAGCCGTGCGTCAGGAAGGCGGCGACCAGCAGGCTGGCCGGCACATAGGCCGATGCGGCCCAGTTGGCGTTGGCGCGCGACAGGAAGGCCTGAATGCTGACGAAGATCAGCGGGGGCAGGGTGAGGCAGGTCAGGCCGATCAGATGATTCCGCACGGGCGAAGCGGTTTCGCGTTGCAGCAGGAGCAATTTGGGTCTGAGCAGGCCGATCACGCCCAGAATCAGCAGGATCAGCGGCACAGGCCCGAAGACCCCCAACTGATCGCGCCAGAACTTAAGCAGAGAGAACGGATTGAACAGCTTGCCCCAGTGCCAGTTGGCATTGTCCGCCGTATGCGACACGGTCTGAAAGCCGTGGGTGGCGTTCCAGTACAGATTGGGTGCCATAAGCACAAGGAATACGCCTGCGAAGGCCAAAAGGCTGCGCAGCGACCATTTGCTTCGGACCGATGGCGCGAAAAGGGCGTGAGCCGCCGCGCCGATCAGGAAGTAGAGGCAGGCATATTTGCTCAGGAATGCCGCACCGAAGGCGGCGCCCATGCCGATTGCCGCATTCAGGCGCTGGCGGTCGGTATCGGCGCTCAGGAAGGTGCTATAGAAATAAAGCGTTGCCGCCAGAAAGAACATCAGCGGGGCATCGGTGGAGATGACTGCCGAAGACAGCACTACACCCGGCATCAGGCTATATATAATAGCCGCGGTCAGTCCCGTCTTCTCGCCGAACAAACGGTTGCCGGCCCCCCAAAGACACAGGGCCGCCCCCAGATGCAGCACGGGCGCGAACAGGCGCACGAAAGGCTCCGTATCCGAAGTCAGAGTCGAAAGATGGATGAGCCAGGCGATCATCGGTGGCTTCGAATAGTAGCCGAAGTCCAGTTCGCGCGACCACAGCCAGTACTGTGCCTCGTCCGGATAGAGATTCGTATAGGTGGTGAACAGCAGCGCCAGACGGGTCAGAAACAGCAGGCCCAGCCCCCACAAAACATAACGGGCGGCGGCGGACATGGGGGGAGTCGTCGGGGAGGATGGGGTCATGACAGGGACGTGGGCTTAAGGGCGCGGAATCGGGAATTATTTGTGCATTGCACGAACCGTCAGCCCCGAGAGGCGAGCCGCCGTGTGGATGGCTTGGCTGAATGACACGCCTTGACGGCTTGTGCAAACACGAATGGTTACGGATTGTTGCTCACAAAGCGTGAGGGGGTGAAACAAACTGTGGCAATTTGGACGCATAATGTCTCCGCTGTCACAATTGTCATCAAACCTTCGCAGATTTGGCTCAAAAAGCGGCGCAAAAGCGGCTAAAGGTTCTGTCTACCTAAACGTTTAAGTTCAAGGTTGGCGAAACCGGCGTCGGCGTCATTACAACGCCGACACAGTCGTTTCCGTATCTGAAGTGAAATCCTGGAGAGGGGATACTCCGTATGAAACTGAACAAGTATTGGATCCTGGCCGGTACGGCCCTTACCAGCGCCTTCGTCGCGCAGGCCGCCATGGCCCAGTCGACGGGTACGCAGGAAGTCGAGCAGATCACCGAAGTCGTGGTCACCGGCCAGCGCGGTATCGGTCCGGCCAAGCGTGAGCGCGGCCCGAAGGCCAAGACGACCATCGGTCAGGACACCCTGTCGCAGTCGTCGTCGGGTCAGACCTTCGCCGACTCGCTGAACCTGGTTCCGGGCTACAACTTCACCAACAACGACGCCTACGGTTCGTCGGGCGGTGAAATCATGATGCGCGGCCTCGACAGCGCCCGTATCTCGCTGGCGGTCGACGGTATCCAGATCAACGACTCGGGCAACTACGCCATCTACACCAACCAGATGATCGAAAGCGAGCTGCTGTGCTCGGCTTCGGTTCAGACGGGCGCTACCGACGTCGACTCGATCTCGGCTTCGGCGACCGGTGGTACCGTCAACGTGACGACCTGTGTGCCGGAAACCGCCATGGGCGGCGTCGTGAAGGTCGCCGTTGGTCAGGAAAACCACAAGAGCGGCTTCCTGCGCTTCGACACCGGCAAGTTCGGTCCGTGGGGCACCACCGCCTATGTCGCCTACACCGGCGCTTACACCGACACCTGGACCACTGAAACGCCGGACAACCTGCGTCTTCAGAAGAACCAGTACAACGCCATGATCCATCAGAACGTTGGCGACAACGGCTCGTTCATCAGCATGGCCCTGCACTGGAACGAAAACCGCAACCACTTCATCGGTACGCAGAGCAAGGTCCAGATCGCGACCCGCGGCTACGGCGTTTCGACGAACAACCTGGCTTCGGTCAACCCGTCCGACACTGGCAACATCCGTATCAAGTCGAAGTGGGTTCTGTCCGACAAGCTGACCCTGACCATCGACCCGTCGTTCCAGTACGTTATGGCTCTGGGCGGTTCGACCGGCACCGTCTCCGAAAGCAGCGTGCAGATCCTCGGTTCGCGCGTTGGCGACACGACGCTTCCGCTGAGCGGCACGACCCGTTACTACGACACCAACGGCAATAAGACGCTCGATACGCTCAGCATCTATCGTCCGAACATCACCAACACGCACCGCTACGGCCTGCAATCGGGCCTGATCTACCGCGTGACCGACGGTCAACTGCTGCGTGTCAACGCCTCGTTCGACCGCGCCAGCCACCGTCAGACCGGTGAAGCTACGCTGCTCGACGCCAACGGCGCGCCGATCGACCTGTTCGCCGGTAAGGAAAACGTCTCGCTGCGTATCCCGACCGCCGATGGCTTCCACTTCCGCCGTCGTGACCGTTTCTCGAAGGCCAATGTCGACGTGATCTCGATCGAATACGCCGGTCGTTTCCTCGACGACAAGCTGTTCGTCTCGCTGGGTCTGCGTAACCAGAAGCTGGAACGCGAAATGAACCAGTTCTGCTACACGCAGGTCAACACCAACGGTTCGATCAACCCGGTCTGTACGACCCAGAACTGGGCGTCGCAAAAGACCACGGCGGATGGCCAGTACAAGGTTGTCACCCTGACGGGTTCGGGCACCACCCAATACATCGCGCCGTTCTCGAACTCGATCTCGTTCGAAAAGACGATGCCGAACGTGGGCGTGACCTGGAACTTCGGCAACGGCGGTCAGGTGTTCGCCACCTACGCCGAGTCGCTGTCCTCGCCGCGTACCGACGCTCTCTATGACGTCGACTACGATGCCCCCACCAACACGGTTGCGATCCGTAACCCGAAGCCGGAAACCTCGGAAACCGTCGAACTGGGCTACCGTTACTCGGCCGCTAACTTCAACGGTACGGTCACGGCCTTCTCGTCGCTCGATCAGGATCGTCTGGTTGAAGCCTTCGTTCAGGACTCCCCGACCGACACCGGCTACTCGGCCTTCACCAACGTCGGTAAGGTCAAGCGCAACGGTTACGAACTGAGCGGCACCTACCGCCCGGTCGAAAACCTGGTCCTCGTCGCCGGCATGACCTACACGGACACCGAGCTGCAACAGGACATCGCCAACGGTTACCGCAACGGCGTTCTGCGCCTGCTGCCGACCAAGGGTAAGGCCCTGACCGGCATGCCGAAGTGGATGATGACCTTCGGTGTCAACTTCGACCCGATCGAAAACCTGAGCATCAACCTGAACGCCAAGTATGTCGGCGATCGCTTCTACACCTACGTGAACGACGAAGTGGCCCCGCACTACACTCTGTGGAACGCTTCGGCGCGCTACGACCTGCCGTTCTTCAAGGAAGGCACCTACCTCCAGCTGAACATTGTCAACCTGTTTGACAAGGAATACCTGGCGGGTACCGGCTATCAGAACGCTGGCATCACCTTCATCGATAATGCCGGTGGTACGGTCAGCGGTTCGACCGTCTTCTATCAGCAAGGCGCTCCGCGCACCGTCAGCCTGGCCCTGCGCGCCAAGTTCTAAGCTGAAAACGATCATTCAGATGATCTGAACTGGCGGCTCTCCGGCAACGGGGAGCCGCTTTTTTTTGCGCGATCCGAAAGGGCATGGTCAAACCGGTTGACGCTGTGTAAAAGGACCGCGATCACAATTGTCTTTACCTTTTCCGGGGTCCGGCATGAGCCAAAATCCGAACCTTTCCCGCATTGTACCCGCCGAGTGGGAGCCGCACACGGCCATGTGGGTCGGCTTTCCGAGCCATGCCAATCTTTGGCAGGAGGACCTGATCGAGGCGCAGGCCGAAGTGGCCGCCCTTGTCCGTGTTCTGGCCGAAGCGGGTGACGAACATGTCAAGCTGATGGTCATGGGACCTGAGGCGCGCGCGGCCGCCGAAGCCCTGCTGTCCGACCTGAAAAAGGTTGAGATCATCGATGGGCGTTTCGGGGATATCTGGTTCCGCGATACGGGGCCGATCTATGTCCGCACCGAAGACGCCGATGACCGTCATGAGCCACTGCCCGTGGCCTTCCTCAACAATGGCTGGGGCGGCAAATACCACCTGAAGTACGATGATGAGGTGGCGGCTCAGATTTCGGCGCAAGATGGCCATTCGCCCTCGCCGGAAGAGTTCGTGCTCGAAGGCGGCTCTCTTGAGCACGACGGTTTCGGCACGATCATCACCACGCGTCAGTGTCTGCTGAACCCGAACCGCAATCCCGACTGGACGCAGTCGATTGCCGAACGGGCGCTGGAAAAGGCTCTGGGTGCACGCAAGATTATCTGGCTGGATGACGGTCTGCTCAATGACCATACCGATGGCCATATCGACAATCTGGCGCGTTTTGTGGCGCCGGGCGTCGTGGTCTGTCCTGTGGGCTACGGCATGGATGATCCCAATACCGAGCTTTACAACAGCGTGGCGAAGTTCCTCAGTCAGCAGACCGATGCGCGCGGCGTCGCGCTTCAGGTCGTGCGCATCCCGTCACCCGGTCGTATCGAAGGCGAGGAGGGCGAGGTCGTTCCGGCGTCGCACATGAATTTCCTGATCGCCAATGATTGCGTGGTCGTACCGGTCTACAGCGAGCGTCCGGGCCAGATGGCGGTAGAGGCCCTGCAAACCCTGTTTGCCGAGCGTCAGGTGCTGGGGCTGTCGTCGACGGCGATCCTGACCGGCGGTGGTTCCTTCCATTGCATCAGCCAGCAGGTGCCTTTCATCAAGGCCTAGGCATCAAGGCCTAGGTTGAGCGAATTCACAGCGTGCGCACTTGTCGTGGCTGCGCGTCATGGCCATATGGCCGGGCTCATCAGGAGTGTTTACCGCATGACCAGAATTGTATCCGTGGCGGCGTTGCAAACCGCCTATGGCGCCGATATGACGGCGAACATTGCCAGGACCGAGGCGCTGGTGCGCGAAGCCGCGGCTAAGGGGGCGCAGATCATTCTGCCGTCCGAGCTGTTTCAGGGCGAATATTTCTGCGTGTCTCAGGAAGAGCGCTGGTTCGCCACGGCTTATCCGTGGCGCGAGCACCCTTGCGTTCTGGCCATGCAGGCGCTGGCGGCGGAGCTGAATGTCGTCATCCCGACCTCGATTTATGAGAAGGAAGGGCCGCACTATTTCAACTCGCTGGTGGTGATCGATGCGGGCGGTGAGCTTCTGGGCGTCTATCGCAAGAGCCACATCCCCGACGGTCCGGGCTATCAGGAAAAGTATTACTTCCGTCCGGGTGACACCGGATTCAAGGCGTGGGATACGAAGTTCGCCCGTATCGGCATCGGTATCTGCTGGGATCAGTGGTACCCGGAATGCGCGCGCGCTATGGCGCTGCTGGGTGCGGAAATCCTCTTCTACCCCACCGCCATCGGTTCGGAGCCGCACGATGCGGAACTGGATACGGCGGCTCCATGGCAGCGTATCATGCAGGGTCACGCCGTGGCCAATGTCATGCCGGTGGTGGCGTCGAACCGTATAGGCACCGAAAGCCTGATCTCACCGCAAAATGGCGCGGGCCAAACCTTTTACGGCCACAGTTTCATCGCCAATAACCGCGGCGACAAGGTGGCGGAGTTCGGGGCAACCGAAGAGGGCGTTCTGGTCGCGGAATTCGACCTCGACTACCTCAATACGCACCGCGCCGCCTGGGGCTTCTTCCGTGACCGCCGCACGGATCTTTACGGTGCACTGACCAACCCGCGCCCGGTTTAGGTTAAACCAAGGGAGAGGGGGCGGATGAAGCGGCTTGCTTTTCGGCCGACGCAAAGGACTCGCAACTTGTTGCTAGGTGTCGTTGGACTTTACGCTTTTGGGCTTCTGGTCATGCAGATGCCGGGAGTGTCACCGGTTGTCGACGAGTGTGCACTGGCGGTTGATATCGCGCGTCAGACGCCTGAAGGCGTTTTTCACACACGGCTTAAAACACAAAGCCATGAGATCGATTGCGGCAAGGCCTTTCACCGTGCGGGTGTTCCAGCGTTCGATCTGGATAAGGTTCAGGTGATGTCGCCGGGCGTTACGATCATCAGGCTTGGTCGGGCGCGTCTGGCGACCTTGAACCTTTTTGCGCGAGATGTGGTGACGGTCGTTTCTGACCGTGCCTGTGGTTCAGGTTGCAGCGGGCTCAATGTGCTTAAACTAAAGCGGCGCAATGACCGCTGGGTGATCATCGCGCATGACCGGAAATCTTCGGTGCTGCGACCATAATATTGCGTCATCCGCATTAAGGACTACGGCGTGACGCCGTAGTCCTTATAGGTCGCTTCGATATCCTTATCGGCGGCGCGGGCGGCCTCTATGTCCTTCTGGCCACCGGTGGTATCGCCCGTGCGCAGTTTGGCGATGCCGCGTCCGAACAGCGAATCGGCCTGATTGGGCCGGATGCGGATGGCCTCGTCATAGAGACGGATGGCTTCGGCGAAATTACCCAGACGCAGTTCGACAAAGGCGCTCGAGTCCATAATGGCGGCGTCCTTGGGGGCGAGTTTGAGCGCCTGCGCGCAATCGGCCTTTGCCTTGTCCAGCTCCAGATTGCGCGTGGCGCGGAACCAGCAGGCGTCGTTGAAGACGCCGGCATTGTCAGGAGACAGGGTTTTGGCGGTTTCGACATCCTTCAAAGACAGGTCGTTGTTTTTCATCTTGGCGTGGATGTCGCCGCGCAGGACGTAGGACATGGCATCCTTGGGATCGAGTTCAACGGCCTGATCCATCACCTTCAGGGCGGCGGCGTAGTCGTCGTATTCGACATACAGAGCGGCCTTCAGTCTTTGCAGATAGAGCGACTTCGGCTGAAGCTTGATAGCCGCTTCGATGTCGGCAAAGCGTGCCTCGCGCTGGCTCTTGGGGCGGGCATTCATCCGTGCAGAATAGTTCCAGGCGTTCGGTTCCAGCTCCAGCGAGCGGTCATAGGCCTTGACGGCCTCGGCCAGTTGCGCGTCGCAGGCCTCGCCCTTTACATCGCCGCAGTAAGACAGGGCGTCGCCAAGGTCGCCATAGGCTTCGGCATTATCGGGCTCAAGCGCGATGATCTTGCGCAGGGTGCGGGCAGCGGCCTCGTACTGACCGTCGTCGCTATAGGCTTCGGCCAGCATGTTCAGAACCGTGGTGTCACCCGGGCTGGCTTCGCTGACGCGGACCAGAAGGTCGGCGGCCTGACGGTATTGTTTGCGTTCGCTGTAGATCATCGACATGCCGCGCATGGCCCCCCAGTCATAGGGGTTGATCTTCAGGGCCTGTTCGAAATCCTTCTCGGCTTCGTCGAAGCGTTTCAGCGACAGCAAGGCTGCGCCGCGGCTGGTCATCAGCGGCCCGGATTTGGGGTCGAGCTTCAGGCCCGCCTCGAAGTCGGCCAGCGCGTCGTTGAGATGATCGTCGGTGAACAGCTTCCAGCCGCGTTGCAGATATTCCTCGGCGGTCTTGGGCGTATTGGCGCGAATGGCGGCGATTTCGGCCGTGGTCTTCGCATAGTTTTGCGGCGCGACCAGATAGACATCCTTGTCCAGAAGCTCTTCGATGGGCTTGGCCGAACTCAGGGCTTCGGCCAGAGGCTGTTCCGGCTGAAGCGAGCGGGTAGAGGAGTCGAGCATGAAGACGCCCTTGTCCAGCCTGACCTCGCGCTTGAAGTGGCGGCCACCCAGCGTCGTATCGACATTTTCCCCGTCAAGCACAAAGCCCTTGCCCTCGTAAGGCAGGCGGATGGTTTCGCGGTTACGCGTATAGTAGGGGTAGTTGAGGGTAACCGGAGCGTCCTTGTTGATGCCGTCCTCACGCTCAAGGTCGGATTTCCACCCCAGCGAATAGCCGTCGGTTTCATAGCGGCGCGCGGCGCGTTGCGAATTGTAGCGCCAGTCCATCTTCGCCTTGCCGGTCATTTTCAGGTGCGCATCGCCGGTCGCTTCGTCGAAGCTGAGGCTGACGGTGGTGGGCTCGATGAAGCTGTATTCGTCCTTCCAGTATTTGCGCAGCGTCTTGTCGCGCTCTGAAGGCGTCAGGGAACGGGTGTTCTGGCGCGTGGTGATGGCTTCGTCGCCGCGTATGATGATCTCGCCATCGACGGGGGCATCGACGTCGAGGCCGCCGGTGGCGTCGATCACCAGATTATAGTCCCACGAAGGCTCGGTCAGCGGCGGGACATCGACGCGGATAAGCTCGGCACCTGTGGCGCGGACGGGTAGGGCCCACGACACTTCCGGGACGGGCAGGCGGTCCAGCGCGCGATCGCCCGAGCGCGTACCGTCCAGCCAGTAGACCTTGCCGTCGATGGTCGCACGCACCATGACGTGATCGAACAGGCCGACCGCAGGCAGGCGCTCATTGAGTCCGTCGCCTCCGCTGGTCGCCACCAGAACGGCCTCGGCCTCGATACCCAGCGCCTTGAGCAGGGTCAGGAGCAGGACCGTCTTGGCCTTGCAGTCGCCGAAGCGGCGCGTCCAGGTTTCGTCGGCCTTGGCCGGAACGTAGCCGCCCTGATTGAGGCCGATGAATACGTAACGCACCTGATCCTGTACCAGTTTCAGGGCGGCAAAGGCCTGCGCCTTCTGGTCCGGCAGCTTGCGCAGGGTTTCGACCTCCGCGGCCAGTGGCGAGCCGGGTGTCAGTTCATGCACGTAATAGGGGGCCATCAGGCCCGATACAGCGTCCCAGCCAGCGAACTGGCTGAACTGAACCTGCGAGAACCGTCCGTAACGCGGCGGCGCATATTTGGGCGCTTCCGGGACGGTGGCATTCGTCCGGTCGATCAGCAGGCTTTGTTTGTCCTTCGGCTGGCTGAGTTTGGCGTCGGTGAAGTCGGGGCTCAGGCGGTAGGTGATGGGCTTCGACTTCGGCCATTCGGCACGCAGATAGAGCCGGTCCACCGGGACGCTGGCGCCGTTATACATAAAGCCTTCGGAATGGCCTTTGAGGATCGGGTCCGTTTCCTTCAGCGTAAAGGCATAGGCGATCATGTCGCCCACGCGGATGTCTTCGGGTTGGGCCACACCGGTCAGGCGTCCGTCCAGCATGGAGATTTCGAGGTTGTTTTCCCGGCGCAGGATGGTGAAGGTCAGCCCCTTGGCCAGAAGGTCGATGACTTCGCCGTCGCGGATGATCTGCAGCTTGTGGATGGTGACGGTCTGGGTCTGGGGGTTCCAGACAATGGTCTTTTGCCCGACGTCCAGACCTTCGGGGGTCTGTACCTGAATGAGGGTCTCGGAATAATAGCTGTCGGCGTCGTTCGCCATGTTCGTCTGGCTGTTGAACAGCAGGACGCGCAGAGGGGCATCGGCATTGGGCGGCGGGGATTTAGGCGCAGCGACAGGCACCACCCACGCCGGAGCTGCGCCGTAATGGAGTACCTCGTCAGCCATGGCGGGGCGTCCGCACATAAGGCCGAAGACCAGCACAGCCGCAACGGACCCTTTAAGCAAGGCGTGTTCCCCCATGGTCGTTTCCCCCGTCAACGCACGGCGCGTAACCTAGCGCCTTGAATACCATCCGAAATCTATACGACAATCAGAACGGGTGGCAATGGCGTTCTGCCTTTTTCGGTCGCGGTCAGATGGCGGTCAGCCTGTGTGAACGGGGGGAATCGCTGACCTGCGGGCCCATTCAAGGCGTGTGGAAAAGCGGTGGCTGAGAGGCCGATTTCAATAATGAAAACAATTATTAGACTTTAGTGAACGATGTTACATTAATTGCGGGTTAAACCTTCCTGTTCATAATTCGAAAACGTTTGCGCCGCCTGTCAGGATTTCATCAGGTAAGCGCGCGGATGTGCAGTGTTCAGGGAAGGGCGGAGGCATGCAGCTTCGCAATAAATTTATCGCTATCGGCGCAGTGAGCGCGCTTCTGGTTGCCGGTATGGCGCTGGCCAATGCGGAAGCAGGTCGCCTGTCCAAGATCCATATGGCGCAGTCGACCGCGATCACCCGGATCACCCAAAGGCACATGGAAGGCGATATGATGCACGACGCCATGCGGGCGGACGTGCTGGCGGGAATAGTGGCGCATGACCGCGCCGATGCCGCAGGGGTGAGTTCGGCCACCGAAGAGTTTCAGGCGCACGCCGCCAATTTCGAAGACAATCTGAAACAGAATCAGGCCGAGGCCCTGCCCGCCGATCTGAAGGCGCGTTTCGATCAGACTCTGCAAAGCCTCAAGGCCTATCGTCAGTCGGGTGAAACGGTATTGCAGGCCAGCGAAGAAGGACAGGCGGATGCGGCCATGTCGGATTTCGAGGCGCAGTTCACGGCGATGGAAGGCAGCAACGAAGCCCTCTCCGATGAGATCGGCGTCTGGATGAAGGCGTCTGAGGCCAGTGCCGGGCAGGATGAGGGCCGGATCAGCCTGATCGTACTGATCATGTCCGTGCTGGCCGTGGCGGGCGTCGTGGCCATGAGCGTTCTCCTGTGGCGCGATATCCTGCGCCCCCTTGGTGTTTTGTCACAGGGTATTGGCCGCATCGCCAACGGCGATACGGACACCGAAGTCGCCTATACGTCGCGCAAGGACGAGATGGGCGCTCTGGCGCGGGCGACCGAAACCCTTCGTGAAGAAGCCAATAAGGCGTTTCTGGTCAATCGCATGGTGCAGACCATGCCGACGCCGGTCATGTCGGTGGATGTGCGCAACGACTTCCGCATCAGCTACATCAACGAGGCGACGCAGAAGCTCATCGATCGGATCAAGGACCATTTTCCGCAATATGACGGCACCCTGATGGGGCGCTCCATCGACATGTTCCACAAACACCCTGAGCATCAGCGCCGCATGCTGTCCGACGTGTCGAACCTGCCGCATCGCGCGCGCATTCGCGTCGGGGAAGAAAGCATCGACCTTCAGATTTCGGCGGTTCTCGACCATAAGGGCGACTATGTCGGGGCCATGCTGGTCTGGGATCTGGTGACCGCCAAGGCACAACTCAGTCAGGAGTTCGAGGTAAAGGTTCAGGATGTGGTGGCGTCGCTGGCCTCTTCGGCTTCGGAGCTGTCTCAGGTGGCCGAAACGGTCAAGGGAGAACTGAAAACCAGCGCCAGTCTGGCGGTGTCGGCGTCTTCGGCGGCGACCCAGACCACCGGCAGTGTTCAGACCGTAGCCGCGGCCGCCGAGGAAATGGCCGCCTCCATCCGGGAAATTTCGGATCAGGTCCAGACGGCCAATCGCCTGGTGTCGGACTCGTTCCAGAAGGTTCAGGACGCCGATCAGGTGGCGCAAAAGCTTTCGGGCGCTTCGGACCGCGTCAGCGCGGTAACGACGGTCATTGCCGACATATCCAGCCAGATCAATCTTCTGGCCCTCAACGCGACGATTGAATCGGCACGGGCGGGCGAAGCGGGGCGCGGCTTTGCCGTGGTGGCGGGCGAGGTGAAGAACCTTGCCAGTCAGACCAGTCGTTCCATTGTCGAAATCAACAGCGTTATCGACGATATGCGTTCGGCTACGCGTGAAATTATCGGGGTACTGGGCGATATCCGTACGGCGGTCGATGCTATTACCAATGCCACAACCTCGGTGGCGGCAGCGGTGGAAGAGCAGACCGTCACCACGCAGGACATCGCCCGCAACATGGCCTTTGCCGCCGACGGGACGCGGATGATCAGCGAAAATCTGGAGCAGGTTTCTGCCGTCACCTCACGCAGCGAAGATGCCTCGGCTCAGGTCTACGATTCGTCTCAGGCCCTGTCCGAACAGGCGGAAACCCTGCGCAACCGCGTGGCGGAATTCCTTAGCCGCATGAACCGGGCCGATGCCGCCTAGAGCGCATTCCGATCGGGTTGAACCGGATCGGCGCTCTGAATATTGGCTTTAACGCGCTTCGCAGGTCTTCATCAGGGCCTGCATATGCGAGCCCCGCGTCAACGCCTGCTTTTCACGCACCGAACCATGACGCCAGGCCGCGGTCTGTTTCAGCGCGTTGAGTGCTTCGGCGCGGCAGGTGGACGGCTTCGCGGAGGCGGGGGCGGTCAGAATCAGGGGCAGGGACAGGGCCATCAGGCACAGTAAGGGTTTCATCTTGGGACTCCTTGCGGACACGGC
>JASGGL010000039.1:0-18112 GCA_047605065.1 Asticcacaulis sp.
TGGCAACGTGCTTCTGCGGCGATATCTCGTCAAAGGTTTTGACGCTGCCCAGCGAGCGCTTCATGTATAGCGCCGTCGTACCCAACTGCCCGCCGGAGCGGCTGGCGTCATAATCCAGCATGGCCTTGAGGTCACCTATACCGGCCACCGACACCGCGCAATTATAGACACCGGGGTCCAGCGTCACCCCGGCCAGCGCCGCATAGCCGCCGTAGGAGGCGCCAACGATACAGACACGCTTCGCATCGACCGTGCCCGCCTTGACCAGATGACGCACCCCGTCCGACAGGTCGGTCTGCATCTTGCGCCCCCACTGACCATACCCCGCCTCGACGAAGGCGTCGCCATAGCCGGTCGAACCGCGGAAGTTAGGCTGAAACACCGCATAGCCGCGCGAAGCGTAGAGCTGCGATTCCCAGTCGAAGGCCGAGGTATCGCGCGCGTTCGGTCCCCCGTGCGGCAGAACAATCAGCGGCAGGTTCTTCGCTTCGCGCCCATTGAGTGCGGGCGGCGGCGGCAGGGTGAGGTAGCCGTGGATTTCCAGCCCATCCGCCGCCGTATACTGCATCTTCTGCTTTTGCGTGACCCAGTGCGGCGGCAGGTCGGGATAGTTTTCACCCACCGGAATGTAATTACCGGAGGCGAAATCGATGAAATAATAGGTGCCGGGATCGTCGTTCGCTTCACCATAGAGCAAAACCTTACGCGGGTCCTCGGCGGCGAATTCATAAAGTTTGACATTGTAGTTGGGCATGGCCTTGCCCGCCAGTTCGGCCAGCTTCTTCATCTGCGGGTCGATATAGTCATAGGCCACCCAGTCATCGTGTCGGGCGAAACCGCAGAACAGCCTTGTAGTCGGGTGGAAACAGGCCGACGAACTACCGTCCTGCGGATTGAGCGGCTCAGACAGAACACCGTCTTCGCTCACCTCATAATAGTTCCCAGCCTTCTCACCGGCATCGATATAGATGAGCACCGAACGCTCCGTCCGGCCCAGCCCGATCAGAGACGGATGGTCGATAGCCTCCTTTTGCTCGAAGACCTTTTTCCAGCCCCTCTTGGGTTGCCTGAACTCAAGCTGCCAGCGCTTGAGCTGGCGGTCGAAAATGGCGCGGGCCACCGGCACACCCGCCGGGGTCAGCACCCAGTTCTCCGTATCGGTGGCCGAACTGTCGAGACGTTCGGAAGATCCGTCATCGAGATCGAACAGATGCAGTTCAAGCGGCGCTGAAAAGCCGTCCATGAAATAGTTCGACGCCGTGACATGATATTTGCCGTCAACGCGGACGCGCTCAAGATCACCCTGTACGGTGGGATGATAGCCGTCCATCTTATCGAACAGGGCGCGCATCTTACCGGTACGCAAATCGACATTGTGGACGAGGCGGTGCTCCTGCTTGCGACCGGCATACCCCTCAAGTCCCGCCGTCACCGTCATGGTGACGATGACATTGTCATTACTGCCCCAGAAGACCCCGCGGATCTTGAATTCCCCCAGCCCGATCGTCTGCGCCTGTTTGGTGACGACATCATAGACAATGAGCATGTAGCCCGCCGACACCCGCGTGATCAGGGCAATGCGCTTGCCGTCAGGCGAGAGGCTGCAATCTTCGATCATGGGGGATTTGACGAAGGCCTTCACATCCGGGCGCGCGGGCGCCGCCTGAGGTGTTGGGGTGGTTTGGGCGATCGCCTGCGCGGCGATGGCGCTCAGGCTCAGCACGGCAGCGGCACCGGTGAAAACCCTGCGGCGATCCATGGAAACGGTCATCAAAGCCCCCCTACTCTCTTTGCGTCCCCTCCGACGCAACCCATAGAGGTAACCTTAAGCCGGATCACACGACTTTCACAAGATAACCGGCTCTGATTTCACAACAAAAAACGGGACGGATATGCATCCGCCCCGCTCCATCTTCTTTTGTGACGCAACGATCAGTATTCGTCGTCTTCGTCGACTACCGGCTTCGACGGAGCCGAACCGAACACGTCCTCGACCGTCAGGTCGGCCTTGCGCGAGAAGGTTTCCTCTTCTTCGTCGAAGGCCGGAACGACCGGCGCGGCGGGCTTGAGCGACGGATCGTCCAACGGAATACCCAGCTTTTCGGCCTGCTTGCGCTTTACATCGGCGGCCTTACGCACTGCGGCGTCCAGCTCGATCTGCGAGATCAGGCCCAGCGTCACCGGATCGACCGGCTTGAGGTTCGCGGCGTTCCAGTGGGTACGGTTACGCACCTGCTCGATGGTGGTCTTGGTGGTGCCGAGCAGCTTGGAGATCTGAGCGTCCGTGACTTCCGGGTGGTTCTTGACGAACCAATAGATCGCGTCCGGGCGGTCCTGACGGCGCGACACCGGCGTGTAGCGCGGGGCCTTCTTCTGCGGCTTGAGCAGCTCGGCGTGGCGGCTCTTTTGCGCCTGCATGCGATAGGCAGGGGTCTTTTCCGCCTTGTCCAGCTCTTCACGCGTCAGCTGACCGTTGGCGATGGGGTCGGCGCCACGGATGTCGCGGGCCACTTCGCCATCGGCAATGCCCTTCACTTCCAGAAGGTGCAGGCCGCAGAAATCGGCGATCTGCTCGAACGAGAGGCTCGTATTGTCGACCAGCCACACGGCGGTCGCTTTCGGCATCAGGATATCGGCCATGATTTACGTCTCACAAATAGCTACGCCCGGCCTTTGCGACCGGGCGTGAGGGATTCTTGAGCTTGGTATAGAACGATTTTTTGAAGATGAAAACCCTCTATCTGGCTCACGCAGTGTTCGCCACCACCCTACCCCAGACAGAGCCCCTTTTTCGCCGCCAGCCCTTCGCGGTCGTTCATGATCGACACCTGAAGCGGCGTACGCGCCCCGCTGGCCGAACTGGAAATCAGCACGATACGCACCGTATCGGCATCACGCACACAATAGCTTTCCTGAAGGAAGCTCCAGTCACGGTTGCGCGCCGCAAGGCTGTAATCGGCAAAGGCTTCCGGCGCAAAACCCATATCGCGCAGGCTCGACAACACCTTGTCGCGCATGGCCGCGCCATTGCCGCGCGCGCCGCGGATATAACAACTGCCGTTGAACGCCTCCTGCACCGTGACGTGGCCGCCGCCATAGAGCTTTTCGGCCTTATCGCTGCCCGGATTGTCACCTGTTTTCGGCGACGGCTGACGGACTGTGCGGCTGGAGCGGTGCACATAGTCCTTGAGCGCGCCGCCGTGCCTCAGCCAGGTGAAGCAGGCCTGCTCGACCGCATAGCCCACCACCTCATCGGCGGGCGAAAACGGACTAAGCCCTGCGGCCTGAGCCGATGACGCCTGAACGGCCATCATCGCCACGGACGCCGCAGCGAGCGTAAATTTACGGATGAACCTCATGCGTGGTCCCCTATCTCAAACAGGAATGACCGTCCCCGAACGCCCTATAACTCAATTTTGAACTTTGTTCAAATCCATTTCAACACCACCTTGCCGACGTGCTGTCCGCTATCGAGATAATCCTGCGCCGCCCCGGCTTCGGCCGCATCGAACACCTTCGCCAGCACTGGGCGGATGGCCCCGCTCTCGATCAGCGGCCACACCTTTTGCGACACGGCGGCGATGAGGCGGGCCTTTTCGTCCGCCGATCGGGGCCTGAGCATCGAGCCGGTCAGCACACCCTGCTTCTGCATCAGGCGCGGCAGGTCGATTTCGGCGCGGTTGCCGCGCACCATGCCGACCTGAACGATACGCCCCCCATGCCTCAGGGCCATGATGTTGCGATTGGTATAGTCGCCGCCCATGATATCGAGCACGACGTCCGCCCCGCCGAAATCCTTTACCGGTGCGATGAAGTCGGCATCGGTCGTATCGATGACCAGATCGGCCCCCAGCCCCTTCACCCATTCGGCGCGTGCCGCCCCGCGCACCGTGGCGATCACCTTCGCGCCGAACGCTTTGGCCATCATCACCGTCATGGAGCCGATGCCGGAATTGGTCCCGTGGACCAGCACGGTCTCACCGGCCTGCAATTTTCCGATTTCGATCAGGTTGGAAAAGACAGTCAGGCAGACCTCAGGCAATCCGGCGGCTTCGGCGGCGCTCAGGCCGCGTGGCACCGGCAGAAGATGGCGGGCATCGACGCTGACATATTCGGCATAGCCGCCGCCATTGACCAGACTGCACACCGCGTCACCCGCCTTCCATAGACTTTTCTCGCCGTTGCCCTCGCTGTGAACGGCCTCGACCGTTCCGGCCACTTCGAGGCCCATGATCGGTGATGCCCCCGGCGGCGGCGGATAGCTGCCCTGCCTCTGGAGGATATCCGGACGGTTGACGCCGGAGTGGGTGACCCGAATTAACACATGTCCGCGCACCACTTCGGGACGCGGCACCTCGCCAAGGTACAAATCGGCGGCGGTGTGACCGCCTTCGCGCAGCAGAACCGCTTTCATGGTGATGTCCCTATCTTGCTTTCTTCGCGCCGTGGGGGTTTTATGGGGACAATCTAGAAGCATTCGCGCTGCCCGCAACCGTTAAGCGGCGCGACATCATCGCACAGGAGAGGCCGCATGTCCGATGAAGACGGCTTTTCGTCCGGTTTCCGCCCCGGTCCCAAGCTGGACACGCCGCTCAGCGCCTTGGTACACGAGGATCTGAGCGTGTATTCGGTAACGGACCTGAAAGAACGAATCGCCACGCTGGATGGCGAAATTTCCCGAACACGGAGCATACTGGACAGCAAGCAATCCGGGCGCAGCGCCGCCGACGCCCTGTTCTCCTTCAAGGGGAGTTAGGGGTTTCTTAGGTTTCGCCGTGGCATGGACGCGTCCCTTCGCCGAGGGGGACATGGCACGGCGGTTGCAAGCCTGCCGGCTATCGACAGGCGCAAGACTGCGCCACCTGTTTTTTTGAGTGAGAGATTGAAGGCCCCCATGTCTGAGACCGGCGCAGTTCTTTCCCTGTCCCAACGCGCGGACATCGTTCGTGATTTTGCACGTTCCGACCTGTTCGACCGCACCTTCCGCGAAGGCATGTCGCTGGTCGAGGAAACCGCCAGCTATCTTGACGGCGATGGTCGCCGCGACTCGCGCATCCTCAATCGCGAAGACGCCCTGCTTTATGCCGGGGAATCGATGCGCCTGACCACGCGCCTGATGCAGATCGCCTCGTGGCTTCTGGTGCAGCGCGCCGTGCGCGAAGGCGACATGGAAGCCATGGACGCCTGCGACGAAAAATACCGCCTGTCGCCTGCCGCCCATAACGAGAATGGCGAAATGGAGGTCCTGCCCAGGGGCCTGCTCGAACTGCTCGAGCGTTCCAACCGTCTCTATGAGCGTATCTCGCACATGGACCGCCGCATGTTCATCGAAGCCAGCGATGAGCGCCCGTCGCCCAATCCGGTCCTCGACCAAATGGCACGGCTGCGCAACGCCTTCGGCGACCTTTAGATCATTAGCCCCTCGCCGGGCGGTGGCTCCGCCACCTTGGCCGCCGCCTCAATGGCGGCTTGAACGGAATGATTCCAGCAGAAATCATTCCGTTCCAGAACAGCCACACCGATAGCCTCAGCAAGGATGACGACTTGCCCGTTCTGCAATTTTCAGGCAGGACGACGCGATGACCTGTCAGCTCTACCTGATCACCCCGCCCCAGATCGCCGACCACGCCGCCTTCGCGCGCCTGCTGGACGACGCCCTGAGCGCCGCCGCCGTTCCGGCCCTGCAAATCCGCCTCAAGGATGTGTCGCCTGATGAAATCCGCGCCCTGAGCCGGCTGATCACGCCGATCGCCCATGGCCACGGGACGGCGGTCCTGATGAACGATCACGTCGATCTGGCCAAGGAGTTGCGGCTCGACGGCGTGCACGTCGGCCAATCGGACATGTCCTATAAAGAGGCGCGCAAGCGTCTGGGGACCGGCGCGATGATCGGCGTGACCTGTCACAACAGCCGCCATCTGGCCATGGAAGCCGCCGAAGCCGGGGCCGACTATGTGGCCTTCGGGGCCTTCTTCCCCACCGCGACCAAGACGGTCGAACACATGGCCGAACTGGACACCCTGACCATCTGGCAGGAAACCATGGAGACGCCGTGCGTGGCGATCGGCGGCATCACCGCCGCCAATGCCGCTCAGGTCGTCACCGCCGGAGCCGACTTTATCGCCGTGTCCGGGGCCGTGTGGAACCATGCCGACGGCCCTGCCGCAGGCGTGAAAGCTCTGCTCGCCGCCTTTTAGGAACTATTCCACGCTGGCGTCAGGTGACGGCCAGCCGATCGACATTTCCACCAGAACCGGCTGAAGCGCCTGCATATTGGCGTTGGCCGAAGCGATCTGCCTGTCACCGACGATATCGTTGCCCAGCGCCGCCGTATGACCCTCAGGCGGGGCAAAGCGCAGGCTCAGCACGCATCCACCGGGAAGTGCGCCCAGCGTACCGCCCTTGAAATCCGCCGCATAACCGCCGTAGTCCCATTCGAACCCATAGAGGTCGAAGCCCTTGCCATTGGCGGTTTCGACTTCTTTGAGCGGCGATCCGATGCGGATATGGCCGGGGCCGCCCCACGCCACCGCGCCGCGACCGGCGCGCACATCGGCCAGTTGCGTCTTGGCCTCGTCCCAGAAGGTGATGACCACCTTACGAGCCGGATCGTCGGGGTAGAGTACGACCGCGTCCTGAGTCGTGCCTTCCGGCCCCGGTATGGTTTCCTCGCGCGCCTGAGCACCGAAACTCTGCAAAATGCCAGCGGCGGTCGCGCCCTTCGTCACCGGCCCGTTGCACGACAGAAGCGTCGGAACCGAAGTCGTCACCGATGAGGCCGAGGCCGAACCCTGAGGCGACGCCTCTTCGGGCTTTGAGCAGGCCGACAGGCTGACAACGGCGGCAATGGTCAGGAGTGTTTGTCTGTACACGGGGGCCTCCCTTGGGCGTTTGCCCGGACAATGAAACCGTTTCGAACAAAAGTCGATAGGCTGCGGTTATGGCGTGATTATTTGAGGCGCGCCTACCGAATATCCGTGTCCCCCTTGCCTTATGGCGGCGTTACAGGTAGTAACGCGCGCAAGCTTCGTTTCCCATTTCAGGGCGGATTCCGCCCCTCTTTGACAAGTCCTATCTCATGAAAATCAACGCCAATACGATCAAGCCGGGCATGATCCTCGAATATCAGAACGGTCTGTGGGCCGTCGTGAAGACCGAGCACGTGAAGCCGGGCAAGGGCGGTGCCTTCGCCCAGGTCGAAATGAAGAATCTCGTCACCGGCACCAAGCTGAACGAACGCTTCCGTTCGGACGATACGGTCGAGCGCGCCGTGCTTGAGCAGCGCGACCATTCGTACCTCTACGAAGACGGCGACATGCTGGTGTTCATGGATCAGGAAAACTACGAGCAGATCTCGCTGTCGAAGGACTGGGTCGGTGAAGATCAGGTCCGCTTCCTGCACGACGGCATGATCGTCGTCATCGAATCCCACGATGAAAAGCCGATCGGCATGACCCTGCCCGACACCGTCGTGCTCGAAGTCGTCGAAACCGAGCCGACCATCAAAGGTCAGACGGCCTCGTCCTCCTATAAGCCCGCCATCGCCTCCAACGGCATGCGCATCATGATCCCGCCCTTCATGGGTACGGGCGAACGCATCCTCGTCTCGACCGAGACGGGCGAATATATGCGCCGCGCCGACTAATACCACCCTCCCCTGCATAACGGGGGAGGTCGCATTGAGCGTAGCGAAATGACGGAGGGACAGCCTCCGTCGCATCGCCCCCTCCGGCCAGACAAGCTGGCCACCTCCCCCGCTACGCAGGGGAGAACGTGTTTCAAAGGCCGTTCAAATGGTTATCCAATCCGCTCTCATTCAGGCCATGGTCGCCGCCATTCGCAAGGCGTGCAAGGGCGTCGCCCGCGACTTCGGCGAAATCACCGAGCTTCAGGTGTCGCGCAAGGGGCCGGGCGATTTCGTGACCGCCGCTGACAAGCGCGTCGAAGCGGCCCTGTTCGACGAACTGACCCGTCTGCGCCCCGGCTATGGCTTTCTGGGTGAAGAGCAGGGCATGCGCGAAGGTACGGACAAGACCCACCGCTGGATCGTCGACCCCATCGACGGCACGACCAACTTCATGCACGGTATTCCGGTCTTTTCCTGCACCGTGGCGCTGGAGCGCGACGGCGAGATCGTGGCGGGCGTGACCTATAACCCGATCACCAACGACCTCTACTGGGCCGAAAAGGGCAAGGGCGCCTATCATAACGACCGCCGCCTGCGCGTGTCGGCGCGCAAGCAACTCGAAGACTGCCTGATGGCTACGGGTGCGCCCTTCATCGGCAAGCCCGGCCACGCTCAGTTCCTGAAAGACCTGCACCAGATCATGCAGCGCACGGTCGGCATCCGCCGTCTGGGCGCGTGTTCGCTCGATCTGGCCATGGTCGCTGCCGGTCGCGTCGACGGCTACTGGGAACGCGGTCTGAAGCCGTGGGATATGGCAGCCGGCATCCTGCTGATCACCGAGGCGGGCGGCAAGGTCACCTCGATCGATTCCGATGAGTCGCCGATGGTCACCGGCGAGATGATCGCCTCCAACCTCGACGTCTATCCGCAGTTCCTCGAAAAACTGCACATGGCGAAGTAAGGCCACGACACTGTTACGAACAAAAGGCCGGAAAGCGGATGCGCTTTCCGGCCTTTTTATTGGGTATGGCGGCGTCCCTGCCCTTACGCCGCGCGCAGCGTCGACAGGAAGCTGATCACCTCGCCGCGCAGGTTTCCGGCCATGCTTTCCAGATTGCGTGAGGCCTCCAGCGATTCCTGAGAGGCACGGTCGGTTTCATGCGAACCTTCGCGAACGACCTGAATCGACTGACTGACGTCCTGACTGACCTGCGCCACCTCGCTGGTGTTGCGGGTGATTTCCTGAATGGCGGCGGACTGCTCCTCCATGGCGGCGGAGATCGACACGGACACATCGCTGATTTCGCTAACGATGCGCGAAATGGCCGCCATGGCCTCCACGGCCTCGTGCGTGGCCACCTGCACCTCGCGGATTTGCTGACCCACCTCGCTGGTTGCCCGCGCGGTCTGGCTGGCCAGCGACTTGACCTCCGAGGCCACGACCGCGAAGCCCTTGCCCACCTCACCGGCGCGCGCCGCCTCGATGGTGGCATTGAGCGCCAGAAGGTTGGTCTGCGAGGCGATATCGTTGATCAGGCCGACCACTTCGCCGATACGGTCGGCGGCGTGGCTGAGGGCGTTGACGGTCTGACGCGCGCTCTCCGCCCGCTCCGACGCCGAACGCGCCACATCGTTGGAATGGTGGATCTGAGAGGCGATTTCGTGCACCGAGGCGTTCATCTCTTCGGCCGCCGCAGCCACCGTGTTGATATTGGCCGCCGTGGTTTCCGCCGCCGCCACCACGCGTTCGCTGGTGCGGGCGGTGTCACCTGCCGTCATATTCAGCGTGGATGACGTCCCCTGAAGCTGGCTTGAGGCCGCCGCCACCGATTCCACGATGGTCAGCACCTTGCGCTCGAACGTCGCGGCCACCTCGGCCAGAGCCGCGCGCTTTTCGGCCAGCATACGCGCTTCCTGCTCGGCGGCTTCGGCCTGAAGCGAGCGGATACGCAGGGCGTTTTCCTTGAACACATTGACGGCGTTGGCCATCTGACCCAGTTCGTCACGGCGCCCCAGACAGGGTACAGTCACCGACAGATCATCCTTGGCCAGACGGCTCATCGCTACGGTCATACCGTTGATCGGACGCGTCACGCCGAACAGCACCGTCCAGAAAGCCACCGCCCCGATAGCGATAATCAGAGCAAAAGACAGACCGATCACCAGATCCGCCGTCGCCTTGTCCTTATGGCTTTTGTCGTAGATTTCATCGGCCACTCGCAATTGCAGGGCCTGAAGCTTGGCGAAGTTTTCCGAGACGGGGTCGATAGCCGGGTAGAGATCGCTTTCGACATAGGCGTCCAGTGCGGCCTTGTCCTGCTGCTGAAGGATGGCGACAAGCTGATCAACCTGTCCATCGGCGGTTTTCATAACCTCCGCCGTCTGATCGGCCAGAACCTTTTCTTCCGGTGTAAGCTTGGTGGCCTGATAGGTCTGCCATTCCTTCGTCAGGGCCGAACGCGCCGTATCCACCGACTCCTTGCCCTGCTCCCAGGTGAAGGCCCCCGAACGCACCTTGTGCGACGCGTCGACGATATTGACCGCGTAATAGGCCGACACCGCACTCAGTTGCCTCAGCGGTATGACGCGATCCTCGACAAGGGTCTTCATATTGGCGTTGGCGGTCTGAAGGTTGGAAAATCCAACCCAGCCGGTGATGAAGGCGGCGATCCCCATCGCCGCAAGGCAGAGGATCAAACGCATCTTAAGCGTTATGGTGCTGAAAACAGAAGACATGACGACGGCCCCGGAAACTAAATACAGGGCCAATCATCGGCAATCACGGTTAATAAAGAATTGCGTTATTTGATTTCGATGATCGCCAGAGTTGCCAATCGTGTCAGGGCGACGGTCAGGCGTCGATCAGCACTTCATTCGCCGTGACGTGTACCGCCGGGGCAATCCCGCTGAAAACCGTGTCGACCAGCTTATCGGCCTCTTCGGCGTTCATCTGCTGGAAGCGCCCGACCAGAAAGCGGAACATCAGCGTCCCGTACATCAGGTCCAGCCCCATCTGCATGTCGACATCGGCGCGGATATCGCCGCGGGCCACACCGCGCATCCAGATGGTCGCCACGGCCTCGCGGCGCTGATTGAGGAAGCGCTCGAGCAGCACCTCATTGAAGCTCTGGTCGCCCTGCCCTTCGGCGATAAGCTGCCCAAGGGTGCGCCCGGCCGACGAGGCATAAAAGGTCATGGCATCGCGCATGGCCAGACGGAAATCACGTAGGGAAGACCCCGTATCGGGCAGGGCCACCTCATCGCTCAGGCGCGCCATGAAGGCGTCGAAGGCGATATGCAGCTTGTTCGGCCACCATTTATACAGCGTGGCCTTCGACACCCCGGCCTTACGCGCAATGGCTTCGGCGGTGATGTCGCGCAGATGGCCTTCATCCAGCAGGGTCAATGTCGCCTGAAGAATGTGCTCGCGCGCGCTTTCTGAGCGCGGGCGTCCGCGGGGTCTTTTGGTGAGAGAAGCCGCAGGAGGAACAAGGGTCATTTTACGCTGCCGAATTAAAGGTTACGCTGCAGAATTAAGAAGGCTTAAGTCGCGCCAGACCGAGAGTTCGGCGCGAAGACTATCGAGACGACGCAGGGCGCGTTCATAGGCGCGCTCGCCCAGCACCAGCCGTCCGGGCGCTTCGGGCAAGCCGACGGTTTCGAGCACCGCCGCCACACGACCGGCCAGCAGGGCCTGATCGACCGTCTCATCGCGCAGGCGCGCGGGACCGGCGTGCACGCCGTAGTCCGCGATAACCTGACGGGCGATGGCGCGCCCGAATCTGCCGCCCGACAGACCGGTATCGATGGTCGTCACCTGAACGCCCAGCGGCTTAAGCTCCTGCATCAGCGCCTCGGACAGGCCGATCAGCGCGCCACGCGCCGCATGGGTGAGCCCGAACCCCGCCGCCGGCTCTTCCTGAGCCGCGACCAGCGTCACCACATGGCCGCAACGGCGCGTGCGCATGTGGGGCAGGACTTCGCGCATGACGCTGAGCGCGCCGAAAAGATTGGCGTCGAACAGACGGCGTACCTCAAGATCGCCGGCTTCTTCGATCGCACCGATCAGGCTGGCACCGGCATTATTGATCAGTATGTCGATATGGCCGAAGCAACGGATAGCCGTGCGAACGGCAACGTGCACATCCTGATGATCGTCGGCATCCATGCGCACCGTGACCAGCGCGTGGGTGTAATCGCTGAACCCGTCCTCGAAGACTTCCGGCTGACGACCGGCGGCCACCACGAAGTCGCCGCGCTCCAGTGCCGCGCGCACCATTTCGCGCCCGAGCTCATCACAGGCTCCGGCGATGAACCATACGCGGCCACCATTAAGGTCAAGGTCGCGGCTATCCAGCCATTCTTCTGACACGTTACGTATTCCCGATAAGGCCGGTACGGGGGAGGACGGCCTGACTCATCCGGACGTAACGACGTCCGAATGGGCGCTATATAAAACTACACGTTCAGTATATCAATGATATAAAAACGTGAATACGTATGCAGTCTGCAAATGGCTTGGCTTTAAAGGGAATTTTTTTATGAAAAAGGCCACGAAATCCCGGATTTCATGAAATTTCCGGCCTTATGATACCTGTTGAGAATGAAACACAACCGTTCTGACGACTCACCTTGCCCACAGAGCCTCAGACACCGAACGGCGACCCAGCCAGCCATGTTTCGTCTTGTCTGGCCGATAACCGGCCTTGTGCCCTTAGACACCGAACTGCAACTCGGCCAGCCATGTTTCGTCTTGTCTGGCCGATAACCGGCCTTGTGCCCTTAGACACCGAACTGCAACTCGGCCAGACGGGCATAAAGGCCGCCGCGCGCGACCAGCGCCTCATGCGTCCCCTCCTCAACCACACGGCCCTCGTCCATGACCACAATCCGGTCAGCCGTGAGTACCGTGGCCAGCCGGTGCGCGATTACCAGCGTCGTGCGCGCGCTCATCGCCTCGTTCAGCGCCGCCTGCACCAGCCGCTCGTTCTCCGCATCCAGCGCTGAGGTCGCTTCGTCGAGCAGCAGCACAGGCGCCTCGCGCACCAGCGCCCGCGCGATCGACAGGCGCTGCTTCTGTCCGCCCGACAGCGATTTGGCGCGTTCGCCCAGAGGCGTGTCGAACCCTTCGGGCAGGGCATCGATAAAGTGCAGGGCCTGCGCCTTTTCGGCGGCCTCACGGATGTCTTCGGGCGTCGCCTCGGCACGGCCGAAGCGGATATTGTCGGCAGCAGAGGCCGAAAACAGGGCGGCATCCTGCGCCACCAGAGACAGGCGCTGACGCGCGGCCTTGGGGTCGGCCTTCGCGATATCGACGCCATCAAGCGCAATGCTGCCCGCCGAAGGTTCGTAGTAGCGCAGCAGCAGCTTGAACACGGTCGATTTGCCCGCGCCCGACGGCCCGACCAGCGCCACCGTCTCACCGGGCCGGACGCTCAGCGAAAAGGCCTTGAGCACCGGCTGATCCGGTCGGGCCGGATAGGCGAAATCGACGCCGTCGAAGCGGATATCGCCGCGCGCCGGTTCCGGCAACGGCAGAGGATGCTCCGGCGCGACGATGGTCGGTCGGGCGCTCAAAAGCTCATCGATACGACTCATCGCCCCGGCGGCTTTTTGCACGTCGCCCCAGGTTTCCGACAGAGACCCGACCGAGCCCGCCACCAGCACCGACAGCATGACGAACTGGATCAGCGTACCTTCGGACATTTCGCCATTGAGCACCGCGCGCGACCCCAGCCACAGCACGAAGGCGATGCCGCCGAAGACCAGAGAAATGACCATGGCGGTCATGGTGGCCCGCGCGCCCATGCGTTTCAGCGACTGACGGAACGAAGTTTCAACCCCTTCCCCGAAGCGGCCGCGCGCATAGTCTTCGCGCACGAAGGCCTGCACGGTTTCCAGCGCATCCAGAGTCTCTCCCGCCGTACCGACCGCAGAGGCGAAACTGTCCTGCGTCTGGCGCGTCAACTGCCCTACCCGCCGACCGAAGGTGAACAGCGGCACCAGCACCACCGGAAAGATGCACAGCACGAACAGGGTCAGCTTGGGGCTGACGATCATCAGCAGGATCAGCCCGCCGACAAAGGAGATACCGTTACGCAACGCCACCGAAATCGAGGTGGAGACCAGCGTATCGACGATCTGAAGATCGGTCGTCAGGCGCGAAATCACTTCGCCGGTGCGGATCTTGAGGAAGAAGCCGGGATCGAGCCCGAGGATATGGCTGAAGACGTCCTTGCGCAGATTGGCCACCACGCGCTCGCCCAGCTTGGTGATATAGAAGTAACGCAGCGCCGTCCCCAGAGCGAGGACCAGCGCCACCCCGGCCATAACCGCGAACCACAGGTTCAGTTGCGCCCCGTCGCGCGACCCGAAACCGTTATCGATCAGAAACCGCGACGCCCCGGTCAGGCCCAGCGTCGCCGCCGAGGACAGCAGCAGGAAAAACAGGGCGAGGACCGCATCGACCTTCTGACGCGCAATATAGGGCCACAGACGGATCAGCGGCCTCAGGTCGCGGGTCTTTTCACGCCCGGCAGCGGCGGAATTGATCTGCCCCACCAGTTCGGCCCCCGTTCCGGGGCGGTCTTTGAGGGCGTCGGCTTCGGTTTGCGGCGGTGTTTGTGCGGTCATGGCACCGCGTTTAATGCGTTATGGCTTGCACCGCAACGCCGCTTCCTGTAAGAGCCGCGCTTCGCCGCAATGGCTTCACCCTTTCTTCGCGTCCGCATCTGTGCTGGCCGGACGTTTTTAAGGACTCACAGAGATGAAAAAAGACGGTCACCCCGACTATCACTGGATCACGGTTACCCTGACCGACGGCTCGTCCTATCAGACGCGCTCGACCTACGGCAAGGAAGGCGCTGTCCTGAACCTCGACATCGACCCCCGCACGCACCCGGCGTGGACCGGCGGCTCGTCGACCCTGCTTGACCGCGCCGGCCGCGTGTCGCGCTTCAACAACAAGTTCGGCGGCTTCCTCAAGAAGTAAGCTTCCGCAGAGTGTTGCAGAATTTGAAAACCGGCTCAGGCAACTGGGCCGGTTTTTCTATTCCATCCTCCCCTGTAGCGCAGCGTACGGGGGAGGTGGACGCGAAGCGGACGGAGGGGGCAGAGTCCAAAACTCGCCCCGCTCCCCCGCTATCGCAGGGGAGGATATTTTGCGTTTACGGCACGACCGTCACGAACAGATAGGTCGCAAAGATCACCAGATGCGTCACCCCCTGCAGGACCGTGGTGCGACCGGTCCCCAGCGAGAAGATCGACACGACGAACGACAAGAGCAGCAGCACCATCGACTTGGTGTCGAGGCCCAGCGACAGCGGCCAGCCCATGATGACGCTTAAGATCGCCACGGTGGGGATGGTCAGGCCGATGGTGGCCAGCGCCGAACCCAGCGCCAGGTTGAGACTGGTCTGAAGGCGATTGCGGCGCGCGGCCTTGATGGCCGCAAGGCTTTCCGGAGCCAGAACCAGCGCGGCGATCAGCACACCAACCACCGCCAGAGGCAGGCCCGCGCCCAGCACCGTCTTTTCGATATGCGACGACAGGCTCTTGGCCAGCAGCACCACACCGACCAGCGCCACGATCAGCACGCCGAAAGCGATCAGGGTCTCTTTCAGCGTCGGCGGCGCGGCATGGTCGTCCTGTTTCAGGTCGCCCTCACCCGACGGCAGGAAATAGTCGCGGTGGCGCACCGTCTGCACCAGCACGAACGCGCCATAAAGGATCAGGGACACCACGGCGACGAAGATCAGTTGCGACGGCGAAAAGAACGGTCCCGGTACCGATGAGGTAAAGTTCGGCAGGACCAGCGACAGGGAGGCCATGGCCGCCAGTACGCACAGGGCCGAGCTGACCCCCTTGAGCACAAAGCGCTGCTCGTGGTGGCGCACGCCGCCAACCAGCAGGCAGAGGCCGACAATGCCGTTCATGATGATCATGATCGCCGCGAACACCGTATCGCGCGCCAGCGTCGCCGTATCTCCAGATCCCGACAGCATCAGCGACACGATCAGCGACACTTCGATAATGGTGACGGCGATGGCCAGAACCAGCGTCCCGAACGGTTCGCCCACGCGGTGCGCCACGACTTCGGCATGGTGAACGGCGGCCAGAACGCAGCCCATCATCACCACCGCCGCACCGATTACGCCCGCCAGCCCCATATAGGACAGGTGCGCCAGATAGGCCCCCAGACCGAGAAACGGTATAATCAGGCTCCACAGCGGCAGGACCGCGTGGGCTTTGGCATGAGGCTTCGCGTTCGCGGCTGGCGAATGGGCGTTAGGGGTTTCGGGCATTATGTCGCTGGGCTCCTTTTGGGATGTGATCTTATGAAGGCCCGGAAGGATCGACAGGCCTTCGTTTAGAAATAGGGCACGCACGCCGCCGGTTCAAACCCTAAGGCGCGGAATTGGCGATATTTCCTTTGTTTTCTCCCTCGCCTCCACGGGAAGAGGGTCGGGGTGAGGGGGCGAAACACCGATCCTGTTTTCCCCCTCACCCGTCGCTTCGCGCCACCCTCTCCCCATAGGGCGAGGGACAAAATTATTCCGGCTGCCAGCCCGGCGGGGCCATTTCGAACCCGGAGAAATCGAACCCCGGCGCAACGGTGCAGCCGACCAGCGTCCATTCACCGAGGCTGAGCGCACTCTGCCAGCCGCCCACCGGCACCACACCCTGCGGCCTTTGACCGCTCAGCACATCCGGGCCCAGCACGATGTCCCATCCGCGCCCTTCGTGGTGCAGGCTGAGCCTTAACGGCGCCCCGGCATAATAGTGCCAGACCTCGACCGCATCGATGCGATGCCAGTGCGAGCGCTCGCCCGCCTGAAGCAGATAATAGATGCAGGACGACGCCCCGCGCCCGCCTTCCGGGTTATCGCGGAAGGTTTCAACATAGTGGCCGCCTTCCGGATGCGGTTGCATACCCAGTTCGGCGATAATGGCGTGTGCGTCGGTCATATTCTCTCTGGTTGCGACGGATTCCGATCCGGCTTAGTGTCCAGAGAGCAGCGTGCATGGGGGAAGAAAGATGCGCAAGCCGATTATACTCGTTACGGCCTCGTTACTGTTGGCCAACTCGGCCCAGGCCGCGACGTTCCGTATTGATGATCTTTCGCCCGAACAAGGTTGCGAGTGCGATTGCTTCACCGGCCTGTATCGTCAGAATGACAAGCGCACCTCCGGTGGTAACGGCCAGCCACCTTTGATCTTCATAATAGCCAGCAATGCACAGGTGCGGATCGACGGACGGGCTAAATCTCTCATCTCCACTCGACGTAAAAACGCAACCGGCTGGTTCAGCTATGCGGACGCGAGCGGGACGACGGTCATTGATCCGCAACTGAGGACAACCAAAGTCGAAGTGACAGAATTTGATGGCGATAAATCAAAAAAACTGCATCTGGCCGGAACCCTGAAAGTCACGCATAACGGTCAGACGCAAAACATCGCCGTAAAGGGCTTCGACGTCTGCATCTGAAGCAAATTTTCCTGACGACTCCAAAAGGGCATGACAGGGCGCGGCCTTTCCTGTAATTCGCGCGCACATCTTATTGTCACCCTTTGCTGATACGACATCCGTATCCCCCGAGGTAATCCACGTCCTGAAATGATCATTCAGACCGCCACGACCGAAACCATCGAAGAAAACGGCTGGGCCACCGCAAAAACGCTGGCCGAAGCCCTGCCCTTTATCCAGATCTACGACCGCGAAATCGTCGTGGTGAAGTATGGCGGTCACGCCATGGGTCAGGAAGAAACGGCGAAGATTTTCGCCTCGGACATCGTGCTGCTGAAGCTTCTGGGCATCCACCCCATCGTCGTCCACGGCGGCGGGCCGCAGATTTCGGCCATGCTGGGCCGTGCGGGCGTCAAATCGACCTTCATCGATGGCCTGCGCGTCACCGACGAAGCGACGATGGAAATCGCCGAAATGGTCCTGTCGGGCGCGGTGAACAAGGAAATCGCCTCGTGGATCACGCGCGCCGGTCAGGAAGCCGATGTGCGCGGCGTCGGCCTGTCGGGCAAGGACGCCAGCCTGATCACCGTCGAAAAGGCCACCCGCCTGAAGAAAGACCCCGATTCGATGATCGAGCAGGTCGTCGATCTCGGCTTTGTGGGTGAGCCCAAACGCGTCGACGATAAGCTGTTGCGCACCCTGATCGGCGATGTTGAACACGACTACGTGCCGGTCATCGCCCCTATCGGCGTGGCCGAAGACGGCGCGACCTATAATATCAATGCCGACACCGTGGCCGGCGCCGTGGCGGGCAAGATGAACGCCAAGCGCATGCTGCTGCTCACCGATATCGCCGGTGTGCTGGACGGTGAAAAGCAGCTCATCCGTCAGATGACGGTGTCGGAAGCCAAGGACCTCATCGAAACCGGCGTCGCCGTCGGTGGCATGATCCCGAAGCTGGAAACCGCCATCGCCGCTATCGATGCGGGCGTCGAAGCCGTGGTTATCCTCGATGGCCG
>JASGGL010000040.1:0-17984 GCA_047605065.1 Asticcacaulis sp.
CTACAACTTTGTTACAATTGTTCCGTTAGCGCTAACATAACGGCCGCATAACGGTTTTCAGATGCCGAAAGCCACCCGGCTCAATCCTTCGGTTGCGCCTGCAAGGCCTCTTCCATGGCCTGCGCCGCCTGAAACGACTGACCGATGCGCCAGGCCTTTTCACGCAAGGCTTCGGCGCGCGGCGCATCGAAAACCTCGCCTGTGACCTCGATCCACAGATCCAGCCAGCGCTCGAAATGCGCGCGCTTCAGCGGCAGGGCCATGTGCTTGGGCAGGGGCCGCCCCTTGAATACCGGCATGTCCGGGCGCGGGCCGTTCATCACCATGCTCCAGAAGGCGGTCAGCATGTCGAAATGCGCAGGCCAGTCATGAACCGCCGCCTCGAACACCGGCCCCAGAAGCGCATCAGCCCGGGCGCGATCGTAGAAGCGCTCGACCAGAAGGCGCAGGGTTTCGGGTGGATAGGCGGCATCGGACATGAGAAGGCAAACCTTAAGGCCGGTTAAACATAAGCCCAAACCAATTGCTAAACCGTTTGTATTAGGCTGAGCCTCTGGTGGGAATACCCGACTAATGTACTCAAGGGTGCCCCGCCATGCGACAAAACCGCCCGTGTTCAGTCCGTTTTTTCAGTATGCGTAAAGGGAACCCCGTCAATGGCCAAGGCCGTCTTCCACCGCCAGCAACGCGTCTATGTCGAACCCGTCGGCACCTGGGCCGTCATCGATCAGGTCAAGCCCGTCTGGGTCAGCGGCTTCGATGAACCGATCCGCGTCACCTATGACTGCGGGCTGGGGCGCGACTTCCGCGCCGAGGAACTTACGGCGGAAAGCGATATCGACGCCGGCCCCGATGCCGCACCGGGTACGGTGGCATGGCGGCTGATGCGGGCGCGCAACCGCGTTCAGGCGACCGACGAATGCGCCCACCACCCCTTCCCCGGCACCTATCCGGTCATCGTCACCGACACCAATGACTGGGGCGGCTGGCGCGTACCGGGGGCCGAATACGACCGCGACCCGGCGCTTATCGAAATGCAGGCCCGCCTGATCACCGCCGCTCCGCGCCTTTTGCGCCTCGGCAACGAACTGAGCGAGCTGATCCGCAGCGAAGGGCCGCAGAGCGAGAACGTCATCCGCATCGCCAGGCGCTTTGAGCAGCTTAAGCGCATCATCGAAACCCCGCCGCCGGCATCGCAGGACCATCTGAGCGCCGCCGTGCAGCCTCAGGCCGAGCCGGAAGTCGCCGCCCGCGACGAAGAGGCTCCGACACAGCCTCAGGGCCAGTCTTAAGGCCCCTAACCAATTCACGGCAGGCCTGAGTCTTTTTACGAGACTAAGATGTGGCATAAGGATATGGTGAGCGCTCACATCCCGCCTGTTTCCGAAGCTGCACCATGTACCGTACCGATATTGCCCGCCCCATTCGTCTGTCCGATTACAGGACGCCGGATTTCAGGGTGGTACAGACGCGGCTCGATTTCGACCTCGACCCGACCCGCACACAGGTGCGCGCCACGCTGGAAATCGAGCGGCAGGGCGATGCGTCCGCGCCGCTGGTCCTGCTGGGTGAGCGGCTGACGCTGAAAGGCCTGATGCTCGATGGACGCCCCGTTGAGGCGGGCGACTATGCGCTTAGCGCCGAAACCCTGACGCTGAGCGCGGTGCCGGACCGTTTCACCCTCGATATCCATGTCGAGATCAATCCTCAGGATAATAAGACGCTCGAAGGCCTTTACATGTCGTCGGGGCGTTACTGCACGCAATGCGAGGCCGAGGGCTTCCGCAAGATCGTCTACTTCCCCGACCGTCCGGACGTATTGTCGACCTATACGGTGCGCGTGCGCGCCCCGAAGGCGGGCTTTCCCCACCTCCTGTCCAACGGTAACCTGATCGAACAGGGCGAAGACGGTGACGCGCACTATGCCGTGTGGGAAGACCCCTTCCCCAAGCCGTCCTACCTGTTCGCGCTGGTCGCCGGTGAGCTTGACGTGCTCGACGATCATTTCATCACCGCGTCGGGCCGCCGCGTGGCGCTCAGCATCTATGTCGATACGGGCATGAGCGCGCGCGCCGCCTACGCCATGGACGCGCTGAAACGGTCGATGAAGTGGGACGAAGAGACCTACGGTCTCGAATACGATCTCGACCTGTTCATGATCGTCGCCGTACGCGATTTCAATTTCGGCGCGATGGAGAACAAGGGGCTCAACATTTTCAACGCCTCGCTGCTGCTGGCCGATCCGGAAACCGCGACCGATCTCGATTATGAGCGCATCGAAAGCGTGGTCGCCCACGAATACTTCCACAACTGGTCCGGCAACCGCGTCACCTGCCGCGACTGGTTCCAGCTGTGTCTCAAGGAAGGCCTGACCGTGTTCCGCGACCAGAGCTTTTCCGCCGATCAGCGCGGTCACGCGGTTCAGCGCATCAAGGACGTGAAGATGCTGCGCGCGCGGCAGTTCCCGGAAGACGCAGGCCCGCTGGCCCATCCGGTGCGCCCCGCCTCCTATCTGAAGATCGACAACTTCTACACCGCGACCATCTATGAGAAGGGCGCGGAAATCGTCGGCATGCTGAAGACCTATGTCGGTGCCGGTACCTATCGCCGCGCGCTCGACCACTATTTTGCGACCCATGACGGCACGGCGGCCACGCTCGAAGACTTCCTCAAAAGCTTCGAAGCGGTAACGGGTGATGACTTTTCGCCATGGCTGCGCTGGTACGTGCAGGCGGGAACACCCGCCCTGACGCTTACCCCGCGCTATGACGCCACGGCACAACGCCTGACCCTGTCGTTTACGCAGGCGACTCCGCCCACCCCGGCGCAGGCGCATAAGGCCCCCGTCCCCATCCCCGTCCGTCTCGGTCTTCTGTCCGAAGCCGGTGCCCCCCTGACCTTTACGCGCGATGGCGAAACGCAGAACGACACCCTGTTTGTCCTGAGTGAAGCCCGTGGCGAACTGGTGCTCGACAACGTCGCCGAAACCCCGGTCATATCGGCGCTGCGCGGTTTTTCCGCCCCGGTCAAGCTCAGCGTCGAAGAACCCGATGCCCATCGCTACGCCCGACTGCGCGGCGATCCGGACCCGTTCAACCGCTGGGAGGCAGCACAAAGCCTCGCCCGCGCCCTGATCCTCGATCCCGAAGGACAGGCGGCGGACTATGCCGAGGCGCTGGGGGCGACGCTGGCCGATCCGGCGCTGAACGACGCCTTCCGGGCGCTGATCCTTGCCCTGCCGACCGAAATGGATCTGGCCCAAAGCCGCACGCCGGTCGACCCGGCCTTCATCCATGCCCGCCGCAAGGCCTTCAAGGCGGATATGGCCAGGGCACTCCTGCCCCAAAGCCGCGCGCTCTACGATGCCCTGCCCGCCGACGCCGCCTTCAGCCCCGACGCTGCGTCGGCAGGCCGCCGCGCCCTGCGCAACGCCTTGCTCGACCTGATCGTGGCCGCCCCCGAAGATAGCGAAGCGACTAGCGACCAAGCGGGAGCGCAGCCCGCGCGGGGCCAAGAGGCGAAGCCTCTGAGCGCAAAACAGACAATAGCCCAAATCCATTACCGTTCCGCCACCAACATGACCGACATGATCGCCGGTCTCAATGCCCTGTCGCAAGTGCATGGAGAGGTCTGGCAAGAGGCGCTCGACCACTTTTACGCGCGCTATAAGGCCGAGCCGCTGGTGCTCGACAAATGGTTCGCGGCGCAGGCGGTCTGCGCCCACACGGAAACGCTCGACCGGGTCCGCCGCCTGAGCGCGCACCCCGATTTCGACCGTAAAGTGCCTAACCGCTGGCGCGCGGTGGTTCAGTCCTTCGCCGCCTCCAACCCGGCGGCCTTCCATGACGCGTCGGGCGACGGCTACGCCTTTATCGCCGAAGAGATCCTGACGGTGGACCGCTTCAATCCGATGACGGCGGCGCGTCTGGTCGAAGCGTTCGGCGGCTTCAAACGCTATGTCGAGCCTCAGGCCGGGCTGATGAAGGCGACGCTGGAGCGGATTCTGGCCAGCGAGGGCCTGTCGAAAAACGTCACCGAACTGGCCGCCAAGGCGTTAGCCGGATAGGGCCATATGGGGCACTGGTGACGAGTTCTTAAACAAAACGTTTAAGAAGTTGAAAAGCTTTACAGCGTACACATAACCAAAGGGGACCTCTCGTCAGACGTCCCCTTTTCGGTATTTGTGTAAAGGAGCACCGGCAGTGGCGGGGCTTGAACGCGTCAGGTTCCTGGTGGTGGATGACAACACCCACATGATCCACATCGTGAAAACCATCCTGCGCGGATTCGGCGCCACTCATGTGTTTGAGGCGCGCGACGCCGGCGATGCGTTTCAGCGCCTGCGCAACGATGCCATCGACATCGTCATTGTCGACTTCATGATGGAGGTGCTCGACGGCGTGGAATTCGTGCACATGGTGCGCAACTCTTCGGACAGCGCCAACCGCTACATCCCCGTCATCATGCTGACCGCCCATTCCGAGCGGTCGCGCGTCACCAGGGCGCGTGACGCCGGGGTCAACGAATTCTGTGCCAAGCCGGTAACGGCGCTCGAACTCTACAAGAAGGTGTCGGCGGTCATCAACAAACCGCGCCCCTTCATCAAGACGCAGACCTATTTCGGCCCTGAACGGCGACGCAAACAGGATTCCAAATATAACGGCCCCGAACGGCGCGAAGGCTGGTCGGAGGATCACAAACCGCCTTCGGACCAGACGGTCGCCGCCGAGGGTGCCGAAAGCTGAGGCGGGTGCCATGATCCACAGAGCTTTCACCTCCGGGCAGCGATAAGAGGCTCGACACCCCTTAACCCACCGTTTACCCTTTTTGTTAACGTCGAATCACCCGTCTTCCTCCGTCAGCGTCTCGCCCCTTCATCCATGCCCCATAAGCCAGAGGTCCATAACGGCAACGCGCCGTCGGCCCGCCGCACGGCGGCGAAATCTGGCGGGTTCCGCAGCGGATTGCTGACGCGTATCGACCCTCAGATGCCCGCCTGGATGCGCATCGGCGCGCTCAGCCTGACGCTTGGCCTGACGCTGTTCATGGGGGTTTCGACGCTTGAACTGCGCAACAATCTCGAATCCGGTCAATCCGAACGCGACGCGCACGCCTATGCACAGGCCCGCCTCAACGCCGCCCATACCGACCGCGTGGTGTCGGTGGCGCGTACGGCGATGGACGGCGCGATTTCCGCCTATGCGTCGCATCCGGACTCGGCGGCGACCATCGCCCAGAACGCCCTGACCGCATCGGGCGGCACGCTGGCCTCGGTCGCCCTGATCGACCATACGGGTAAGATCATCGGTCGCGCCGGGCAGGACGAAGCCCCCCTCCTCAGCGAAGCGGCGCAGAACCGCGACAAGCCCTTAGAGGTGCTGGCGCTGGGGTCGCGCCTGACGCGGCATTCGCGCACCTATCTGGTGCGTAGCAGGGCTCCGGGCCGGGTGCGGATCGTTGCCCGGCTTAACGACCCGCTGGGCGACGCCGAAAACGTCCGCGACAACAAGGTCCTGATCGTCAACCGTGACGGAATGGTAGTCAGCGCCTCGGACGAGGCGCTGATCGGTCAGCCGGTGAAGGATGCCCTCGCCCTCACCCCCGATCAGATCCGCGACAGCGCCAGCACGGGCAAGCCGGTCGACGGCGCGCTCAGCGAAAAGGGCTTCGTCCGCGTTTCCGCCGCCCGCGAAGGCGACAGCGGCCTGACGACGCTTTACGCCATGCCGGGCGCACAGGGCGGCGGGACCGACTGGTTCCGGCTGATGTTCACCCTGATCGGCCCGCTGATTATCGGCGCGCTTTTCGGCCTTCTGCTGTTCCTGCAGCACCGCCGCACCTCGCAGACCGCGCGTCAGTATCAGGAGAAGGAAAGCCGTTACCGGCTGGCCGTGGATGCCGCGCGTTGCGGCATCTGGGAATGGGACCTCGATACCGATCAGGTCTATATGTCCGAAGTCACGGCGGTCATGCTGGGCTGGGGCGGCGAAGGCATGGCGACGACCAGCGAAGTTCTGGCGCGCATCGCGCCTGAGCACCGCACGCCGGTGCGCAACGCCCTGACCGCCGCCCGCCGCAATGGCGCGCTGGACGTGTCGTTCCGCGTCCCCGACGACAGCGGGCGCTCCCTGTGGATCGACGCCCGCGGTCAGGCCACAGACGTGCGCGGCGTAAACGGCTTCGCGCTCCTGTCCGGTGTGGCGCTCGACGTCTCGCAGGAACGCATGGCTCAGTCGCGCGCCCAACGCGCCGAGGCCCGCCTGACCAATGCCATCAACTCGGTGTCGGACGCCTTCGTCCTGTGGGACCGTCAGGGGCGTCTGGTCATGTGGAACGCCGTCTTCGGTGAGACCTTCTCCATCGATCCGCGCTTCTTAAAACCCGGCGCGCAACGCCCGCTGATCGAGAAGGTAATGGACATCGCCATCCGCCGCCGCCACCCCGGCGACCGCGAAGGCGTCTATGAGGCCGAACTGAACGACGGGCGCTGGATTCAGATTTCCGAGAGCCGCACCATGGAAGGCGGCTGGGTGTTCAGCGGCGCCGACATCACCGCCATCAAGCTTCAGGAAGAGATGAGCCGCCGCAATGAAGAACAGCTTCAGGGCATGGTGGACAAGCTGGAGCAGAGCCGCCGCATTCAGGCCGATCTGGCCAAGAAGTACGAAATCGCCAAGATCCGCGCCGAACAGGCCAACCACGCCAAGTCCGAGTTTCTGGCCAATATGAGCCACGAACTGCGCACCCCGCTCAATGCCATCAATGGCTTCTCCGAAATCATGGCCGGAGAGATGTTCGGGCCGCTGGGCCATGCGCGCTATAAGGAATATGCCGGCGACATCCTCAGTTCCGGTCAGCACCTGCTGGCTCTGATCAACGACATTCTGGACATGTCGAAGATCGAGGCGGGCAAGATGACGCTGAAGTTCGACAGTATCGCCGTCGACGAGGTGATCGACGACACGCTGCGCCTTGTACGCCAGCGCGCGGAAAAGGCCGGGCTGAAACTGCGCGTCCACCTGCCGCCCAAGCTGCCGGATATCGAGGCCGATTACCGCGCGCTGAAACAGGTCCTGCTCAACCTGCTGACCAACGCCATCAAATTCACGCCGTCAGGCGGCGCGGTCACGGTGTCGGCGGTATCGACGGACAACTTCATCCACCTCTATGTCGCCGATACCGGCATCGGTATCGCCGAAAAGGACATGGCACGGCTGGCGCGTCCCTTCGAGCAGATCGAGAACCAGTTCTCGCGCACCAAGGAAGGCACCGGGCTGGGGCTGGCCCTCACCAAGTCACTGATCGAAATGCACGCCGGGCGTCTTGAGGTCGATTCGACTCTGGGTCAGGGCACCACGGTCAGCGTCATCCTGCCCCTGAGCCAGACCACTTCCGGTGCAGGCGTCGATCAGGCTCCGTCCCTGCCCGCCCCCGAAGCCCCGAAGGCCTCCGACGCTTCGGACGGCAACATCGCCGCCGCCTGAGCCAGCGCCCTGCCTATTGGCTCTGAGGCGTCACCCCGCTAACATGAGCCTATGTTCACACCCGCCCTTCACGTCCGCAGCTACGGTCAGGACCGCCAGCCCGACGCGCATGACTTTGCGCAACTGGTATTGCCGGTCGAAGGCGGCCTGACGCTCGATATCGATGGTCGCAGCCATCGTCTCGACACAGGGCACGGCGCGTTCGTCGCCTCAGGCCTGTGGCATGCACAGGTCGGAGAGACGATCAACCGCTCGCTGATCATCGATATCGACGCGCGCACCCTGCCCGCCGAACCCGCCGCGCGGCTGTTCGACCAACCGTTCCACACCCTGTCGCCCGAAGCGCGCCACCTTATCGGCTATATGGGCCTTATGGCCGGGCGTGACGGCGGGCGCGGCATGGCGAACACGGCGCAACTGAGCCTGTGGCTGCCGTTGCTGTACGACAGTCTGGTCTTCGAAACGCCGCGCGCGGAGTCACGTCTGTCGGCGCTGATCGCTGCCGTCGAAGCCGCTCCCGGACAGCACTGGGACACGGCGCGCATGGCCCGCTTCGCCGGACTGAGCCAAAGCCGCCTGCACGCCCTGTTCCGCGAAGCGCACGACACCACGCCGCGGAACTGGCTGAAATCGGTGCGAATACGCCACGCCTGCGATCTGCTGACCCAAGGCGGATTACCGCTTTCGGAGGTAGCGTTTCAGGCCGGGTTCGCCGATCAGAGCGCCCTGACCCGGGCTTTACGCGATGCCACCGGCCTGACGCCCGCCGCCTATCGCCGCGAACAGGTGCAGGAGACAGCGACAAAAAAACAGGAGACGGGGGCAAGATAGTCGGCGCGTTCCGATATATACCGCCCTCATGACCGATAAACGCATGATCTGGGGGATTAGCTGCGGCGTGATTGCCGGTGCCTTGTGGGGCCTCGTCTTCCTGACGCCTGAGCTGGCGCGTGGCTTTACGCCGTTACAACTGTCCGCCGGACGCTATCTGGCCTACGGGCTGATTGCCGCCGTGTTGATCGCCCCGCGCTGGAAGGCCGTGACGGCCCATATCGACGCCAAAGCCTGGCGCGCCCTGATCTGGCTCAGCCTTCTGGGCAATACCCTCTACTATATTTGTCTGGCTCAGGCCGTGCAGTCCGGCGGCGTCGCCATGACCACCCTGATCATCGGTCTTTTGCCCGTCACCGTCGCCATTATGGGTCGCCGTGACGAGGGTTCGGCACCGCTGAAGCGCCTGATCCTGCCGCTGGCTCTTGGGGTGGCGGGCATAGGCTGCACCGTGTGGGGCAGCCTGTCCGGACCGCAGGTCAGCGGCTCAGACGCGGGCTTCGGCCTGTTGTGCGCGTTCGGCGCGCTGGCGGCATGGACGGTCTATGCGGTGGGCAACAGCCGCTGGCTGTCGCGGCTTGATCACGTCTCGGCGCAGGACTGGAGCCTGCTGACCGGCGTGGTGACCGGTGGACTGGCGGTCATTTCGGCCATACCCGCCTTCCTCGTGGCACCGGGTGTACACAATGCGGCTGAATGGGGCGGCTTCATCGGCCTGATGGCGGCGGTGGCCCTGTTGTGCTCGGTCATCGGCAACGCTTTCTGGAACCGCGCCAGCCGCCTTCTGCCCATGACGCTGATGGGGCAGATGATCCTGTTCGAGACCCTGTTTGCCCTGCTCTACGGCTTCATCTGGGAAGGCCGCTGGCCCAGCCTCAGCGAAGCGGCAGCCATCGTGCTCCTGTGCGCCAGCGTGCTGAGCTGCGCCGCGGCACACCGCAAGGCCTGAAGCGAAAAATGCTCTATTTCGACGCCGACGCGCTGCTTTTTTCTTTTTCCCGGGCCTTTTCCTCGGCCTTGCGCACGTCATAAAGCGCCTTGGCGCGGGCGCGGAACGGCGTCTTGAGCAGCGGCTCGGCCACCTTGGTGCGTTCGGCAGGCGGAAGTTCCAGCAACAGGCTGACCACCGCCGTCTCGATCTTGTCCTTGGCAGACGCCTCGGCGCGGCGGGCCTTGGTGATTTCGGCCTGAATCGCCACCGGATCGGGTGCGGGGGCCAGCATGAGATCGCTCGCCGCCTTACGGAAATGACGGCTCTGTTCCATGTCCGCCTCACCGGCCAGAGCCGCATCGGTCAGAATCTGGCGCGCCTTTTCCTGATTGGCCGGGCTGAGGCCTTCGGTCATGTGCAACAGCGCGGGACCTGAGCGATCGAAGGATGGCTTCAGGTGCTTCTGCGCAATCAGGCCGACGCCGATCAGCGACCCCAGCAGAAAGACGTTGAGCGCCACCGACACGGCCAGCCATGTCTTCAGGCCCGGCCGCTTTTTGGCGGGTACGGGGGTTTGTGTCGCGTCCATCACCAGTTATCTACCTCGGTGAGACTGGCCGAGGCCAGCACCGCCTCGGCACGCGCTTCGGAGGTCGTCATCAGCCCGACATTGACGCCGAAAATGATCCCGGCCGCACAGGCCGCCGCCAGCCCCAGCCCACCGGCCAGCCAGCGTTTGCGGCGCGGACGCACAGGCGTGCGCGGTGCCACACCTGCGGGCATCATCTGCGCCAGCACCTGCCATTGCAGCGACACCGGCGCTTCGACCTCATCGGCAGCCGACAGCCACGCGTCGAGCGTGCGCGCTTCGGACAGTGCGCGGCGCGCAGCTTCCGGGTTCTGCTGCATGAACAGAAGGCCTGCGGCCCGTTCGTTTTCGGGCCAGCGCTGCGGCTGAGCCCCATAGGCTTCGACGATCGCGGAGAAGCGCGCGTCTGACATCGGATTTTGCATAGTCACGTCTCCTTTCCTTATGACCTGTCGCCTGAAATCACCCTGAGCACCGGCTTTACGCCTGCCGGTCCGGCATGATGGCTCATCAGATCGGCGCGTTCGCCGCTCAGGCGCGCCTTCAACTGACGCCGCCCACGCGACAATAGACTTTCCAGTGCCTCGACCGACACCTCCATCAGGGCGGCCGCCTCGATATTGGACAGCTCCTGATAATAGCAAAGCACGATGGCCAGCCTCTGACGCTCGGGCAGGGCCTGAAGCGCGGCATCGACCGTGCGGCTCACCTCGGTCTGATCCAGACGGCGCGCCGGACTGGCCTGAGGGTCGATCAGCTCGATCTCCGTATGGTCCACCGTCTCGCGCCGGCGGCGCAGACGGTCATAACAGAGATTGACCGCCACCTTGTGCAGCCAGGTATCGACCCGCGCACGGCCCGGCACCCAGTGCGGAGCCTGCTTCCACAGGCGCAGCAGAGCCTCCTGAGCCACATCCTCGGCTTCGGCGGCATCGTTGAGCAACCGACGGGCCAGAGACAGGATGCGCGGCAGCTTGCGCGCGACAAGACCCTGCGTGGCCGCCGCGTCACCGCGGGCCACCGCCTCGATCTGAGCCTCATCCGGATCAGGGTTCACGCGCCTATCCTGCCTTGCCCAACGGTTGCCCGCCACATCCGTATTCACATGTGTCATAAGCGGCACCTATTCGCAACACCACTGGGCGGCCAAGCGGCCTGTCAAACGGTTGCAGGAGGATCATTCCCTGCGTTCAGAGGGTTTTACGCACGAAGCGGCCCAATCCGTCGCCAGAGAGGTGCCAGAGAGAGGCGGTGGCTATTCCTGAGGGGCGATCACGCTTTCAAAAGCCGCCCGGGCGCGCTTGCGCAGGTCCTTGAGCTTTTTCTCCAGCGTATCGAGCCGCCGGGTGTGCACGGCGCGCGCCAGCTTGCGCTGAAACGCCTCCGGTTCGCGCGACGGATCGTCATTGGCATCCAGCGACACGCGCATCACCTGCGCCAGACTTTGCTGCACACGCCACGACAGGGTCAGGGCCTCGATATCTTCGGCCCGCGCCAGACCGGCGCGCTGCATGGCCTGAAGCGCGGCGATGGTGCCGACGCGCAGCGGTCCGCCATTGGCCGCATGGACCAGTTGCAGATACTGGGCGGCAAATTCGCAATCCACCTGCCCGCCGACCACCAGCTTGAAATCCCAGAACCCCTTGGCCGCGCGTTCCCTTTCCATCAGGGCGCGCATATTGAGCACATCCAGCGCGGTCTGCGCTTCGGAGCGCGTGGCGCGCAGGATGGTTTCGACCTTGAGCCGCACCAGATCGGCGAAATCCTCGCTGGTCGCCCAGACGACACGCGCCCGCGTAAGGGCCTGAAACTCCCAGGTGTCGGCGTCCTTGGTGTAATAGTTCTCGAACGCCGCCAGCGACACCGCCACCGGCCCCTTGGCCCCGGTGGGCCTGAGCTTCATGTCGATCTCGTACAGCGTACCTTCATGGGTCGGGGCCGACAGGGCGGCGATCAGACGCTGGGTGAACCGCCCGAACCATGTTTCCGCGCCCCAGCCTTTGATCGCCGACATTTCCGACGGATCGTCGGGCAGGTAGATGGCCATCAGGTCGAGGTCGGAGCGCGCCGTCATCTCCTGACCGCCCAGCTTGCCCAGCGCCAGAATGGCCACCTGTCCCGACAGGTGACCGCCCAGACGCCGGACCTCGTCGAGCGCCAGCGGCGCCAGATGGGTGATGCAGGCATCGGCCAGCCGCGCATAGGCCGCCCCCGCCGCCTCGGTGGTCAGGCGGCCGTTGAGAATCTGCATGCCGATGCGGAACTGCTGCTCGCGGCACACCCGACGCAAGGCGTTCATCACGCTTTCCAGCGCGTGTTCGGCTTCGGACGGGAGGCGGTCGACCTCGGCGGCGATCAGGCGGTCCAGCTCTTCACCCAGCGGGTCGAAGAAACCGGCATCCAGCATGGCGTCGAATATGGTCGGGTGGCGCGACAGAAGCTGCGCCAGACGCGGGCTGAAGCCCATGATTTCGACAATGGCCCCGAACAGGCGCGGGTTAGCGAGGAACAGGGACTGCACCTGAACCCCTGCCGACAGGCCTGAGAAAAAGACCGAAAACCGCGTGAAGGCGATATCAGGTGCACCGGTTTCATGCACGGCCTCAAGAAGGCGCGGCACCAGCCGTGTAAACAGTTCCCGCCCACGCTCGGTTCGCGTCGCCGGAATACGGCCATGGTGCCAGGAGCGGATGGTCGCCGACACCTGAGGCGGGTTTTCAAACCCCATGCGCGACAGCGTTTTCAGCGTTTCCGGATCGTCTTCGACGCCGGTGAAGACGAGGCTGCCAAAGGACGATGACAGGTCTTCGGAACCGGAGAACAGCTCGCCATAATGGCCGTTGACCAGCCGCAGGGTGCGCGACACCGCCAGATCGAACCGGCTGAGGTTGGAAAAGCCGCACATGACGGCCACGCGCATCCGCTCATCCTCGGCTTCGGGCAGGATGTGGGTCTGCTCGTCGGCGATCATCTGAACGCGGTGTTCCCAGTCGCGCAGGCGGATATAGGCCTGCTTCAGCTCTTTGGCCACCGCAGGGGCCAGATGCCCCGCCCGACGCAGCGCATCCAGCGCATCCAGCGTGCGGCGCGACCTTAAGGACGGATCGCGCCCGCCAAGGATCAGTTGCTGAGTCTGGACGAAGAACTCGATTTCCCGAATCCCGCCGACCCCCAGCTTGAGGTTGGCCCCCGCCGGATCGAGGCGTTCGTGGACACTGTGGATATGGATCTGACGCTTGATCGACTGAATGTCGGCAATGGCCGGATAGTCGAGGCTCCGCCGCCAGATGAAGGGCGACAGGGCCTGCATGAAGGCCTTGGCCTCGACCATATCGCCGGCGACCGGACGCGCCTTGATAAAGGCGGCGCGTTCCCAGTTCTGCCCTACGGTTTCATAATAGTTGAGCGCGAACGGCACCGCCACCACGGTGGGCGTCGAAGACGGGTCGGGCCGCAGCCGAAGGTCGACGCGGAACACGTAACCGTCCGCCGTACGATCGGACAGGATGTTCGACACCCGTCGCGCCAGCCGGTCGATAAAGACCTGCGCCTCCACCCCCTCCTTCAGCGGTAACTGCTCCAGTTCGCAGAAGAAGGTGATGTCGATGTCCGAAGAATAGTTGAGCTCGCCCGCGCCGTGTTTACCCATGGCCAGTACGAACAGGCCGGGCAGGATGCCGCGCTCGCCCTTGGGGTCATAGGCGATCAGGCGGCCCTTATCGCGCTCCTCGCGCACGGCCAGAGCGATCCCGGCATGGGTCACCGCATCGGCAAAGCGCGTCAGGGCGGCGGTCACGTGATCGAGCTTCCACACATCGCCCAGATCGGCCAGCGCCGTCAGCAGGTGGGTGTCGGCCTTAAGGTGGCGCAAAACGCGCTTGGCGGCCTCGACATCGAGGGTTTCCACCGTATCGGCCTGATCGGCCAGCGCTTCGGTGGCCAGCAATATGGCTCTCAGGCGCGCCTCAGGGGGCGACATCAGGGTTTCACGCAGGCGTTGCGGTTCGCGGCGCATCAGACCGGCCAGATAGGGCGACGCCCCGAGCACCGGCATCAGCACAGGGCCTGCGCGTTCCAGAAGATCAGGCCAGCCCTCCGCCTCGGCCACCTCGGCGATGGTTTCGTAGGCGTACAGTGCCGCCCCGTCATTCAGCACCGGTCCGCACGGGTGCAGGCGATCCGCCAACGGGGAGAAGAGAATATCGGCCATAGCCCTCTGTTAGGCGAATCGACCATAAAACACAAGGGTTTGAAAGGGCCGCAGACGATACCGGTCCTTCCCGGCCTGCGGGACAGGACCGGACTTAACCTGCCACGGGTGGCAGAACCAGCGCGGTGCGCAGTCCCGGCCCCTGATCCTGATAGACCCCCGGCCCTTCATCGATGGTCAGCCGCCCGCGGTGAGCCACGGCCACGGCTTCGACCATCGACAGGCCCAGCCCGACGCCGGGCAGCGAGCGCGAGTTTTCAAGGCGCACGAAGCGCTGGGTGATGCGCGCGCGGTCAGCCTCAGGCACGCCCTGTCCGGTATCGGTGACCGAAAATTCGACTTCACGGCGCGAATTGTGCCTCAGACGCAGGGTGATCCCGCCGCGCGCCGTGTATTTGATGGCGTTGTCGAGCAGATTGGCCAGAGCCTGCGCCAGAAAATCCCGGTTGCCCAAGGCCTTGACGCCTGCCTCGATCTCGGCGGTGAATTCGAGCCCCTTGTCCTCGGCCAGTATCTCAAACAGCTCGCGCATGTCTTCGGCCAGCGCCGAGGCGTCAAACAGCTTCTGGTCCGGCGCCTGCCCCGCCGCCTGAAGGCGCGAGATGGAAAACACCGTCTGGAAGGTGCGCAGAAGCTGATCGGTTTCGGCCAGCGCCCGCTCGATCACCTCAGGGGCCTGAGACGGGTCTTTTTCGACATCGTAGAGCGATACTTCAAGCTTGGAGCGCAGGCGCGACAGCGGCGTCCTCAGGTCGTGAGCGATGGCATCGCCCGCGTATTTGAGGTTGCCCATGGTCTTTTCCATGCGATCCAGCGTCTCATTGACGCGTTCGGCCAGCGCATCGAATTCATCACCGGAATTGCGCACGCGCGCACGCGCCTTGAGGTCGCCCTCCTTCACCGCGTCGAAGACCTGCATCAGCCCCTGCACCGAGCGCGACACCTCGTTATTGATGATCATACCGGCGAACAGGCCCAGCACGATGACCAGCACGCCACCGCCCCACAGGGCCTTGAACCCCATGTCGAAACCCTTTTCCGACCATGAGGTGTCCATACCGACATAGAGGCTCAGGCCCGGCTCAAGCGTCAGGACCTGTCCGCGATAGGCATAGGATTTGCGCTTTCCCGCCGGATCGGTCAGGCGGTAATTGATCTGGAACGGCAGTTCGTCGCCATGCACCCGCGTCGCCTCGGACAGGATATGCTCGAAGACCAGCGGCGACACCTCGGTGGTGGCGCGCCGGTTCTGCGCCATGATCGTCCCATCCTCCTGATAGACGATCTTCACGAAGAACCATTCGGTGATGTCCTCCTCGCTCAGCGTCTCGATCACCGCCTCTTCGCCGTGCTCGCGATAAACCTCCTCCAGATAGTCGATGCGCGACTTCACCTGCGCGTCGGACACGGCGCGCGTTTCCGCCGACGAAGCGATATAGATATAGGCGAAGATCAGCACCGCCACGAAGGAGTAGACGGTGATGAACATCAGCGTCAGGCGGAACGGCGTCTGCCTGAACATGTTGGCGCTGAACAGACTGCTGCGGAACGGCAGACGCGCAAGGCGGGGGATAACGGCCACGGGTCAGGCGATCAGGGTCTGAGCTGATAGCCCTCGCCGCGCACCGTATGGAGCATGGGGCGATCGAACCCCTTGTCCAGCTTGGCGCGCAGGCGCGAGATATGCACGTCGATGACATTGGTCTGAGGGTCGAAATGATAGGCCCAGACCTTTTCCAACAGCATGGTGCGCGTCACGCTCTGACCCACATGGCGCATAAGGAATTCCAGAAGCTGAAACTCGCGCGGTTGCAGGTCGATCTCACTGCTGCCGCGCTTCACCACGCGGCTGATCAGGTTCATTTCGAGATCACCGACGCGCAGCGTGGTTTCCACCGCGCCGGTTTCCTTACGTCGCAGCAGCGCCTCGAGCCGCGCGACCAGTTCGACCAGCGCATAAGGCTTGACCAGATAATCGTCGGCCCCGGCCTTAAGACCGTAAACGCGGTCCTCAAGTTCGCCCAGCGCGCTGAGGAAAAGCACCGGCACGTCGATGCCTTCGGAGCGGGCGATTTCCAGCATGGACACGCCATCCAGCCCCGGCATCATGCGATCGAGCACCACCACATCGAAATCGGCGTTGCGCAGCGCCTTAAGGCCCGCTTCGCCGTCATGGGTAAGCGTGGGATGAAACCCCTGCTCGGTCAGCCCCTTTTCCATCGTCAGGGCCGCTTCGACATCGTCCTCGACAATCAATACCCTGGTCATGAAATTGCGCGCCCCTACCTGTGGTTCTGTCGTCTCAACTACTAAAACGCCCCGCCGTCTCTGTGAAGAGGGCCGGGCGTTAAAAAGCTGTCATGTAGGCCCGTGCGAAATGCCCTGAAATGGCTGCGACCTTATCCAAAATTCGCCGGATTTGGGCTTTATTGCAACGCACAATGACGGTAAATAACGGTGGTCAGTTTCAAGGAAATAGGGTTAGATCGGCCCTATAGCGACAGGCCCGGACCCGCGCGGCGGTTTTGGGCGACGATATGCAACCATCAGAAATCCGGACAGGAATGAGCCTTTTCCTTTAATTCATTCCGATCCGGCAAACGATCGCACAGGCAGGGGAGACAGATCATGATAAAGCCCGTATCACCGTTCGAGCAGGGACTGAAAATGATGGGCGCGCAGCAGCAACTGGCGGCGCGCAGCCTTGTCAATATGATCGAGATGATCTCCGCCTCCTCGCACCGCTACGCTCAGGAAACCACCGACTTCACCCGCGACGCCATCTCGCTGATGCAGCAGGCCTCCCATACGCGCGATCCGGCGGAACTGCGCGAACTGCAAAGCCAGTGGGCCAAGACCTGCGTCAAGTACGGGCAGAACCAGACCCGCGCCACCATGGGCTTCGTGGAGCAATGCGGCCTTCAGGCGCTGAGCGCCGCCCTCCCCAAGACAACAGACACGGCCACGGGTTCCGCGACCGACGACACTTCCCCCCCGCAAAAGTAAAAGGAGATTTCCCCATGCTGAATGGCAAAACCGCGCTTGTGACCGGCTCGACTTCCGGTATCGGTCTGGCCATCGCGCGAAAGCTGGCGTCGAAAGGCGCTAAAATCATGCTCAACGGCATGGGGGATGCCGCCGAAATCGAAAAGCTTCGCGCTGACCTTGCCGCCGAATTCGGCGTCGAGGTGGCCTTCAACGGCGCGGACCTGACCAAGGTCGAGGCCATCGAGGCCCTGATTGCCGACACGACCGCAAAGCTGGGCGGGCTCGACATCCTCGTCAACAATGCCGGTATCCAGTACGTGTCGCCGATCGAGGATTTTCCCGTCGATAAGTGGAACGCCATCATCGCGCTCAACCTGTCGGCCGCCTTCCATACCACGCGCCTCAGCTTCAAGGGCATGAAGGATCGCGGGTTCGGCCGCATCGTCAATATCGCTTCGGCCCATGCGCTGGTCGCCTCGCCGTTCAAGGCCGCCTATGTCGCCGCCAAGCACGGCATTGCCGGCCTGACCAAGACGGTGGCCCTCGAAGGCGCGGAATTCGGCATCACCTGCAACGCCATCTGTCCCGGCTACGTGCTGACGCCACTGGTCGAAAAGCAGATCCCCGACACCGCCAAGGCGCGCGGCATCACCGAGGAGCAGGTGATCAAGGACGTGCTGCTGGCCGCCCAGCCGACCAAGAAGTTCGTCGAAACCGACGACATTGCCGAACTGGTCGTCTTCCTGTGTTCGGACGCGGCGAAGTCGATCACCGGCGCGCTGCAATCCATCGACGGCGGCTGGACGTCGCACTAAAGCGCCCTTATCCTCCGTGAAAATCACGGAGGAACCCCATGCGCGGATTGCTGTTTAGAGCGCATTCCGAAAAGTGTGCAACGGTTTTCGGAATCAAATGCGCGATAAAACAAAAATTTAGAGCACAGTTCCGATC
>JASGGL010000041.1:0-17892 GCA_047605065.1 Asticcacaulis sp.
TGACGGCGCTGATCGCGGGGTGGGTGATGACGGCGTTTGCGGTAACGCTGGGGGCGCCCTTCTGGTTCGACATATTGAGCAAGCTGATGACGGTGCGCTCCACCTTCAAAGGCGGATCGACGCCGCCCTCGACCCCGCTGGTGCCGCCCGGTTCTACCGAAGAGACGCTGAGGGTCATCAGCCTGCCTGCCTCTCAGCCTGTTGTTGCCACCGCCGCGCCTGCGGCTCTGGCAGCGCCCGCGCCGGTTCTGGCAGCGGAGTATGACGATGGTCTGCCGGATGCGTCCCTGCGACAGAGGGACTACTGATGATCACCGCCGAGACGCTGAGGGCCCTGTCGCCTCAGGCCAATGCGCAACGGCTGACCCTCTATGCCCCGGCGCTTGAAGCGGCGCGCGCGGCCTATGGCATAGATACACCGCGCAGGCTGGCGCACTTCATGGCGCAACTGGCGCATGAGAGCGACAATTTCCGCGCTCTGGTCGAAAATCTGAACTACAGCGCGCAGGGCCTTTACAACACCTTCCCCCGGCGCATCGGCTCGCTGGCCAACGCTCAGGCTCTGGTGGCGCGGGAGGACAAAAAATCGGCTATTGCCGAGGCCATCTACGGCAATCGGCCTGAACTGGGGAACGTCAATCCGGGGGATGGTTATCGCTATATCGGGCGCGGCTTCATCATGATCACGGGGCGCGCCAACTATACGCGCTATGGTGAACTGACGGCCCTGCCGCTGGTGGATCAGCCGGAAAAGCTGGAGGAGCCTGAGACGGCGGCGCGGGCGTCGGCGGCCTTCTGGCAGGCGAAGAACCTCAATGCGCTGGCTGATGACAACGATCTGACGGGGATCACGCGCATCATCAACGGCGGGACCAACGGGCTCGACCACCGCAAAGCGCTTTATGAGCGCGCCAAACAGGTCTGGCCTGAGCCGGTGCTGCCCCCCAGCTTTCCCGGCCATACGCCGCTCAGCACCTATTTCACGCTGGAAGAACTGACGCAGTCGGATATCGCCGAGCGCAACGGCATAGACAATACGCCGACGCCGGAGCATCTGGCTAACCTCCGGGACACGGCGCAGCGTATGGATCAGGTGCGCACGCTTCTGGGGCAGCCGGTCATCGTGCGCAGCGGTTACCGCAGCGTGGCGCTCAATACCAGGATTGGCGGGGCGCGTAGCAGCGCCCACCTGAGCGGTCGGGCGGTCGATTTCGTCTCGCAACGTTTTGGTACGCCGCTGGATATCTGCCGCCGGATCATGGCCAGCGATATCGTTTTCGATCAGTTGATCTACGAAGGCACGTGGGTGCATATCGGCTTTTCCGACACGCCGCGCCGTCAGGCGCTCAAGGCCGATTTCAGCCGGACGCCGACCCTCTACACGCCGCTGGTTTTCTGAATTGATCGAACAGAAGGCTTCAAAATACAAATCTTCGAAGTGGGTCTGGGCGGGGTTCTGGGTTGGATTCTGCGTAGCCGCCGGTCTGATGGGAGCCGTGAGTTTTGGAGGGGCAAGCTACTATGCCCTAAGCCCGTATGTACCGATCACCACCGGGGTATTCTGGGTTGCCAGTTTCGCCGAACGCTTCCTTTCCCGACCGAAAGCTGATTTGAAGCAAAATCTCCTGACGGCGTTCTGGCAGGCCCTAACCCTTTGTTTGGGCATAGGCGTTGGTTACGCCGTTGTGTTTGTGGTGGCCATTCTGTTGTCACCGCCCGTTCTTACCTAAGGGCAATAAAAAAGGGCGGGGAGTGATCCCCGCCCTTGGTTTTTGTGTCTGTGGTCGGGTTTACAGGACGCCGAGCATCTGGGCGACCAGCGGATGGCGGACGATGTCCTTGTCCTTGAGGTTGACCACGGCGACGGTTTCGAGCGCTTCGAACCGTTCGGCCACCGAGGCCAGACCAGACAGGCCGGGCAGCAGGTCCGACTGGTTCGGGTCACCGGTGACGATCATGGTCGAGTTCCAGCCAAGGCGCGTCAGCAGCATTTTGAGCTGCGTATAGGTGCAGTTCTGCGCCTCATCGATGACCACGAAGGCGTTGTTGAGGGTGCGGCCGCGCATATAGCCGACCGGGGCGATTTCGATCAGGCCTTCCTGCATCAGCGCCTTGACGCGCTTCATGCTGAGGCGGTCGGTCAGCGCGTCGTAGAGCGGGCGCAGATAGGGGGCCAGCTTGTCTTCCATGTCGCCGGGCAGAAAGCCGATGGATTCACCGGCTTCGACCGCCGGACGCGACAGGACGATGCGCCCGACCTTACCGGCCTCGAGGGCTTCGACGGCCTTGGAAATGGCCAGATAGGTCTTGCCGGTACCTGCGGGGCCAAGCGCCAGGACGAGGTTCTTTTCGTCGATGGCGGTGAGGAGCTGGGCCTGACCATCGGACTTGGCCTTGATGGTTTTGACATAGCTCTGTTCGCGGTCTTCGTTAGCGGGACCCATGGGTGACCAATTGCCGTGGTGAACACCGATGCGGCGCACCTTGGCGTCGCGGGCGTATTCTTCGGCATCAAGTGAACCTTCGCGCAGGAAACGCTTGGTGGAACGCTTGGTCATGGTCAGGCCTCCATAAAAAGGCGCAAGCCGGAACGCAGTGCAGGCGTCCGGTCAGTGCGCGACAACAAAAGCTGGATTTGAGGCATAAAAAAAGACGAAACCGTGTAAGGGTTCGTCTTCGCGTATGCGTCAGGGGAGGAGAAGAGGGGGCATCCGGGAGAGCCGCTGCCTGCGGGTCGTGCCGCCGGGGGCGGGGGAACCGTAACGGGTGCGAACACGTACCTCAGATCCACTTGGAACCTCTTGATAGGTAACGGACCGGCGGTAGCCGGGCCCTTTGGGGGGCTCTGATGATTCCCCCTCAGGAACACTAACAGATTCCGGCACAATGCTTACCGAGTTCTTAAAATAGGTGTGGAAAACTCTTTCGCATACGCGAAACAGGCGAGTGCCTGCGCGAATGAGTCTCGCTTGCCACACTCCAGTCAATACCGGTACGGATAAGGATACAATCAGAGGAGACTGACGCGATGACTCTTTTCGCTCTGGACGGGGTCGGGCCGCAATTACCCGAAGACGGCAGCGTATGGATCGCGCCGTCCGCACAGGTGATCGGTGATGCCCGCTTCGGACCTGAGGCCAGTGTCTGGTTCAATGCCGTTCTGCGCGCCGACAATGAATCCATGGTGATCGGGGCGCGCAGCAATATTCAGGACGCCGCGGTGCTGCATTCCGATCCGGGCGCGCCGCTGACCCTCGGCGAAGGGGTGACCGTAGGACATAAGGCCATGCTGCACGGCTGTACCATCGGCGATAACTGCCTGATCGGCATCAATGCCGTGGTGCTCAACCGGGCGGTCATCGGAAAGAACAGTCTTGTGGGGGCTGGCGCGCTGGTGCCCGAAGGTAAGGTCTTTCCTGACGGTGTGCTGCTGATCGGGTCGCCTGCCCGCGTGGCGCGCGAACTGACCGAAGAGCAGATCGAGCGGTTGAAACTGTCGGCCATGCATTATGTGTGGAATGCGCAGCGCTTTGCCAAAGGGCTTAGAGCGGAATGATTTCTAGTGGAATCATTTCGCTCAAGCCGCCATTGAGGCGGCGGCCAAGGTGGCGTAGCCACCGCCCGGCGAGGGGCTAAAAAACTAGATCATTATGTTCCCATCAAAAAAATAATGATCTGGCGCCACAGGTTAGTCCCTAATTTATGGGGCAGGACAGCGTGCTTTCTGTTTGCCAGAATCCCGGCGGTGATTGATGGTAGGCTGACGCTCCGTAAGGTGAGCGTACAGGCGTGATTTTGGGGGGTGAGATGCGTAGATGGGGGGTATGGCCGGTGGTTGCCGGTCTGGGGTTAATATTGCCGGCGGTGGCCAGTGGGCAGGAGGCGGCCCCGGCCCAGAGCACGCCTGTCCAAGCAACTGACACTCAGCCTGCCGACGCCGCCAAGCCCGAAGAAATCACCGTCACCGCCAGCAAGTCGTCCGGGACGCGCATCGACCGCCGTGTCTATGATGTGCGCACCGATCCGCAGGCCTCGACCGGACAACTGAGCGATGTGCTGGCCAAGGTGCCGTCGGTGACCGTGACCGCGGATGATAAGATCTATCTGCGCGGCGATTCCGGGGTGACCATCTGGGTGGACGGTAAGGCCCCGCCCGAAGGCCGTCAGGTTTTGCGGACGCTCCCGGCGTCGGAAATCGAGCGTATCGAAGTCATCACCAACCCGTCGGCGCAGTACGCGGCGGGTACCGCCAAGGGCATCATCAATATTATCACCAAAAAGCGCCAGACGGTGAAGCGTCGCGGCACGTTGTCGGCGCGGGTCGACGAACTGGGCGGCTATGGCGGCGGGATCAGCTTCGATGACGGCAAGGGGCCGTGGAGCTGGGGCTTTGGGGTGAACCTGACGAAGCAGTTCAGCGACTATGCCTATGAAACGGTGAGAGAGGGCATAGGGGCCGGGGCGGCCAGTGGACGCCTGGAGCAGTCAGGGCATAGCGATATCCGTAATCAGGCCACATCCGGTAACCTGCGGCTGGGCTATAAGCTGGGGCCGCGCAGTTCGCTTAAGCTCAGGGTGAGCCAGAGCGCGCCGCGTTTCGACGCCTGGCGCTGGAATGCCGCGCGCGACGACGACGGAGCCTACAGCGAAAACTCCCGCGACCTGTGGCGGATGAAGGCGTGGGACCACAACCTGACCTACAGTTTTGCCGATGACAAGGGTGAGCGCCTGACGGTGGATATCAGCGACTCGATCAATCAGCAGTCCAATCCGATCCGCTATGACACTGAGGATGACCGGCCCGGCCGCGCGGATGGCGAACGCCGGACCGACGAAATCTGGCGTCAGCATGATCGGCAGATCAAGGGCGATTACGAGAAGCCGTTGGGCAGCGACCGCATCCTGAGCGCGGGCTTCGACTGGAAGGCGCAGGCTCAGGGGGCTGTGCGCCTCTTCGACAGCAGCTTTGCCGGTGAAGCCGATAGTCGCAGCGTGTTTACCGGGCGCGAAACCACGGCGGCGGCCTATGTCACCCTGCAATGGCCGCTGGGGACGTGGACGGCCATGCCGGGTCTGCGCGTGGAGGACCGCCGCCGCCGGTTTCCGGGGCAGGCGTTCGATGCGGAGGGCGGTGAGACCGAATGGTTCCCCTCGCTGCACCTCAGCCGGGCCATGGGGGAGGGGAAGAAGCTGAGGCTCAGCTATAGCCGTCGCCTCGATCCGGTACAGCTTGGTCAGTACGACCCGCAGATCATCTATAATTCCTCGACCAGCGCCCGCAGCGGCAATCCCGATCTGCAACTGATCCTTATCAACTCTGTCGAGGCCAGTTACGACGTCGAGCGCAAGACGTCGAGCTGGGGCGTGACGGTCTATTACCGCGACGCCAGCAATCAGATCGTCTGGGTGTCGGAACTGGGGGCGGACGGCGTGCAACTCAGCCGTCCGGCCAATATGGGGCAGACGCGTCTCACCGGCTTCGACCTCAACTGGCGCGGGCCGATTGCGGGTCTGCCGGGGAAAGGGCGTTGGACCCATACCAGTTCGGCCGGGTACAAGTACGGGCGCGCCGTGGTCGCCGATGCGGCGGGCAATCGCGAGACGGTGTTCTGGCAGGCCCGGTCGGTTATTCAGTATGATGGTCCTAAGCGCGGGGCGCTGGGCGGCGATCAGTTTCAGGCGACGGCTTCCGTCTTTGCGTCTACGCGCGATATCGAGTCGCGCAGCGATCCGTTCTGGACCGTGGACCTGAGCTGGCAGCGTCCGCTGACGCCGAAGGTGGCGGTGGTGGTCTCCGCGCCCTACATCCTGCGCAAGGGGGCGTACCGGTCTTCGAGTGTCACCGACACCTACCGCTCGGATCAGACGACCTATCGCCCGAACGGCTATTTCCGCGTCGCGCTGAACTATAAGTTCGGCAGTAATTAAACGCGGCGATAGGGCGGAACCGATTGCATCGCGGCGGTCCCCTTGAAAGCGTGCGGACATGCCCCATGTCTCTGAAAAGCCACGTCTTTACAGGAGCCTGACATGTCCGCCCTTCAATGTCCCGTCTGCCGGGGAGATTTCCGCGAAGTACTCAAGGAGGGCATTCTGATCGATGTGTGCACCCAGTGCCGTGGGGTGTGGCTCGATCGGGGAGAACTGGAAAAGCTTCTGTCGCTGGCGTCCGGCGGTGTGGCGGCTCAACCGGCCCCGCAACCGGCGCAATATAGCGCGCCGCCCCCGCAACAGCCGCAATATCAGCAGCAACCCCAGTATCAGCAGCCGCGGCAACCCTATCCTCAACAGCCCTATCATCAGCAGTCTCAGACGGATAAATACGGCCGTCCTATCGAATACGATAAATACGGGCGCAAGATCGAGTACGACAAGTACGGGAACCGGAAGAAGAAAAAGGGCTTCGATATGCTCGACATCTTCGACTTCGATTAACAAAAATGCCCTGGTGATGAACCGGGGCATTTTTTATTCCTTCAGGAAGGCTTTCAGTTCGGCCTGAAATACCTCAGGCTGATCGAACATGATGAAGTGATAGCTGTCCGCAATCTGTTTCAGGGTGACGTTCGGCGCATTGGCGTAGGACAGGCGGTAATAGCCGTCGAGTTGCTGTGCCGTCAGCGGCGCACCTGCCGGAACCACCCACAGAACGCGCAAGGGTACGGTGATCTGCTTCAGTTCGGGGCGCAGGTCGGTGGTGATCAGATCGTACATGGCCTGACCGGAAGTGGCGGGGTCGGAATCGAGCGAGTGCTTTACCGGTCCGGCGCGTAAGGACGGCGTTTTGATCATCCCGGCAAGCGTCTGTTCGGCCATGGCGGCGCGTGAGGCGGCGGGGGTATTGGCGATGCCGTCGCGGATCTGGGCGGCGACCGGAGCGACGGTTTGCGGCGTGGCGTTCGGCATGAACATGGCCCCCATGAAGGGCATCATGTCGACCACCATCACCTTGGATGCGGCCTGCGGGTGGCGGGCGGCGACCATCATGGCCAGGGTTCCGCCCATCGAGTGCCCGACCAGAGCGGGCTTTAGCTCTTCCGTCTCGATATAGCGCGCGATCTCTTCGGCCACCGGGGCAACGACGGGGCCTGAGCCATTGGCTTCGGCAGGGGCGCCGGCAAAGCCTTTGACCTGAACGCGATGGTAACGATAGCCGGGAACGGCCTTCACCGTGCCGTCCCAAATCTCTGCCGAGGAGGACAGGCCGGGGATCAGCACCACGTCCGGGCCTTCGCCTTCGACGGTGACGGTGATGCGGTTACTGGTGAACGGCTGGGCGAAGGCGGAAGTGGCGATCATGAGGGGGGCGGCAATCAGAGCAAGGCGTTTGAGCAGGGTCATTGTGGCGTATCCTTGGATAGCATGTCCTTGGGCGGATGCGGATTGGGAAAGACGGCTTCGACATTCAGTGAAAAGGCCGAGGCGATGCGATAGGCGAGGTCGAGCGACGGATCGTGCCGTTCCGTCTCCAGCGCGTTGATGGCGTAGCGCGACACACCGACCAGATCGGCCAGTTGCTCCTGCGTCAGGTCGCGTTCGGCGCGCAGCACCTTGAGGCGGCTTTTCACGAGCGGCCTCCGTCATTGATGACCATGCCGGACATGCCGAACAGGGTCCAGAACAGCGGGTAGATAAGCCATGCCGGGATTTCCGGGGCGCTCAGCAACTGCTGAAACGGCGCGTAGGCGACGACGAGGGTGATGACCGCGCCGATGGCGAACAGCATGCGCTTGGCGATCAGGGCGCGGATGAATTCGTCCTGCTTCGAGATCAGGCGATAGACCATGCCCATCTGGATGATGACGGTCAGGGCGGGTACCAGCGCCAGTGCCCACAGGGCCGGGGCGGGCCAGCCATTATATTTGCCCCAGGTGACGGCGAAAATGGCGGCAAGGAACAGAGCCCACAGGCTCACGGATTTCACGACATAGGCGGGGGAGTTGGGCCAGCTGTACATTTGGTTTTGATCTCCTGTCTTTATGTTGTGAATGCCTAACATTTACGGACGTGATGAGTCAACGCAAATGTTGTGACTTCACAACATTTGGTTGGAACGGCGCACAAAAGCGTCTTCTAGCCGCTTTTGCAGATCCTGATAAACTCTGGAGTCCCATAGAACGCTATGATGGGCCAGTTCGCTCAGGGCTTCGGGCAGATTGCCGTTTTGCGCGTGTACAAAGGCCGCCGTAAGGGCATGCTGCGTATAGTTATAAAATCCCAGATCGGCCCCATGCAGATAGGCGCGTAATCCCGCGATCGCCTGAGGCAGGCTCTCTATTGTGGTGGCGTTCGACCAGAATGGTTCTGCGCGCGTGATGGCGGTGGTAACGACGGTAGGGTGGCCACGGCGAACGGGTCTTTCGCCGTGAATATAGGGCAGTGACAGGGCGGGGTCGCGGGGCGGAACGTGTAAGTCCGGTCGTGCCGTGGCGTTAGAGCGGTGCCATCTGATCTGTTTCCCCGAAACATGGGGCACGAAATCAAGCGAAAGGCCCCAATAAGGTCGCAGGATTCCTCCTTTGTACTTAGTGAAGCCAAAGACATGACGAACGGGCGCATACGTGTCGCGCACCCATTTCAACTCTCCGGCGGCCTCAAACCCTTCAGGCAGGAGGCGCTCGACGGTCGCATGCATGAGGTCGTGCAGTCGCGCGTTCGTCAGTTCCTCGAAGGGAGGTGTGGTCCATGCGTTCAGCCATTTCAATAGCGGCAAGGCGGTATCTCTGTTCAACGGCTGCGGAAGCTGACTTTAAAGGGCTTAATCTTCGTCGTCTTCGATAAATCTGATCCGGCACATGGCGTCGAGCCAGTCTTCGAAAGAATCGGCGACGTGCGTCACATCGTCGAAATCGTGAAGCCAGAGCTGTACCGAGCCGGGCGGATAAGCGCTGGCCGCAATGGGAAAACAGAAAAGATTCCCGGACGGATCGGAACCGATAGCCACCAGACCGGCGGGCAGGCCGATTTCACGCCATGTCCGGGTGGTCTGAACGATACCATCCGGGCTAAGGAAGTCGTTGATCGCCTGAACATAGTTCCGGTCGTCAAAATCCTGCTCCGCCGCAGAGTTCATCAGGTCAAAGGTCGTGCGCGGCAGGCCATAGGTCAGGACGGCCTGACGGTAATCGTCGGGAAACTGAAACGACAGTTCCGCTTCGGCCTGCGCCAGAGCCCTGACTGTAACCTTTTCCGGAGGGTAGTCATCCTCTCCCCACAGGGTGATAAACCGGGCCATACTGATCATGATATCCCCCCCATTAAGCCCCCCGTCAGGCCGCTGCCTCGGTGATCGCTTTGTTGGCCAGTCCGTCGGCGCGCTCGTTCATCTCGTGTCCGGCGTGGCCCTTGACCCAGTGCCAGTGAATTTTATGGCGTTGGCGGGCGGCGTCGAGGCGCATCCACAGGTCGTCATTCTTCACCGGTTTCTTGTCGGCGGTCTTCCATCCACGCGCCTTCCAGCCGTGAATCCACTCCTTGATGCCTTTGAGGACGTACTGGCTGTCGGCATGAAGCTCGATCTCGCAAGGTTCTTTCAGGGCCTCAAGCGCCATGATGACGGCCATCAGTTCCATGCGGTTGTTGGTGGTCTGCGGATCGTAGCCGTAGAGTTCCTTTTCGTGCGGTCCGAAGATGAGGATAGCGCCCCAGCCGCCCTTGCCCGGATTCCCTTTGCAGGCTCCGTCGGTATAGATGGTTATCTTTTTCATGGGGTCAGGCCGAAGCCTCGGTCAGCACACGCGGCAGCTTGAACGTCACGGTTTCGCGCACGCCGCTGTCTTCGCTCATGGTGACCTCGAAGCGGTCGTGGATGGCGCGGATCAGGTCTTCGATCAGGTTTTCCGGTGCCGAAGCCCCGGCGGAGACCCCGGCGACAGTGGCACCGTCAAACCAGCTCCAGTCGACCTCAGAAGCGTCATCGACCAGATAGGCGGCCTTTGCGCCCGCCCGTAAGGCGACCTCGACCAGACGCTGCGAGTTGGAGGACTTCTTCGAGCCGATGACAAGGAAGAGGTCGCAATCCTCGGCCACGCGCTTGACCGCGTCCTGACGGTTGGTGGTGGCGTAGCAGATGTCTTCCTTGTGCGGCAGGGAGATGTCGGGGAAGCGCTCTTTCAGCACGGCGACAATGCCTGCCGTGTCATCGACCGACAGGGTGGTCTGGGTGACGAAGGCCAGATTTTTCGGATCGACGGGCGTAAACGCGGCGGCGTCCTCGACCGTTTCGATCAGTTTGACGACGCCGTCGGGTAGCTGTCCCATGGTGCCGATGACCTCCGGATGACCAGCGTGGCCGATCAGCAGGATTTCACGTCCGGCCTCATGGTGGCGTTCGGCCTCGACATGGACCTTGGAGACCAGCGGGCAGGTGGCGTCGAGGAAGAACATCTTGCGCGACTGTGCCTCGGCCGGGACCGACTTCGGTACGCCGTGGGCGGAAAAGACCACCGGACGGTCCGGCGGACATTGCTCAAGCTCTTTGACGAAAACCGCCCCAAGACCTTTGAGCCGGTCGACCACATGCTTGTTATGCACGATCTCATGGCGGACATAGACCGGCGCGCCATAGAGTTCCAGCGCGCGTTCGACGATCTGGATCGCGCGGTCGACACCGGCGCAGAAGCCGCGCGGCGTGGCCAGTTGCAAGGTAAGAGCGGGTTTTTGCATGGCGAATAGATAGGCGTTTTTGGCCGCGTGCGCCACTGCGATTATGGGCCGTACACAGGTCGCAACGGCATAAGGCGTATCGCCAGCGCAACCCCTTCGCCATGAAGTCGCCCATATCCCTGATTAGGCCTTTGAAATTCGTGGGCGAGGCGCTACTAAAAGCGGGGCGCTTCGCCGCGTCCCTGACGTCATCCTATAGCTCAAGAGACCTTCATGTCTTCCAAACTGCGTGCGCTCCTGTTCGGTCTGTCTGTGGCCGGTGTGGCTTCCGCGGCGATTCTGCCTGATCTTGCCGCCGCCCAGAGCCGCGATCGCAACCGTGACCGCGAACAGTCGGAAGACGATAGCGCCAAGCGTGCCAAGAGCGACGAAGAGTGGGAACAGAAGGATCTGCGTCTGGCCAAGCGCCGCGCCGACGGCCCGTGCCCCTATGTGAAGGTGCTCTACGAAGCCGCGCGCTATCAGGAGTTCGACAACAACAAGGAAGCCTCGTCCGAAGCAAAGTGGACGGGTCAGATCAACGGTATCGCTTCGGATTGCGCCTATAAGGGCGATGAGCCGATCCAGATCGCCATGATCATCGGCTTCTCGCTGGGTAAAGGGCCTAAGGCGCAGGCCGACGGCAACACCTATCGCTACTGGGTGGCGGTTACCGATCGTGACAATACGGTTCTGGCCAAGGAATATTTCGACTTGCCGGTGAACTTCGCCGGTCAGCAGACGGTCGATGTGGCCACCCGCGTCGAAAACATCGTCATCCCGCGCGCTTCGCAAAGCGTGGCCGGTTCGAACTTCGAAGTCCTCGTCGGCTTTGACGTGACGCCGCAGATGGCCGATTTCAACCGTCAGGGGAAGCGCTTCCGCTTCGCCAAGGTGAAGCCTTAAGGCTTAGCGCGCGTCCGACCTTAAGCGGTCGCGCACTTTTTCCTAAGGTAGGGCTCACTTTATCGGATTGTGCTTCGGTGAAAATGAAACTGTCACCGGAAAGATACTGACAAACCGCCAAACATGCGCTTAAGTGTTAGCAGAGGGTTAACGCTTACGTCGTTTTGGGGTCGATGTCCAAGCCTGAGAAAGCCAGTACGAAGGGCAAGGCACCGGCTGTGAAGCTGGGCGGAATGGGGGGCTTTCGATGGCCCTTCATGCGCAAACGTGCGGCCATCTATTACGATGGCTTCAACCTTTACCACGCCGTTGACGCCTATAAGCGGCCTTACCTGAAATGGCTGGATCTCAAGGCGCTGGCGCAGGTCATCGCGCCTGCCGACGAGGTGGTGAAGCGCGTCGTCTGGTGTTCGGCCTTCCGGCCGCAGAGCAAATCCAAGATGAAGCGCCACGAAGACTATATGAAGGCGCTGATGGCCCGCGGCGTGATCTGCCGTATCGGCCATTTCGTTTCGGCGATCGACGGCTGCAATGCCTGCGGGCATCAGTGGCACCTGGCCATCGAAAAGCAGGGGGACGTCAATCTGTCCCTGTCGATCGCGGCAGACGCCGAAGATAACCTGTTCGATGTCTGCTATCTCGTGTCGGCCGATGGCGACCATGCGGCGACGGCGCGCTACCTCAAGGAACGCTTTCCGAAGAAGGAACTGGTTCTGGTCTGCCCGCCGGGGCGGTTCCCGAACAAACACATACTGAAGTATGCCGACCGTGTGATCGAGATTGAGCGCGATCACCTCGAAGCCTCGCTCCTGCCTCAGATGACGAAGTATCGCACCCGCCTTCTGGGGCCGCAGAACGTTATCGAGCGCCCCGAAGCCTATGATCCGCCGGAACTGCGCGAAAAAGGCCACCTCAAGATGATCGTCAACAACGGCTGATCCGCCGCATTGACGGTTTGCGCAAATCTCCTTAGCCAACTCATAGGTGTATTTGCGGTGGGGTGAGGTCATGGCAGACGCGGCTCAGGAACTGGTTTCAGCCATTGTGTCGATATCGCGCGGTGAAAACACCGATGCGGGATTACAGACCGTCCTCAGCAGTCAGGTCGCGCCCTCAACCCTTACGCCAGCTCAGAAACAGGCCATCCTTAAGGCGGTGGACGCAGTGCTGTCTCAGCCGTCGAACTGGGCCGAAAACATCGCGGCCTGTCTGCTTCTGGCCAGCGCGGCCGGGAAATACGCCGACAACACCTATGGCGTGCGGCAACTGATGAAGGCCTATGAGGTGGTGCAGGACCGCCGCTTCAAGACCGAACTGTTCTTCACCATCAACAGCCTGTGTTTCTCACGCGGGGTCGATGTCGGCTTCGATATGGGGGACCTTTATTTCGACCTGTACGCGCGCTGGTTCCGCTATTTCAAGCCGCTGAGCTTTACGCCGCAAAAGGGGCGCTGCGCGATCCTGCTGTCGCAGTTCCTGATGCCGCCGCACGCGCCAACGGTCGATACGCTGGCCAAGTTCCGCATCCTGCGCGACGTCTGGGGCTATGACGTCGTGGTCATCAACACCAATGAGCGTCCGTCGAAGATCGACCTGCCGCTGCTGGAAAAATTTCCCAACAACGTCCACCCGCAACTGTCGGGTTTTCAGGTGCTCAACGCCTATGGGGTCGATAATCTGAAAATCTTCACGCCGTCCGACATGCCGTCGCATCCGGGCTATATTGCGTTGATGGAGTTCGTCGAGGTCTGGCAGCCGGAATTCATCCTCAACTACGGTGCTTATAATTTCAGCGCCGAGTTTCTGGCCCAGAGCGTCAAGACCATCACCATGCCTGCGGGGACCGAACTTCTGCCGACGCGGACATCGGAATACGATGTTGTCTTCCACCCCTACGGTGAGCTCGAGGCCGCGGCGGTGGCGCATTTCGGTATGCAAAACGTCAAGGTGATCGAGGCGCTCTATAATTACGACATGCCGCCGCAGAGCGAGCACTATGATCGCGCTATGTTCGGTCTCAGCGATGAGGACTTTGTCATCACGGTCGTCGGCAACCGGCTCGATAACGAATTGGGGCCTGAGAACCGCGAGATGCTTAAGGGGCTGGCGGCCATCGATCCGTCCATACGGCTGGTGTTTGCCGGTGGGACGTCGGACCGGACCCGCGCCTTTATTGCCGAGGTGATCGACCCGGCACAATTGCGCTTCCCCGGTTTCGTCAAGGACATGCTGGGGCTTTACGATCTGGCGGATCTGTATGTGAATCCGCGTCGCACCGGCGGAGCGTCTTCGGCGGTCTATGCGCTGGGCAAGGGCGTTCCGGCCTTCACCCTGAGGCAGGGGCATGTGGCCGATACGACCCATCCGGACTTCGTGTTCGACGATGTGGCGGCCCTGACGGCAGCGGTGACGGCGGCGGTGCAGGGGGTGCGCGGCGCACTGAAACCCAAGGCGCTGGAAGGGTTCGAACGCGTCGGCAGCCGCGAGCGTATGCTGGAAACCATACTGACCGGGGCGCAGGTGGAAAAGCACAAGGGCTGAGCGTCTTTACAGGCGAAGCTCAACGCATTAAGCCTATGAACTCATACAATAAAAATGAGGGAGGGCGAAATGTCCGGAGCGGAGTCACGGATGTCGCGGCGCGGGCTGATAGGGGCGCTGGCCGCCGCGCCGGTGCTGGCCGCAGTGCTGCCGTCCATGGCTTCGGCCCTGACTGTCAAACCGCGTCAGCGGGTCATTATCGACAACGACTTTTCCGGTGATCCGGATGGGCTGTTCCAGCTGGCGCACCATCTGGCGTCGCCCTCGATCGAAATTCCGCTGATCATCGGTTCGCACATCCACGTCAAAGACTTCCTCGACGGTTCGGACACGCAGGCCGATAACGCCGTGAGGCGTGTGAATGAACTCTACGCCACCATGAAGCTGGCCCGAACGCCTAAGGTCATCGCCGGGCGTAATCAGGCCCTTGTGCCGGGCGCAAAGCCGGAACGCACCGAGGCCGTGCGCCTGATCATCGCCGAAGCCCTGCGTGAGGATACGAAGCTGCCGCTTTACTATGCAGCCGGGGCAGGACTGACCGATCTGGCCGAAGCGCTGCGGCTTGAGCCCGCCATAGGCAAGCGCATCAGGCTGGTGTGGATCGGCGGCATGGAGCATGCCGACCTGCTGCCTGAGGTGCCGATGCGCAAGGCCAAGGAATATAACCTGACCATCGATCTGCCGGCGGCCCAGACGGTTTTCAACGATTCCGAAGTCGAAATCTGGCAGGTGCCGCGCAATGTCTATCGTCAGCTCAATATCTCGCACGCCGAACTGATCGCCGGTCTGAAAGGCACGGGGGCTCTGGGCCGCTATCTGCTGGGTCAGCTTGAACGGGTGATCACCTCGATCAGCTATAATCTGGGGGAGACCTATGTGCTGGGCGACAGCCCGCTGGTCACGCTGACGGCGCTGCAGTCTTCCTTCGATGCTGACCCGTCATCGAGCGCCTATGTGGTGCGCCCGACGCCGCGCATCGGCGATAACGGCCTTTATGAGCCGGCGGCGAACGGACGCCCCATGCGGATTTTCACCAGCGTGGATGCCCGTCTGACCTTCGAGGACATGTTCGCCAAGTTTGCGGCTTACGGAGTTTAAATGGCGGACCTCTCCCGGCCTCTTGACTCTTAACGCGGCCTCACGCACAAGCGAGAAGACCCACGGGAGAGTGCGTGACTCGTGCACGCCGCCGAAGGCGCAACCGCCCCGGAAACGCTCAGGCCAAAGGACCGTGGATCATTTTACACGCTGGAAAGAGGTGTCTCCGGACATCCGCCGACGGAGCAACGGCCCCTGACAACGGGTGCCTAAATCTCTCAGGTCACAGGGACAGCGGGGGCAGATCGCGTTTATTAGACCGTCTGCGCATACCCATGTCCGCTTGCTGCTCCTGAGGCTCCTATGTCCGATACCGGTAGTTCCGCCCTTCTGAAATCCACGCCGCTCGAAGCGCAGCACATTGCCCTTGGCGGGCGCATGGTGCCGTTCGCCGGTTACAACATGCCTGTGCAGTACGAAGGCGTGATGGCCGAGCACAAATGGACGCGCGCCGAAGCCGGTCTGTTCGACGTCTCCCACATGGGGCAGGCGCGTCTGACGGGTGAGGGGGCTATCGAGACGCTCGAAGCCCTGACGCCGACCGATTTCGCCGCCCTGAAGGCCGGTAAGCAGAAGTATTCGCTGCTGCTGGCCGAAGACGGCGGTATCCTCGATGACTGGATGGTATCGCGCCCTGAGGCTGAGGGTTTCTTCCTGGTGGTCAATGCGGCGTGCAAGGATCAGGATTTTGCGATCATCGCCGACAATCTGAAAGGCGCGGCGCGCTTTGAGATCCTGCCGGATCGCGCGCTTCTGGCGCTTCAGGGGCCGAAGGCGAAGGACGTGATGGCCACGCTGTGTCCGGCGGCCTGCGAGATGTACTTCATGGATTGCGGTACGTTCGAGCTTCTGGGGGAAACGGCCTTTATCTCCCGTTCGGGCTATACCGGCGAAGACGGTTTCGAAATCAGCTTCCCCGCCGCCCGTGCCGCCGAACTGTGGGACCGCCTGTTGAGCTTTGAGGCGGTCAAGCCGATCGGTCTGGGCGCGCGCGATTCCCTGCGCCTCGAAGCCGGTATGCCGCTCTATGGTCACGAAATGGACGCCAGCTACGAGCCGGTGGAGGCAGGCCTGTCGTTCGGCATGTCGAAGTCGCGCCTTGAGCGCGGCGACGTGCGCGGCATCGACCGTATCCGCAAGGCGGTGGCCGGTGAGCTGACGCGGACCCGTGTGGCGCTTAAGGTGCTGTCCGGTCCGCCCGCCCGCGATGGGGCGAAGATACTGGACGCTGGTGGTGCGGAAATCGGTCTGGTCACCTCGGGTGTGCCGTCGCCCAGCCTCGGCTATTCCATCGCCATGGGCTATGTGCCGGCGTCGTTCGCCGCGCTGGGCACCGCGCTTCAGCTTGATGTGCGCGGCCGCGCCTATCCCGCCGAAGTCGTCTCCATTCCGTTCGTCAGAAACGGTTATCACCGTCGTCCCGCCAAGAAGTAAGAGGGGTTATCGCTATGAAATTCACCAAAGAACACGAATGGGTCCGCGCCGAAGCCGATGGCACGGCCTTTGTCGGTATCTCGGCCTATGCCGCCGACTCTCTGGGCGATGTGGTGTTCGTCGAAGTCCCCGAAGCGGGTAAGGTGCTGACCAAGGGCGAGGCCTTCGCGGTGGTGGAATCGGTTAAGGCGGCGTCCGACGTCTATGCGCCGGTCGATGGCGAAGTGATCGAAGGCAATGCGTCCCTGTCCGACGCGCCGGAAACCGTCAATGCCGTCGCCGAAGCCGGTGGTTGGTTTGCCAGGATCAAGCTGACCAACCCGGCCCAGCTCGATGAGCTGATGGATCGCGTCGCTTACGAAGCCTATCTGGCGACTCTTTAAATCAAGCGCCTCCCCTGATTTCAGGGGAGGTGGATTCGCCGTCGCGAAGGCGGCGAAGACGGTGGGGTTAAGACCACCGGTTTAACCCCCCTCCGGCTTTGCCGGTTTCCCCCCTGATATCAGGGGGGATGCTTAGAGGTAAATTTCATGCGTCAGTCCAACCAGTCCTCTCAGGGTCCTTTCGTCCGCCGTCATATCGGTCCGTCCGAAGCCGAAACCGCCGCCATGCTGGCGGCGCTGAAGGTATCGGATATCGATGAGCTGATCGATCAGACCATCCCCGTCGCTATCCGTGAGCGCGCGCCGATGGGCGTGGGCGAGGCGCTGGACGAAGAGGCGGTTCTGGAAAAGCTGCGCGGCATGGCCTCGAAGAACAAGGCCTTCGTGTCGCTGATCGGGCAGGGCTATTACGGCACGCTGCTGCCGGGGGTCATTCAGCGCAACATCCTCGAAAATCCGGCCTGGTACACGGCCTATACGCCGTATCAGCCCGAAATCAGTCAGGGCCGCCTTGAGGCGCTGCTGAACTTCCAGACGCTGCTGTGCGACCTGACCGGTCTCGATGTTGCCAACGCTTCGCTGCTCGATGAGGCCACCGCTGCCGCCGAAGCCATGGCGCTGGCGCGGCGTTCGTCGAAGGTCAAGGCCGACCGCTTCTTCGTCGATGCCGATTGTCACCCGCAAACTCTGGCGGTTGTGCGCACCCGCGCCGAGCCGCTGGGCTGGGAGGTCGTGGTCGGCAATCCGGAAAGCGATCTCGACGCCGATGTTTTCGGCGTTCTGCTGCAATATCCCGGTACGTCGGGCGAGGTGCGCGACTTCCGTCAGGTGATCGCCACGGCAAAGGCCAACGGCGCCATCGTCTCCATGGCCGCCGACCCGCTGG
>JASGGL010000042.1:0-17828 GCA_047605065.1 Asticcacaulis sp.
CGTAGAGGGCATCGACCGCCTCAAGGCTTTCAGCCCACCACGACATCCACACCCCGTCGGTTTCATCATCGCCGGGAAACTTCGGCTTCACCTGACCGCGCGACCCTTGCGCCCCGCAGCACAGGAAGATTTGCGCATTATCGCTGCACACGCTGCCGAAACCGGGTTCGTCAGCCCCCTCCGGCCAGACAAACCCCTGTCGCCAGCCCAGTGTTTCGAACCAGACGATGCTGTCTCTGATGCTCGACACATTGAGGATGGGGGTGACCGCTTTTACAGACATCGCAAGGCCTCCACATAAATCCACGGCAGCACACGGATGCGCCGGACAAAACCGTTTCGCACTTTGGGCAATGCACCTTAGCATGAGCGCAAAGCGTCCGTGAGTCCTCTGCATGACCGTTATCGCCGCCCGCCTCTATCGCAACGGACAGTTTGTCCGCGAACTCAGCCTCGATGAAACGGTCACCTGCGCCGTCGACAAGTCGGAGTTCGTATGGATCGGCCTTTACGAACCCTCCGAAGCCGAACTGCGTACGCTGAAGGACCGGTATGGCCTGCACCCGCTGGCCGTCGAGGACGCCTTCAAAGCCCATCAGTTGCCCAAGATCGACATCTATGGCGATCAGTTGTTCGTTTCGGCCAAGACCGCCCATCTGGAAGACGGCCACATCGCCTATGGCGAAACCGCCATGTTCGTCGGGCGCAACCACCTGATCAGCATCCGCCACGGCTCGGCGCGCGCCCATACCGAGCTTCGTCAGGAGCTGGAGGGCAATCCGGAGCAGTTGCGCCACGGCGTCGATTACATCCTGCACGCTATTCTCGACTTCATCGTCGACGGCTACCTGCCTATCGTCGAGGATATCGAAGAGGAGGTGCTTCAGATGGAGCGCCGGACCATCGACACCTTTCTGGGCCGCGGGGAAATCACCCGCATCTTTACCCTGCGCCGCGAACTGATCCGTTTTCAGCGCGTGCTGGCCCCGATGGCGGAAATGGCGCACAAGCTGGTGCGGCTGGACCTGCCGTGCATCGACGCCGAAGCGCGGCCCTATTTTAACGACGTGTTCGACCACGTCCGCCGGGTACAGACCATTGTCGACGACCTGCGCGAAGTGCTGAGTTCGGTGTTCGAATTCAGCAACCTGATGGAGCAGCAGCGCACCGGCACCATTACGCGGCAACTGGCCTCATGGGCGGCGATACTGGCCGTGCCGACGGCGATTGCCGGCATTTACGGCATGAATTTCGAGCACATGCCCGAACTTAAGACGACCTACGGCTATTTCGTCGTCCTTGCCGTCATCGCCGTGGTCTGCGGCCTGCTCTATTACCGGTTCAAGCGCCTGAAATGGCTGTGAACCAGCCTCTCTTCACATCTGCGCTAACCACCCTGAGAGGACTTGAACAATGTTCGCGCCCTGCCTATACCGAGGGCGGGGACGTTGGGGCCGGGCGATGCAATGACGCCCGGTTCGTGACGGAGCGTGGCGAATGACCTTTCCGATCGGACTGAAACTCAGCGGTTGCGGCGTGTATCGCCCCCGCCACAGACGTCCCTCGACGGAGCTGGATCAAAGGTTCGGACAGGTCAGCGGCTGGACCGAAGAGAAATTCGGCATTGCCGCGCGCGGGGTCGCCGGTCCGGACGAAACCTCATCCTATATGGCCGCCGAAGCCGGTCGCATCGCCCTCGACGAAGCCGGATGGGGCAGCGATTTCGACCTGATCGTCGGTGCCTGCGGCGTGATGGAGCAGCCCATACCCGGCACTTCGGTCCTCGTTCAGCACGCGCTCGGCCTCGGCAAGTCGGGCATCCACTGCCTCGACATCAACATGACCTGCCTGTCCTTCCTGAGCGCGCTGGATGTCGTCGCGCTGGGCTTCGCCGCCGGACGATGGAAACGCGCCCTGATTGTCTCCGGTGACATCGCCACGGCGGGCCTTGATTACAGCCATCCGGAAATGTCGGCCATCTTCGGCGATGGTGCCGCAGCCGTGTGCGTCGAAGCCGCCGACACGGACGGCCCGGCACTTCTGTCGGCGCGGTTCCAGACCTTCGGAGACGGTAAGGAACTGGCGCACCTCAAATCCGGCGGCACACGCATCCGCATCGAACACGGCTTTGAGGCCCTCAGCGAAGGCGCGCGCTTTCACATGAACGCCTTCGGCATCTTCAAGACCACCGGCAAGCACCTGCCGAAGATGATCGCGGCGGTTACTGCCGATGCCGGACTGACACCTGACGCTATCGACACGGTCATCTGCCATCAGGCCAGTCAGCCCGGGCTGGAATATGTCCGCCACCTGATCGGTGTGCGCCCCGAACGCGTCGTCGATATCTTCGCCGACACCGGCAATCAGATCGCCGCCTCCCTGCCGACCGCCCTGTGCGCCGCCCGCGGGCAAGGCCGCCTGACGCCGGGCAGCCACGCCCTGCTGCTGGGGACATCGGCGGGCGTCAGCGTCGGTGCCATGGTGCTGCGCTTTTGAGCCGGGTGCTGGTCACCGGGGCCACGGGCGGGCTGGGGCTGGCGGTCACCCGCGCCCTGATCGCCGCCGGTCATCAGGTGCGCGCCACCGGTCGCAACGCCGAAAAAGCCGGACGTCTTATTCAAATGGGCGCAGAGTTCCGGCCCGCCAGCCTGCTCGATCCTCAGGCCCTTCCCTTTCTGACGGACAGTATGGACGGCGTGATCCATTGCGCTGCCCTGTCGAGCCCGTGGGGTCGCTATGGCGATTTTCATGAGATCAATGTTGTGGCTACCCGGCGGCTGATGGTGATGGCACGCGCAGCCGGAGCGAAGGGTTTCGTCTTCGTGTCCTCGCCGTCCGTCTATGCCCGCACCTGCGATCAGACCGGCCTTACCGAGGATGATCCGATCACGGAACATCCCCTCAATGCCTACGCTGCCACCAAGGCCCTCGCCGAGGCTGAGGTCAGCGCAGCCTCGGATTCCGCCATGGCCTGTGTGTCGATCCGCCCGCGTGCTATCGTCGGACCGGACGATACGGTACTGCTGCCGCGCGTCCTGCGCCTGATCGACCGGGGGCGCTTTCCGCTGGTGCGCGGCGGACAGGCGCTGATCGAACTGACCGATGTGCGCGATGTCGCTCAGGCCCTCGTCACCGCCCTTGAACGCGCCGAAAACCTGCGGGGCGACGTCATCAATATTTCCGGCGGCAAGGCCATGCGACTGCGTGATATGATCCGCCTCCTGTCCGAAGCGCGCGCGCAGCCGGTGCGGATCATCGACCTGCCCTGGCCGCTGGCCGCTGCGCTGGCCCGCACGTCTGAGACCGTTTGCCGCCGCCTTCCCGGTCAGCCGGAACCGCCCATCACCTTTTACGGCCTGAGCGTTCTGGCCTTTTCACAGACCTTCGACCTGACGAAGGCGCGCCGCCTGCTCGATTACGCTCCCCGTCACGACGCCTTCGCCACGGCGCTTGAGCTGGCCGCAACAGGAGGCACGCAATGATCGAGGGCTGGCATGTGCTGAGGGTCGGAGCCTGCCGTCATCCGGAGTTCATGGCGCGGCGCGGCGGGCATGTGTGCGCCGTCGATTTTCCGGCACTGGTCGGCCTGATCGTCCACCGCGACCACGGCCCCGTCCTGTTCGACACCGGCTATCATCCGCGCTTTTTCGCCGCCACCGAGCCCCTGCCCGAACGTCTCTATCGCTGGGCAACGCCGGTTCAGTACGACGAAGCCCAAAGCCTTGAGGCCCAGCTTACACGCTTCGGTCTCACCGTCGGCGACATCCGCACCGTCGTCGTCTCGCATTTCCACGGCGACCACGTGGCGGGCCTCGCGCAGTTTTCCCACGCCCGGATTTTCGCGGCGCGCGCGGGCCTTGAGCGCCTGCGTTCAGGCAGCCGTTTCGGCCGCGTCCGGCAGGGCCTGCTCAGCGCTCTGGTGCCGGACGATCTTGAGATCACCTGTTTCGAAGACCTGCCGCCCGCACCCTCACCGGCAGCGCCATTTGACACCGCCGTTGACCTGTTCGGCGACAGCAGCCTGATCGCCGTAGAACTGCCCGGCCACTGTCCCGGTCACTGGGGTCTGTGGGTAGCCGGAGCAAACCCCGCCTTCTTCATCGGTGACGCCGCCTGGTCGATGTCGGCGATTAGCGACTACGCACCACCCCCGGCCCTGACCACCGGCCTTCTGGGTCATACCGAGACCTATCGCCAGACGCTCCGTAAACTGAATACCCTTTCCGGAAGCGTGGAGCTTATCCCCTCGCACTGCGAAGCCACCGCGCGCAAATGGGTGGGACATGGTCTTTGATGCCATCGCCGCCTATGCCGCTGCGCGACGCCTGCCGAACAGCCGCGCCGAACTTGAGAAACGGCAGGCCTCCCGGCTGACGCAGCTAAGGCAATCCTTCGCTTTAAGTCCGGCACTGGCCCCCTATGCCGACGCCGAACTCAGCCAGATACCCGTGATCGACACCGCGACGTTTCGCGCGCACTTTGCTGCCTACAGCACGGTAGGGCTCAGCCATACCGATCTATTTGCTGCCGCCGAAGCCGCTGAACACGGCCATACCGCCCGCCTCCCCAACGGGTTGAGCGCCGGGTTTTCCACCGGCACCGGCGGAGGGACGCGCGGCCTGTTCGTCACCTCGCCGCAAGAACGTTCGGTCTATGCGGGCTTGCTGGCCGGTAAGCTTTTCTCACCCACGGACCTGCTGAGGGTCAAACGCATCGCCGTATGCCTGAGGGCGGGCAATCCGCTGTATGACCGCGGACGGGTGCGCTTCTTCCCGCTGGACCTGAGCGGACGCGATGAGGCGATGGAGCGGTATGACCCGCAGGTCCTGATCGCCCCGCCTCAAGTGCTGATCGCGCTGGCCACACGGGGACGGGTATGGCCGGATTTACGCCGCCTGTTCTACGGCGCGGAAACGCTCAATGAGTCTGAGCGCGTCTTCATCACGGCACGGCTTGGGGTGCGGCCCGATCCGATCTATCAGGCGACGGAGGGGTTCCTTGGCGCGCCCTGTCGTCTGGGGACGCTGCACCTCAATGAAGACAGCCTTGTCTTTGAGCGCGAAGAGATCGGCGGTGGACGTTTTCGCCCGGTCGTCACCGACCTTTTGCGCCGGTCGCAACTGATCGTCCGTCTACGGCTTGATGATTGCCTGCGCCCCGTTACCTGCGCTTGCGGCTCCCCCCTGAGCGCCGTCGCCCCGGTCGAAGGACGAATGCAGGACGTCTGGCGCTGGGGCGATCGTGTCGTCTGGCCTGCCGAGGTCGAGACCACCGTTACCGCGCGCACAGCCCCGCAGCACCGCTGGGTGGCCACGGGCCATCCTGAGGGCATAGACTATGCCTGCGAAGAAGACGCGGACGCCCCGGCCCTGCACGCCGCGCTGACGGCCTTCGGGCAACCGCTCAGGCGCGTTTCTTACGACCCGCGTGAAGACATGCCCAAACGCCGCCATGTCCGGTGGCGCGCATGAAGCTACTCCTGACCGGAACGCGCGCGCCTGTAACGGTGGATCTGACCCGTGCTTTTGCCGCCTGCGGCCACACGGTTTACGGCATGGACAGCCGCCGCACGCCCCTGACGCAATCCGTCCTGTCGGGGTTCAGCCTGTGCGCCTCTCCGCGTCAGAATAGTGAAGCTTTCGCCCGTGACGCCGCACAGTGCGTTGAGCGGCTAAGGCCCGACCTGATCATCCCCCTGTGCGAGGATATATTCTACTGGGCGCAGATCGCTGAGGGGCGCGGATGGCCGCTCTTTGCGCCCGATCTGAAAACCCTGATGCGCCTGCATTCGAAATTCACCTTTGCGCAGATGGCCTCTGAACTGGGCCTGAATGTACCGCCGACGCGACGGCTTAGCCCCTCCGACTCTATCGACAGACCGCAGACCTCGGTCTTCAAACCGGAGTTTTCTCGCTTCGGCGCGCGCCTGCACATCCGTCCGCAACGCCCGCCCGCCCTGCTTCACGATCCGCTCAACCCCTGGCTTGAGCAGACATGGATCGATGGCGAAGATATATGCTTCCACGCCATCGCGCGTGAAGGGCGTATGCAGGCCTTTGCGGCCTATCGCTCCGGCTGGCGGGCATCCGGCGGGGCCAGCTACTATTTCGAGCCGCTTGATGCCACCCTAACGCAGGCGCTTTACGATATAGCTGTGCGTCTGAGCACGCACCTGAAGCTCACCGGACAACTGGCCTGCGATCTGCGCCGTGACCCTGAGGGGCGGCTATGGCTGATCGAGTGTAATCCGCGCGCCACTAGCGGCCTGCACCTGCTGGCGTATGATCAAAAAGGCCTGTGCGATGCCTTTCTTACATCGGGACAGACCTGTCTTTTCATGTCGCCGCAACCCTGTTGCATCGGCCCGGCCATGTGGCTGTCGGGCCTGCCGCGCGCCGTCTCAACCGGACGCCTCCCCTACTGGCGACACGACTTCAAACGCGCGCGCGATGTCTTCGCCGGACAGGGAGTGAAAGCGGTCACCACAGGGATCTGCTTGATGGCGCAGGCTGCATTGAACGGACAGGACCTGCAAAGCTTCCTGACCGCCGACATCGAATGTAATCGGAACCTGTCATGAGCCTCATGCGCAATGCCCGGATCAGGATCGATGAGGTTGCGCTGCCCGGCAACACCTTGAGCCTCTGCGTCCCCCTGACACCCAATCGCTGCTGGCTGACCTCGCTCAGCACTCTCATCGGTCCCATGGCGCGCGAAGAGGCACGTCGGGTGCTTAAAGGACCGGAACGTGCTGGCCTGCTGTTGCTCAGCCACCTCTTCGAAACTATCGGCCACGCCCTACGCATCGATCAGGCCGTCTATCCCGAACACGACCTGCTGAGCACCAGCCTTTACGGTTCGCGGCTGCCGCTGATCCTATCGGCTCTGCCGGAACTTAAGCGCCTTTATTCCGCGCATGCCCTGATCATCCGTTCACAGACGGAACCGATTTATGAGGGTGTCGTCTGGCCTTTTCGGCTCATCTGGCACATCGAAGATGTCTCCGCTGAGTGGCTCCCGCGCCGCGACAGTCAGCGCGACATCCACCGTCTGGAAGCACTGGGACTGACACCACAGCGCTACGAAGCCGATATGGATGACGCAAAGCTTGAGCGCTGCCTCGACCTTTATCGCACCCTCTATATCGATACCTATTCGGCCTTCAATCCGGACTATACAGCGCAGGGCCTGCGCCACCTGATGCATAAGGGTGGTGTGGTCCTGCACACGCTGGAAAACGATGCGGGCGATATCGAAGCCGTCTGCGCGGCAAAGGATGACGGCGAAAGTCTCATCCTGCCGCTGGTCGGCTACAACCCCGGTCGTCCGCAATCGGACGGCCTCTACCGCGCCATCATGGCGCACATGGCGCTTGACGCCATGAAGCGCGGACTGAAACTCAATCTGTCGGCGGGCGCGCCGCATTTCAAACGCCATCGCGGAGCCAGACCATGCCTGGAATATCTGATCATCATCGACGATCATCTGCCGATGTGGCGGCGAATGGGCTATCGACTGATCGCACAGGTTCTCAAAACCATGGCCCCGCGTCTGCACGCACTGGCCCAGCGATGAAACCCGGTCTGCCCGCAGGCATTTCCGAAGCATGGTTGCCGGTGGCGCGGGCGGCTCAGGTGGGAAAGCGCCCGCTAAAGGTACGCGTCGCCGGGGTTCCGGTCGTGCTCTGGCGCGCCGGCGGTCGGATTCATGCCTTTATCGACCGCTGCCCGCATCGCAATTATCCGCTGTCGGAAGGTCGTGTCGAAGCGGGCCATCTTGTCTGCCCCTACCATGGCTGGGCCTTCGATGGCGACGGAGCCTGCGCGGCGGTGCCGGGGTGCCCTGAGGCCGATCTGACGCGGCTAAAGGCCGAAACCGTCGGCGTCAGCGAAATCCACGGCATCGTCTTCATCTGCCTCAGCCCCAAAACGGCCTGCGCCGAAAGTCTGCCGCCCATGCCGGAGGGTGCGGACTACCACCACTTCTGGTGGCCGATGAGACCGCAGCGCGCCCGCGCGTATGACGCGCTCGATAACGTGCTCGACCCCTTCCACACCAACTTCATCCACGACGGCTATATCCGGGTGAAACACCGCCGTCAGCGCGTAGAGCAGACCGTGCACGTCCACGAGGATGGCTTCGAAGCGGTCTATGTTCAGGACACGGACTATGGCTGGATGTCGCGCGCCTTAGAAGGGCCGCGCGCCCGCAGCACCGGACGCTATTACCCGCCCGTCGCCTTTCAGGGACGCTGGGAAGGTCCACGCGGCCTGAGCCTGTGCGTCACCATCTGGTTCGTACCCGAAGATGAAAAGACCGTGCGGCCCTTCGCGCGCTTCACCACGCATAAATCGAAAGGACCGGCATGGCTTAAGGAACTGATGATCCGGCTGTTCCTGTTCCGCGTCATCGATCAGGACGCCCGTGCCCTGACGGCCCTGCACGACAATATAGCAACCTTTGGCGGACCACGCTTCAGGGCCGGTCCCGGCGACCGGCTGGGGGCGCTGCTGACGGCGTTTTACAACGGGGAACGCCCTGCGGCCGAAGACCTGCCGCCGCTGGAGATGTGGCTGTAAATCTGCCTGCAGGTCTGGCGATCAGCCTGCGGGGACCGCTGCCTTGAGGAAGCCTGTGGTCGTCACCGAGAAGCTGGGGCGGTCCTCGAACAGGTAGTTGAGACCGCTTTCGAAATCCATCAGCACATCGGCGTATTCGACCGGTTTCATCGGCTTGCCCAGCTGGATCGCCCGGTTCATGCGGAAATTCCAGAAGGACGAGATGTGATCCAGCGTGCCGATGACTTCGCCCAGTTCGGTAAACAGCGTCCCGCCATTGAGCAGGAAGCGTTTGAACGGGCCGGGGCGGTTCTTGCTGACCAGATCGGCATAGGCGGTGTCGTAGATGTTGAGCACGTCGTAGGCCTGATTGAGTGCGCGTGCCATGCCGCGGCCCAGACGAATGCGGGCGCTTTCGATATAGCCCTTCACACGGTCGTCGCTAAGGCCGAAGGGCTGATAGGTGCCGATCCCGGCCAGCACTTCGCGCAACTGATCCTGAAGCTCGAGATAGCGCCATTTGTAATAGAGGAAGCCGCGCCAGGCGAAGATACCGTCGGCGAATTCCGAATCCGACATGCGGAAGGTTTCGCGCAGCGGCCACAGTTCGCGGTCAAGCTGATCCGACAATATCTTGTTGCCGAGCTTCATCGACGCGCCGACATAGTGGTCGCCCAGAGCGGTATTGACCAGACGTTCGATCTCGCTCGAGGTGAAGCGCATCATGCGCGACAGGTCGGCCGGCGACAGACGCAAATAGATCGAGTCCGGCTTATGGCCCCGGCGCGCCAGCGTTTCGCGCACAAGGAACGGATCGAGCGACGGCAACTGATCCAGAAGACGCAGCACCTTGATGTCCGGGTTCTTGTCGAAATCGTCGATCGACAGATATTCGCGGGCCAGTTGCTCGAAGCCGATCTGATTGATGAAGATGCTCGAGGCCCCAAGACGCAGGTCGAAATGATCGTAAGGCAGGATGATCTTGGTCACCGTGCGGCGGCTGCTGTGGTAGAAGTGCCGCTCATTGAGGCGCAGGGTGTGCTTCAGGATGATGGCGCGGTTCAGCAGGGACGAGCGGAAGAACGGGTTTTCCCCGTAGGTCTCTTCCTTGTGATGCAGACGGTAGACGCGCGACAGGTTAAGCACACGGCTGGTGGCCGCGGTCTGGCCCAGATTGGCGAGATTGCGATATTCACGGATCACCCGCGTGGCCTGATCCGCTCCCCGCGTCATCTTGTAATTACGGCGTGCCGTAGACACCATTGCAGCGCAACCCCAAATCGCCCTTCGTCCGGGACAGCGGCTTTCACCACTTCAGCGCCCGGCATTCCATGCTAACGCAAACCCGATTACAGGCGGTGAATGAACAGGGTTAATCAGGCATTTCCATGCCGAGAATCATAAGGCTATCCTCGAAATCCATAAGGACATCGGCATATTCCAGCGCGGTCAGACGCTGCTGCGACGGGTTGCCCAGCATGCGATACCCCCAGAACGAGGCGATGTGGCCCAGTATGCCGATATTTTCGCCCAGTTCGAAGAACAGCTTCGGTCCGTCAAGCAGGAAGCGGCGGAACGGTGCCGGGTTCTTGCCGTCGGTCAGGGCCTGATAGGCGCGGTTATAGACATCGAGCGTACGCCCCACCTGCGTCACCGCAAAGGCGATACGACGCGCCAGACGCGGGCGCACCTCTTTGAAATAGTCGCGCAGATTGTCGTCCATCATGCCCTGAGGCTGATAGGTGGCCAGCCCCTGCATGACCTTGCGCAGCTCTTCCTGCAGGTCAAGATGACGCCATTTGAAATAGAGGAAGCCACGCCAGGAGAAGATACCTTCGGAGAACTCCTCGTCGCTCATGCGCAGGGTCTCGCGCAGCGGCCACAGTTCCTGATCGAGTTCGTTGGCCAGTATCTTGCCAGCCAGCTTGACGCCCGCACCGCCGACCATGGTGTAGCCGAAAGCGGTCTGAACAAGGTGCTCGATCTCGCCATTGGCAAAGCCGATCATGCGCTGCACGTCATTGGGCGCAATGCGCAGATAGCAGGTCGCCGGCTTGAAGCCATTGCGCGACAGGTGCTCACGCACAAGGAAGGGGTCCAGCGACGGCAACTGATCCAGAAGACGCAGAATCTGGACATCGATATGCGAGCTAATATCACCAATGCCGTATTGCGACCGGCAGAAGGCGTCGAAACCGACCTGATTGACCAGTATCGACTTGCCACCCAACCTGAGATCCATCGGATCGAAAGGCATGACGATCTTGGTCGCGGTGCGGCGCGTGCGGCTGAACAGATCGCGTTCATTGGCGCGCAACGTATGCTTGATGATAATGGCTTTGTTGAGCTGCGTGTCGCGGAAAAAGGGCCGGGCCTGATAATCCTTATCGTTGCCATAGATCAGACCGATCGCCGACAGGTTCAGGACGCGGCTGGTGGAGGCTGTATCCCCCAGATTGGCTAAACTGCGAACGTCGCGCGATGCGTTTTTGTACTTTTCCTGTCGCGCAACGGCATTCATGCCTGCAACCTTCTCTTCTTCCTGTTATCCACCAGCGCGTTCAACTGACGGATAATCGCCACAGCTTCGGGCGTGTCTTCGTTGCGCAGGTCGTTCAACCGCCGGATGGAGTCCAGATGCACATCCAGCACCTCCGGATCGGCGGTATCCTGAAACCATGACACATAATCGTTTAAAGAACGTGTAGCCTCGGCCATAAGGCTCAGGCGATAGGTCGTCGCCTGCTTTTCCGCCTCAAGCGCGCGCGACACCATATAGGCCAGCGTATCGCGGTGCAGGCCGCCACGCGCCGCCATCAGCGCCCGCAGGCCTTCCAGCTCGATCGACAGGGTCTGCTGGAACATTTCGCGGTAATGCGGATCGGCGGCGGTTTCCACGTCGTCGGCGCGGCGCATGAGGCCGTTATAGTCGTCACCCTTACGACGGCGGCGGCAGGGACCGATATAGCTCTGAGCGATCACAAAGGGGCGCGGACGGCACAGGCACGAGGCGGCGGCGCGCATCAGGCTGCGCATCGAAAACGGCTTGACCACGAACTCATCGGCCCCGGCATTGCGCGCCTCGGTCACGTCGCCGGAGCGGTGACGGCTGGTCAGCATGATTACCGGCATGCGCGGATTAGGAAAGCGCGGATCTTCGGCCACCGCCGCCTTACGCATCAGGCGGACCAGATCGACCCCGGACATCGACGGCAGGTTCCAGTCGAGCACCATCAGGTCGGGATTATGAGCCCCCAGAAGCTCGATGGCTTCCTCAGCATCGCGCGCCTGCACCAGTTGCGTGAAACCGGCGCTGCGCAGAACCTCCACGACCATGCGGCGCAGGCCGTCATTGTCCTCAACGATCAGCACAGTGACCGAAGCGGCATTGACCTTATGCAACAGGGACTGGATTTCGAAAGTCATATACTACCGCTCACACCTTAGCGGAAAGCTTATGCCAAAAGCCTTAATTCAAAGTTTAACCAATTGAAAATACTATAGTTAATCAGAATTAAGCCTAACGATCAATTAAGTGTAAACCCTTTTCAACTAAACTGTACGCATGAACAGACGCGACCTTCTCAAATGGCAACTCTCAGGCCTTACCCTGCTGGTGGGCGCAAGCCTTGCCGCGCGTCCGGCCGCCGCCTCTGCCCCCAAGAAGAAGGGCGGCGGTGCCGACTTCATCCAGATGCCGCTGATGACCGTCTTCACCACGGCGCGCGGCGGGCGTCATGGTACCCTGACCGTCGAGGTTGGGCTCGATAGCAATAAGAACACCAAGCTGGCCGAACTGATCACCAAGTCGATCCCGCGCCTGCGCGACGCCTATGTCGGCCGCCTGCAAAGTTACGCCATGGGCCTGAACAGCAGTTCGATGGTCGATCTCGACTACGTCACGCGCGAACTTCAGACCGCCACCGATCAGGTGCTGAAGATGAAGGGCACAAAGCTGCTTCTGGGCAGCGTGGTTCTGGCCTAGCCGCGTTCCTTGGTCCGCAGGAACTGCACGTCCGGATAGCGTTCGGCGACATAGCCGATTTCCCACGCCGACTTGCCCAGGAACACCGGGAACTCATCGATATCCGTGCCCATGGCGCTGCGGTGCTTACCCGCAAAGTCCTCGATCTTGGCCGCGTCGCCGCCCAGCCAGCGGGCCTCGGCGTAAGGCGACGGCTCGAAGATCACATCCAGCCCGTATTCGTTGGCCAGACGGTCGGCCATGACTTCGAACTGAAGCTGCCCCACGGCACCGACGATGAAGTCCGAACCGATCGCCGGGCGGAACAACTGCGTCACCCCCTCTTCGGCCAGCGATTCCAGCGCCTTCTTCAGGTGCTTGGCCTTCAGCGGGTCCTTGACCCGAACCCGTTGCAGGATTTCCGGCGCGAAGTTAGGCAGGCCCTGAAAGCGCACCGTGCCGCTTTCCGACAGCGAGTCCCCGACGCGCAGCACGCCGTGGTTGGGGATGCCGATCACATCGCCGCCATAGGCGTCTTCGGCCAGTTCGCGGTCGGAGGCAAAGAACATGATCGGCGCGTTGACGCTGAGTTGCTTGCCCGTATTCTGCACCTTGAGCTTCATGCCGCGCTGAAACTTGCCTGAGGTCAGTTTCAGCATGGCGATGCGGTCGCGGTGGTTGGGGTCCATATTGGCCTGCACCTTGAACACGAAGCCGGTGACTTCCTTGTCCGTCGGGTCGACGCGGGCATCGGTCCCGGCCTTTGAGGCCGCCACCATCTTGGGCGCCGGAGCGAAATTACCGATGGCCGCCAGAAGCTGCATCACGCCGTAATGGCGCAGCGCCGAACCGAAGATAACCGGCGTCATATGGCCTTCGAGGAAGCTGTCGACGTCGAACGTCTTAAAGCCGCCTTCAAGCAGTTCGGCCGTGTCGCGCAGTTCGTCCAGTTCGCCCTGATCCATCCAGCCCTTCGCCACCGCCTCGTCCAGCGGTGCCGGGGCTTCGTGGCCCTGATCGTATTCGGCACCCGAGTCGCGACGAGTGAAGGGATAGAAGAGACCGCTTTTCAGTTCGACCATGCCGCGGAAGCGGTTGCCGGAGCCTGCAGGCCAGTAGAGCGGCGACGGATCGAGTTGCAGCTTCGCCGCCACCTCGTCCAGCAGGGCCAGCGAATCCTCGGCCTCACGGTCCATCTTGTTGATGAAGGTGATGATGGGGATGTCGCGCAGGCGGCACACTTCGAACAGCTTCAGCGTCTGCGGCTCGATCCCCTTGGCGGCGTCGAGCACCATGATAGCGGCGTCGGCGGCGGTGAGCGTGCGATAGGTGTCTTCGGAGAAGTCTTCGTGGCCCGGCGTATCGAGCAGGTTGAACACCTTGTCTTCGTATTCGAAGGTCATCACCGAGGACGACACCGAAATCCCGCGTTCCTTTTCGATCTTCATCCAGTCCGAACGCGTGCGGCGGTTTTCGCCACGCGCGCGCACCTGACCGGCGGCGCGGATCGACCCACCGGCCAGCAGCAGGTGCTCGGTCAGGGTCGTCTTACCGGCGTCCGGGTGCGAGATGATGGCAAAGGTTCTGCGGCGGGGCGCTTCGGTGGCGGGGGTATTGGACATGCCGTGCGGATAAGGCTTTGGAGGGGAAAAGTAAAGCTCAGAGCATTTTCCGCTCAAGTGCCAAAAGCTGTCTGGGCGGTTGAGCGTCAGAAAATGCGACCAAACAATAAATCAGAGCGGCATTTCGATTCAATTTGAACGAAACGTCGCTCTAACCGTGGCCGACCAGCACCACGCCGACCAGCACCGCGCACCAGTGCAGTACCGCCCCGGTCAGGACGTGACCGTGCCAGATGGCGCGGCGGAATTTCAGGCGCTTCATCATGTAGAAGATGGTGCCGACGCTATAGACCACACCGCCGATGGCCAGCAGGATCATCGATGCGGGCGGCACATCCTCGATCATCGGTTTGAGCGCGATCACGATCAGCCAGCCGAGAATGATATAGAGCGCCACCCAGAAACCCTTACCCACGCCCGGCAGCAGCAGCTTACCCAGAATGCCTAAGCCCGCCAGCGTCCACACCGCCGCCGTCATGCCCCACGCCCACGGCCCGTCCAGCGACTGAGTGGTGAAGGGCGTATAGCTGGCGGCGATCATCAGGAAGATGCCGGCGTGATCGAGCCGCCTCAGGAAGGGCTGAAAACGCGGATTGGCGAAATTATAGGCGGTGGAAAAGGCCAGCATGGCGATCATGCCGATGGCGTAGATAATCACCGCCGCCACCATGCCCAAAAGGCCCTGACTGACCGCCAGCCCCAGCACCACACCCCCGCCGAACAGGGCGAAGGCAAGCCCCGTCACATGCACGATCAGGTCGGCATGACGCGCCCACTGGGTAGGGTAATGCGGCAGCGAAGGCAGAGGTGGAAGATTCAGGGGTGGCAGGGTCATGGGCGTGAAAGTCTCGCAACTTTACCTAATCGTCAATTCAAATGCTGTTGCGGTTCCCCACACATTGGCTTCGAGCGCTTCCCGATAAAGTGGGCACCACTTTTCGGAAAAGAAGCGCGTTAAAGCAAAATTTAGAGCGACGATCTGGTTCAGCCAAATCGGCGCTCTAATCCCATAACGGAATGCCGTTGCGGCAAGGCAAGCGAAACCTTGCCGCAACGGTTACATCATCCGCTGAACCGGAAGCGTCGCGGCCATCAGTTGCATAATGGCCTCACGCTTCAGGCCTCCCGACAGACCGCCATCACCGTCCGGAGGCGGCAAGGGCGCGGGCGTCAGGAGTTTCAACCCCTCATCCGGATCGAACTTCACCGGCGGAGTGGTCATCCAGTGCCACTGATACGCCATGGCGTAGAGGGCAAAGCCCCCCAGAGCCACCAGCGCCGCCACCGCTCCCATCGACGGCGCGGCCGACGCCCCTGCCTGTAGCAGCGGCAGGGCCTTAACCCCGATGACACCGGTGGCTGTCGCAAGCATCAGAAGCAAGGCCGTATAGCGCGTTCCCCGCCGCGTGAAGGCATGGAACGCGAGGTGCGTGCGGACATAGGCCTGATGAGCGGTCAGTCCGGTGCACAGGGTGCGGATACGCCTCCGGCTATGCAGCAGCAGTTCCGGCAGAGAGTCCCTCGCATCCTCGAACCACTCTTCGAGCAGCACCGTGCGCGACAACTGTTCCGGCCACTGCGTCATCCGTCCCGCCAGCCACTCCTCCGTCTTGCGATCCCGGCTGATCAGCCGCACATCGCGGATGAGGCAGTCGAAGGCCGCCATGCAGGAGTCGTACTGAGCGCGGACCTTTCGGGCTTCCAGCTTGCTGTTGTTGCGCAACTTGGCATCAACGACATTGCGCATCTGGGTCAGACGGTCCTGAACGTACCAGATCCCGGCCCCCCCCAAGAGACTGCCGAAAGCAGCCCCCCACCCGGCAGCGTCCGGCAACTGAAGCGGGGCAAGCCCCACGTTCAGCGCCACCACCGCCAGCGAGATCATCCCGGTCTTCCAGCGCCCCTGATTGATCAGCCCATGATCCAGTTGCTGCGCATAGGCGTAGTTACCGGCTTCGTTGGCGACATGCGTGCTCAGAAGCTCACGCAGGGTACTGAGACCGAAGCGACCTCCCGGATCGGGGAAGCGGCGCTCATGCCTGCGCAGAGGCAGATCGAAGGCCTCCGACGGAGACAAGGCTTCCTCATCCGGATCGGAACCGCTGCGGCGGAACGGCATGAGGTGGTCCTCAACCATCCGCTTCCAGTTGCCGTCCTCCAGCAGCGACGCCAGACTTTCCGGCGGCGGCGGCGTGAAACGTGCTTCGGGCAACCCCCGATAGTCACCTTCGCGTGGCGGAGGATGTTTTTCCAGAAAGTCGCTGACGTAACGGAGCGTACCGTCATCGCGGCTTTTGACGTATTGATATCGTATGGATTTGTAATCGGTCATCGGCTTAACCCTCGACTTTGGCCTTTAAGGCCCCGCCGAGCGTTACCGATCGACGGGGTTTAGATTCCGGGCGTTGCGGGATTTATGTCCCACCGCGCGCCGCCGGCTTTTTTGCCGGTGACGCCGTCAACGCGCCCTTCCCCCTGGGGCTGGCCATGACCGATCGATACCTCCATGCCTACATAGGCATAGGTGCGTTCTAGGAAGACATTGGTGCAAATGAGCGTAGACATGTGCTTGACCTTTCCTGTCGCGGAGATACCGTTGTTACATTGGTAACGATGCAATATTTAGGGAAATATCACAACCGCTGATTAACCTTTTTCACTTCACAAGTTTGTTTGAGACAAAAAAGGCACACTGAGCGCGGTTAAAACACAACACCCACGGCCTTTTTCCCTCTGCACCTGAGCCGTTTACAACCCTTTGCAGGTGCGAAGGCGCGTCGAGCGCGGTCAGATCACATTCTGTCGAGACCGCGCTCTAATTTTTTGCTTTGCCGCATTTTCTAACGCGCAACCGGTGTCCACTTGCGCGGAAAATACTCTATATAAGCGCCATGACCGAACACACCCGCCCCGCCTTTTCACCCGCTCTGACTGTCCTGTTCGCCTTTGCCTGCGGGGCCATTGTCGGCAATCTCTATTACGCCCAGCCGATCATCGAGATGATTTCGCCGGATGTCGGCCTGTCGCCGTCCATGGCCAGCCTGATCGTCTCGCTGACCCAGATCGGTTATGTGGCCGGGATGCTGTTCATCACGCCGCTGCTGGACCTGTTCGAGAACAAACGGCTGATCCTCGGCACGCTGGGGCTGGCCTTTGCCAGCCTGTTGCTCAGCGCAGTGACGGAAAACGGCGGCCTGTTCCTGTTCGTTGCTTTCCTGACGGGTCTCGGGGCCGTATCGGTTCAGATGCTCATCCCGCTGGCGGCGCACCTCAGCCCTGAGGAAACGCGCGGTCGGGTGGTCGGCAACATCATGGGCGGGCTTCTGACCGGCATACTGGTGGCGCGGCCTCTGTCGAGCGCGGTGGCCGATCACTTCGGCTGGCGCGCGGTGTTTTTTGCGGCGGCGGCGCTGATGATCGTCATCGGTGCGCTGCTGGCCCTGACCCTGCCGCGGCACCGCCCGACAAATTCGGCCAGCTATGGCGCGTTGCTGACCTCGATGGGAGCCTTGTGGCTGCGTCACCCGACCCTGAGGCAGCGCGCCCTTTTGCAAGGCACCATGTTCGCCACCTTCAGCCTCTACTGGACCGCCGTGCCGCTTGAGCTGTGGCGTGAATTCCACCTGACTCAGACCCAGATCGCCCTGTTCGCGCTGGCGGGTGTGGCCGGTGCGCTGGCGGCTC
>JASGGL010000043.1:0-17714 GCA_047605065.1 Asticcacaulis sp.
ATACCGATTACCAGCGTCAGCTGATTGAGCGTCACCAGACGCCCGCGCCAGGCCGGAGGCGCGACCTCGGCGATATAGGTCGGCGATACGTTCGAGGCCATGCCGATAGCCACCCCGCCCAGAATACGCCAGACGATAAACAGGTCGAACGAGGTCGCCCAGCCGGTCAGGATCGACGACGCCCCGAACAGGAAGGCCGACAGGATCAGAAGCGGTTTACGCCCGAAGCGGTCCGACAACAGCCCGGCCACGATCGACCCCGCCAGACAGCCGAGAAGCGCGCAACTGTTGGCCCAGCCGATCATGGCTTCCGAGGTCAGGTGAAAATAGGCTTCGTAAAACGGCTTGGCCCCGCCGACGACCACCCAGTCATAGCCGAACAGAAGCCCGCCCAGCGCCGCTACGGCGGAAATCATCCAGATATAGGCGAGATTCAATCTGGCGGGCGTCCCGCCCCCCTCGCCTGACGTGCCCGATGCGCCTGTAATCGCAACCATTTCCAGTCCTCAACCTGTTTATTTTGGTGTTGAGGTGTTTATCCGCCTGCGAAACCCACGCGTCAAGTTTTTATAATATATATATTACATATAGGCTGGCAACAGACTGCGCCGCATCGTACCGGTTACGACCGATAGCGCAGGGCATCAACCAGCAGGGCGAAGGCCGAAGAATTCTGACGGCGACTCGGATAGTAGAGGTGATACCCGGCAAAGGGCGTACACCAGTCCTTTAGCACGTGGATGATATCTCCGGCATCGACCTGCGCCTGCACGAAGCTCAGCGGCAGGCAGGCCAGCCCCAGCCCGCGTTCCGCCGCCTTCACGATCTGGGTCGCGTTGTTGAAGACGAGTTGCCCGTTTACGCGCACCTTAAGCTCCTGCCCGTCCTTATCCAGTTCCCAGGCGTAAAGCCCGCCGTGCGTCGGCAGGCGCAGATTGATGCAGTTGTGGCTCAGCAGGTCCTGCGGCGTTTCGGGCATGCCGTGTTTTGCCAGATAGGCGGGCGCGCCGAACACGGCCATCCGCAGGTCAGGCCCGATAGGCACGGCGATCATGCCCTGCGCCACCTGCTCGCCCATGCGAATACCGGCATCGAAGCGTTCCGCCACGATGTCGGTCAGGCCATAGTCGATGGTGATTTCGACATTGATGTCCGGATATTGCGGCAAAAGCCTTTCCAGCATCGGCAAGAGAAGGGTTTCCGCCGCATGCTCGCCGGTCGTAATACGGATCGTCCCGGCCGGCTTATCGCGCAACTCGGTCAGACCGACCAGTTCGGACTCGATGTCGTCGATGCGCTTGTCCATCGTCTGAAACAGGCGCTCGCCCGCCTCGGTCAGGGAGACCTTCCGCGTCGTCCGGGTCAGAAGCCTGAGCCCCAGCCGCTCCTCCAGCGCCCGGATCGTATGGCTCAGCGCCGATTGCGATACGCCCATACGGGCCGCCGCCTTCGTAAAACTGCCTTCGCGCGCCACCGCCAGAAAGGCGATCAGGTCGTTGAAGTTTTCTCTCGGCATCGATGAATCTGCCCCATAGCGGTTTGTCGTTTGTCGGGGGCGGATCAACGCCCGGTCACGGTCAAAGACGCTCGACCTTATGCGATTTCACCGCCAGATACGCGCTTAATCATGAGCCTCACTCATAATCGGCGCAGATTTGGTCAGATTGCGGCAAGAAAAAGGCGGAAATTCTCTCCGATTAATTAGCTCAGCTCATAACCGCTTTCATAAAACGGCATCTATTCGCAGGTGCGAGATTGATCTAGGTTTTGTCGGATAAGCGTTTTCCTCTCAGCTTGACCGCTGCCCTCTCCCCCGCCCTGCATGCCTGTCTGGCATAAACGCACAGCCATCCGGCCCCTGCGGTCGCATGGCGGATGCGCACAGTACCGCCTCAAATCCGGAACCCCGCCGATGAATGCCATCGTCCGTATCGCGCTTGCACGTCCCTATACCTTTATCGTCATGGCGATCCTCATACTGGCCGCGGGCGTCCTCACCGCCATAAAGATGCCGATCGACATCTTCCCGTCCATCCGGGTGCCGGTGATCGCGGTCAACTTCACCTATACGGGCCTGTCGCCCGAAGATATGTCGGCGCGCATCCTGACCCCCTATCAGCGAGCTCTGACCACGACGGTCAACGATATCGAACACATCGAAGCCAATTCCTATAACGGTATCGGCATCGTCAAAATCTACTTCCAGCCCAATGCCGATATCCGTCTGGCCAATGCGCAGGTCACGGCCATCTCGCAAACCGTCCTGCGTCAGATGCCGCCGGGCATCAATCCGCCGCTGGTCATCAATTACAATGCCTCTACCGTGGCCATTCTGCAGGTCGCGCTGTCGGGCGAGGGTCTGAACGAGCAGCAGCTTTACGACGCCGGGACCAATGTGGCGCGCACCCGACTGATCACCGTCCCCGGCGCGGCTATTCCCTTCCCCTTCGGCGGCCGCACGCGTCAGATCATGATCGATATCGACCCGCAGGCGCTGGCGGCGCGCGGCCTGTCGGCACAGGACGTCAATACGGCGCTGGCCGCCCAGACGCAGATCACGCCGATGGGCTTCGTCAAGCTGGGGGAGTTCCAATATAATCTGCGCCTCAACAATGCCCCCGGCGGGGTCGAAGACCTCAGCAACCTGCCGGTCAAGGCGGTCAATGGTGGAATCATCCTGCTGCGCGACGTGGCCCATGTCCGCGACGGCTCGGCCCCGCAGCAGAATGTCGTCCACGTCGACGGACGCCGCTCGGCCCTGATGACCGTGTATAAGTCCGGCAATGTCTCGACGGTCAATATCGTCGAGGGCATCCGGGACATGCTGCCCACCCTTAAACCCAACCTGCCGCCATCCCTGACTATGACGCCGATCAATGATCAGTCGGTCTTCGTCAAACACGCGGTCGAGGCGGTCATCCACGAAGGCGTCCTCGCCGCCGCCCTGACCTCGCTGATGATTCTGTTGTTCCTCGGCTCATGGCGATCGACAGTCATTATCACCCTGTCGATTCCGCTGGCCATTCTGGCGGCCATCGCGGCCCTGTCGATCACCGGTCAGACGCTGAACATCATGACGCTGGGCGGGCTGGCGCTGGCCGTCGGCATCCTTGTCGACGACGCTACCGTCACCATCGAAAATATCAACTGGCACCTTGAGCACGGTAAGGACGTGCGCACCTCCATCCTCGACGGTGCAAAGCAGATCGTCGCCCCTGCCTTCGTCTCGCTTCTGTGTATCTGCATCGTCTTCGTGCCGATGTTCTTCCTGCCGGGAGTTTCGGGCTTTCTGTTCGTTCCCATGGCGATGTCGGTCATCTTCGCCATGATCGCCTCCTTCGTGCTGTCGCGGACGCTGATCCCGACACTGGCCATGTATCTTCTGAAGCCGCACGACCATCACGCCATCCACGAAGCCGCCAGACGCAACCCGCTGGTGCGTTTCCAGCGTAATTTCGAAGCGCGGTTCGAGCGGGTGCGCCACGCCTATTCCGGCCTGCTGGGGCGCGCCCTGACCGCGCGCCGTACCTTCGCCATCGGCTTCCTCGGCTTTGCCTTCCTCAGTCTGGCGCTGGTGCCGTTTCTGGGGCGCAACTTCTTTCCGGCAGTCGATTCCGGCGGCATCGCCATGCACGTGCGTGGCCCTTCGGGGATGCGGCTCGAAGAAACATCAGCCCTGCTCGCCCGTGTGCAGGACGAGGTACGCAAGGTCATCCCCGCCGACGAGCTGGAGGTCATGGTCGACAATATCGGCCTGCCGACATCGAGCATCAACATGACCTACAACAGCTCAGGCACGGTAGGGTCTCAGGACGGCGACATCCTGATCAGCCTGAAATCCGGCCACGCGCCGACCGCCGACTACGTGGCGCGGCTGCGTTCGGTCCTGCCGAAAGCCTTTCCGGAAGCGACCTTCTCCTTCCTGCCCGCTGACGTGACCAGTCAGATTCTGAATTTCGGCGCGCCCTCGCCCATCGACATTCAGGTGACCGGCCGCGACATGGCCGCCAACCGCGACTATGCCCAGCGGGTCCTTGCGGCCATTCGCGGCATAGACGGCGTGGCCGATGCCCGCATACAGCAGCCGCCCGGCACGCCGGAATTGCGCGTCAATGTCGACCGGGTGCGCGCCGCCAGCCTCGGCATCAACCAGCGCGATGTGACCAACAGCATCGCCGGAGCCGTGGCGGGTAGCGGGCAGACCGCGCCGGTCTTCTGGGTCAATCCGGCTAACGGCGTCTCCTATGCCGTCGTTGCCCAGACGCCGGAATACCGGCTCGATACCCTATCGAAACTTGAGAGCCTGCCGGTTGGCGCAACGGGTGCACAGCCGCAAATTCTGGGCGGCCTCGGTGGTTTCAGCCGCGCGACAACTCAGGCCGTCGTGACGCAGTACAACATCCAGCCAACCATCAATGTGCTGGCCGACACGCAGGGCCGCGATCTCGGGGCCGTCGCCGGCGACATCCAGAAGGCGCTGGCCACCCTCGAAAAGGACAAGCCCGACACCATCACCGTCACCCTGCGCGGTCAGTACCAGACGATGAATACCGCCTTTTCCGGCATGGGATTCGGCCTGATCGGGGCGATTCTGCTCATCTACCTGCTGATCGTCGTCAATTTCCAGTCGTGGACCGACGCCCTCGTCATCGTCGCCGCCCTGCCCGCCGCTCTGGCCGGGATTGCATGGATGCTGTTCGCCACCGGCACGCCCCTGTCCGTACCCGCCCTCACCGGGGCCATCATGTGTATGGGCGTGGCGACGGCCAACTCGATCCTCGTGATGAGCTTCGCCCGCGAACGGCTGGCCGAACTCGGCGATCCGCTGAAGGCCGCTTTCGAGGCCGGGGTGGCGCGTTTCCGTCCCGTCGTCATGACCGCACTGGCCATGATCATCGGCATGGCCCCCATGGCCATCGGTCTGGGGGAAGGCGGCGAACAGAACGCCCCGCTGGGCCGCGCCGTGGTCGGCGGCCTGATCTTCGCCACCTGCGCCTCGCTCATCTTCGTGCCCACCGTTTTCGCCATGGTCCATAGCCGCAAACCGCGCAAAGCGCCCGAACCGGCCCCGGACAATACCGCCGGGCCTGCTGCCCCGATCCAAGGATTTTCCCAATGACCGAACCGCATTTTCCGGCCACCAGCACACGGACCCTGCGCCGTCTGGCCATGGCAGGCGTCGCCGCCGCGGCCCTGATCGTCATCGGCGGCACCATCGCCCGCGTCTCCGCCAATAACGACCTCAAGGCGACGACGGCGGACAACAGCGTCCCAAGCGTCGCCATCATTCGCCCGACCGGCCCCGAAAGCGGCAAGCTGGTTTTGCCCGGACGACTGGAAGCCTGGGCCGAAGCACCGGTCTATGCCCGCACCAGCGGCTATCTGCGTCGCTGGTACGCCGATATCGGCACGCGGGTAAAGGCGGGGCAGGTGCTGGCCGACATCGAAGCCCCGGAGGTCGATCAGCAACTGGCGGCGGCCACGGCGGCGGTCAAAACCGCCACGGCCGAGCGCGATCTGGCCAAGGTGACGGCCGATCGATGGAAACAGCTCATTGCCGTCAATGCCGTCTCACGTCAGGACGCCGATGAGCGGGCGGGCGCTCTGGCGGCGCGTGAGGCCATGCTTCAGGAAGCCTCTGCCGATGTGGCGCGCCTGCGCGCTTTGTCGGGCTTCAAACGGGTTGTGGCCCCCTTCGACGGCGTCATCACTACGCGGTCGGCGGATGTCGGGGCGCTGATCGGCAGCAATGCCACCGCCCCCCTGTTCACCGTGTCCGACACGCGTCAGCTCAGGCTGTTCGTCAACGTGCCGGAAAGTTATCTCGCCAGCCTCACGCCGGGCGGTCAGATTCAGTTCACCACCACCGATCAGCCGGGACGCAGCTTTACCGCCATCCTGACGCATCAGGCAGGCGCCGTCGATGCCCAGAGCGGGGCCATGCTGATCCAGCTGACCGTCGACAATGCCGACGCGGCCCTGCGGCCCGGGGCCTTTGCTCAGGTCACCTTCGCAGCGGGCGAACAGACCACGACCCATGTGCAAATCCCCTCCAGCGCCCTGCTCTTCCGGCGCGAAGGCACGGCGGTGGCGGTCGTCGGTCCTGACAACCGCGTGCAGATCCGCCCCATCACCATCGGGCGCGATCTGGGGGCCGCGCTTGAAATCACCTCGGGCCTGAGTTCCACCGATCAGGTCGTCGACAACCCGTCGGACGCCATCGCCACCGGTCAGCTCGTCAAACCCGCACGCCCTAAAGCGCCCGCTAAAGATCAGGGTTGAGCCGGTCCACGGCGTGTCCGAACGCCCCTTCCCTGTAGGATGGGGGGGGCGCTATTCCGCGATGAAGCCGCCGGTTTGGCGCGCCCACAGGCGGGCATAGAGGCCGTGCGCGGCCAGAAGTTCGGCATGGGTGCCGGTCTCGATAATCCGCCCCTCTTCCAGCACCACCAGCCGGTCCATCCGCGCGATGGTCGAGAGGCGGTGCGCGATAGCGACAACGGTCTTACCCTGCATCAGTTCGATCAGGCTGTCCTGAATGGCGGCCTCGACCTCGGAATCGAGCGCGGCGGTGGCTTCATCCATGATAAGGATCGGCGCGTTCTTGAGCAGGACGCGGGCGATGGCGATGCGCTGCCTCTGTCCGCCCGACAGCTTGACACCGCGTTCGCCGACATGGGCATCCAGCCCCGCCCGCCCCTTATTGTCGCGCAGGTCCGGGATGAAGTCCCACGCATGGGCGCGCTTCGCCGCCTCGATGATCTCTTCGTCGCTCGCGCCGGGCTTACCATAGGCGATATTGGCGCGGATCGAACGGTGCAGCAGCGAGGTGTCCTGCGTCACCATGCCGATACGGGCGCGCAGCGAGTCTTGCGTGACCTGCGCAATGTCCTGACCGTCGATCAGGATGCGCCCTGAACTGGCGTCATAGAGACGCAGAAAGAGGTTGACCAGAGTGGATTTACCCGCCCCCGACGGCCCGACAAGGCCGATCTTTTCCCCCGGCGCGATGTTCAGATCGATGCCGTTCAGCGCGGCTTTTTGGGGTCGCGCATCCGATTCCAAAAACCGGTCGCCACTTTTTGGCCCGCTACCATTTTTTGGGATGCCCTCGTCGCCCTCTCCATAGTTGAAGCGCAGGTCTTCGAAGCGCACCTCACCGGCGGTGACGTTCAGTGGCTTTGCACCGGGGATATCGACCACGCTTTGCGGGCGGGCGATGGTTTCGATACCGTTCTGCACCGTGCCGATGTTTTCGAACAGGCTGGTGACCTGAAACATCACCCAGCCGGACATGTTGAGCACGCGCTGGGTCAGCGCCCCGACAAGAGCGATGGCACCGACTGTGATCTGACCCTGGCTCCACAGCCAGATGGCCAGCACGCCGGTGGACAGCAGAAGCGCCGCGTTCATCAGGGCGACGATGATATCGAGGCGCGTGATCAGGCGCTGCTGCACCTGCCATTTGGCGGTATTGGTCTCAAGCGCCTCGCGCACATAGGCGTCTTCGCGCGACGGGTCGGCAAACAGCTTGACCGTCTGGATGTTGGTATAGCTGTCGACCACGCGCCCCATCAGGGCCGAACGCGCTTCGGAGGCCTCTTCCGAGGCGCTGGACAGCTTAGGGACGAAGCGCCAGCAGACGACGATGTAGAGGAGTATCCACAGGCTCAGCGGCGCGACCAGCCGGATGTCGGCCTCGAAGAACAGGTAGAGCGCGCTGGAGAAATAGACCACCACATAGACGAAGGTGTCACACAGGGTGATCAGGACGTTGCGCACGCTGGAGGCGCTGTCGACCACCTTGGAGGCGACGCGACCGGCGAAGTCGTTCGAGAAGAAGCTCAGCGATTGACGCACCACATAGCGGTGCGACTGCCATCGGATGAGCGCCGGGAAGTTCGTCGTCACCCCCTGCTGGAGCAACAGCGACTGAAACAGCACGACCAGCGGCCAGCCCACCCCAAGAAGCAGCAGCATGTGGGTGAACTGCGTGCCGTGCTTCGCCCACAGGTCTTCGGGTTTCGTGCTGCTGAGGATATCGACGATTTCGGCCAGAAAGCGGAAGATCATCACCTCGGTCAGGGTAACCAGCACGCCGAGCGCCAGAACGCCGATCATGATCGGCCAGACCTGCGCCAGATAGCGCCCGAAATAGGCAAGCAGCTTTGTGGGCGGCGTGACGTCCTTATAGGGACGGAACGGATCGATCAGGCGTTCGAACGGGCGGAACAGGGCGGACAGCATCGCGGAAGCTTTCAGAGAGGACCGTACAGGCATGGCCGCCACGCCGGTCAGAGGCTGTCAGTAGCCGAAAGCCCCGGATCATGCCATGGTGCGTCTCATAAAAAGACGGGAGGGCACATGCCGAACACAGTCCTTATCCTCTGGCCGGTGGGCGCGCTGGCCGCCCTGACCTTCGCCATGCTGCTGGCCATGCTGATCACGCGGCTGCGGGCCGTGAAGGCGCGCGAGGTCTCTCCGCGCGATTTTGCCTTAGGTGAGACCGAGCGGGTGCCGCGCCATTGCCGCCTGATCAACCGGAACTATTCCAGTCTGCTGGAGCTGCCGGTGCTGTTCTACGTCGTCTGCGGGCTGATGATCGAAGCCCGCGCCGTCAGCGATGTGCAGTTGGGGCTGGCGTGGGCGTTTGTGGGCTTTCGTCTCCTCCACAGCCTGATCCATGTTACGATCAACCATGTCCTGTGGCGGCTTCTGGCCTTCGGCGCATCCGTCGTGGTGCTGGCGGCCATGTGGGTGCTGTTTTTTGTGAGGGTTGCGTGAGAAATTATACCTCCCCACCTATGGTGGGGAGGGGGACCGCACGATCCGAAGGTGAGATGCGGTGGTGGGGGTTCTTTTTAAAGTTCAATAAGGGAGCGTGCCGATAGGTTCGCAAGATACCCCACCACCACATCTCACCGCCTTCGGCGGATCGTGCGGTCCCCCTCCCCGGCATAGCCAGGGAGGTATATATCAGCTCAGCAGGGCGGCAGGGGCGCAGGCATTGAAGGACACCCACACTTTTTCGTCCCACGTAAAATCTTCCTGATCCCAGCGCGTCAGGTTGGAGCGCAGCACCTTGACCATGCGGCCGCTGTCGAGTTCAACCTCATAGACGGTTTCCGAGCCGAGATAGGTCATCAGGCGGATGGTCCCGGCGACGATATTATAGCCTTCGGGGGCGTCTTCCATCTTGGCGGGTTTGGCGTCGAACTTGTCCATCTCGATCTTTTCCGGGCGCAGCGCCGCCCAGACGGTGGTGCCCGTCGCGCCGGTGACCCCGTGGTCGAGATAGATCGGACCGGCATCCTTTGTGTTGATGATGGCGTGGTCCGGCTCATCGACATCCAGCGTCCCTTCGAACAGGTTCACACTGCCGATGAAGTCAGCCACAAAGCGCGAATTGGGGAACTCATAAAGGTCGAAGGGCGTCGCCACCTGTTGCAACAGGCCGCGGTTCATCACGGCGCAGCGCGTGGCCATGGCCAGAGCCTCGTCCTGATCGTGGGTAACCATGATGAAGGTGATGCCGACCTTTTCCTGAAGCAGGGCCAGTTCGGTACGCATGGCGTCGCGCAGCTTGGCATCCAGCGCCGACAGGGGTTCATCGAGCAGCAGAACGCGCGGCTTCTTGACCAGCGCACGGGCCAGAGCGACCCGCTGACGCTGACCGCCCGACATCTGGTCCGGTTTGCGCTCACCGAAGCCGCCGAGCTTGACCAGTTCAAGGGCCTCTTCGGCGCGCTGACGGCGCTCGGCCTGCGGCACGCCGTCCATCTTCAGGCCGTAGGCGACGTTATCGAGCACGCTCATGTGCGGGAAGACGGCGTAGGACTGAAACACCATATTGACCGGGCGCTTGTTCGGCGGCGTGGTCGAGACGTCCTTGCCGTCGATGAGGATGCGGCCTTCGGTGGGCATTTCAAAGCCCGCCAGCATACGCAGAAGCGTGGTCTTGCCGCAGCCCGACGGACCGAGCAGCGAGAAGAACTCGCCTTCCTTGATCTCGAGCGAGACATTGTCGACGGCGGTGTTCTTGCCGAAGCGCTTGGAGACGTTCTCGAAGCTGATGATGGTTTTACCGGCGTTGTCTTCGGACATTACTTCTTCTCCGTCACTTCTTTTCTGCGCCGTGACCGGCGGTCAGAGCATCGGAACCCTGGAATTTGAGCGCAAGGAAGGTGAGCAGGACCGTCACCACGATCAGTATGGTCGAGGCGGCATTGACCTCAGGCGTCACCGAGAAGCGCACCATCGAGTAGATCTTCACCGGGAAGGTCACCGTGTCCGGGCCCGAGGTGAAGAAGGTGATGACGAAATCGTCGAGCGACAGGGTAAAGGCCAGCAGCGCACCGGCGATCAGCGACGGCTGGATATGCGGCACCAGAACGTCCATCAGGGTGCGCCATTCGCTGGCCCCCAGATCCTTGGCCGCCTCCTCAAGCTCGCGGTTGAACGAGGCCAGACGCGCCCGCACCACCACCGCCACGAAGGGGAAGCTGAAAGAGACGTGGGCGATGATGATGGCCCCCAGATTGAGCGGCCAGGGCAGGCCCTGCGGCCACGGGAATATCTTGGCGAAGAAGACCAGCATGCCGACGCCCATGCAGATTTCCGGCACGACGATCGGGATGGCCAGGCCGGCATTGAAGGCCGTCTTGCCGACGAAACGGAACCGCCACAGCACGATGGCCGCCATAGCGCCGATGATCACCGAAATGACCGTCGAGCACAGGGCGATGGTCATGGAGTTACCGAAGGCGGTGATCAGGCTGTCGTTATGCAGCGCCTTGTCGTAATATTTCAGGGTGAAGCCCTGCCAGACGATATTGCGCTTCGAGTCGTTGAAGCTGAAGATCATCAGGGTCAGGAGCGGGATGTAGAGGAACAGCCCGACAAGCACCAGCCACAGCTGCAGCGGCCAGCGGCTGAGATATTCCAGCGGTCCCGGCGGGGTTTTGCGCACCTTTGCCACGGCGGTATTCATCAGGCGGCCCTCCCCTTGTCCTTGCGTTCAATGATCCCCTGGAGGGCGATGCCGATAAAGGTCAGGTAGACCAGGATAAAGCTGAGCGCCGCGCCGAACGGCCAGTTATTGGCGCGCTTGAACTGGCTTTCGATCACATTGGCGATCATCTGCGAATCCGTACCGCCCAGAAGATCAGGCGTCAGATAGGCCCCCAGCGCCGGAATGAAGGTGATCAGAACCCCTGAGGCTATCCCCGCTCCGGCCAGAGGCACTACGATAGAGAACAGGGTGCGGATATGACCGGCCCCCAGATCGAGCGAGGCCTCAAGCAGCGAGCGGTCGAGGCGGTCCAGCGTCGAATAAAGCGGCAGGATCATGAAAGGCAGGTGGACGTAGACAAGGCCCAGCACCACCGCGAAATTATTATAGAGCAGCTCCATGGGCTGAAAATCGCCCAGCGGGGCCAGCCCCAAAAGCGTCATCAGCCCCGACGCATTGTCCCAGAGGAAGTGATAGACCTGATTGACGTAGCCTTCGGTGCGCAACACGGCGATCAGCGCATAGGTGCGGATCAGGAGGTTCGTCCAGAAGGGCAGCATGACCAGCAACAGCAGCCACGGCTTCCATTTGTCGGGCGCAAAAGTGATGGCCAGCGCCACGGGAAAGCCGATGACCACGCACAGAAAGGTGGTCAGGGCGGCGACCCACAGGGATTTGGCGAAGATGCCGAGATAGAGGGGCTCAAGCGCCTTGGCGTAATTGCTCCACGTCCCGGTGAAGGCAATGTCGATCAGGCCGCTGTTCTCGCCGAAGCTGTAAAGCCAGACGATGCCCAGCGGCACGAAGAAGAAGAAGACCAGCCAGACGAGCGGCGCGCTCATCAGCGCGGCGAAGAGTCCCTTGGCCTGACGCCAGCTCTGTTCCATGCGGTCCCCTTTACACAAAAACAAACCGCCGCAGATCTGGTGCGACCTGCGGCGGATAAGACCTTAAGCGGCCTTGATCTTGGTCATGGCGTCTTCGTAAACCTGCGCCTTGGTGGCGTCGAACGCCGCGTATTCGCAGCGCGCCAGTTCTTCGGCCGTCGGGAAGATGATCGGATTGTTCTTATAGGCATCCGGCATCAGTGCCTTGGCCGCCGCATTGGTCGTCGGGTAAAGGATGGTCTCGAAGATGTGCTTCGAGGCCTCGGCATCCATCATGTAGTTGATGAACTTATGGGCATTGTCCGGGCGCGGCGCGTCCTTGGGGATGCACCAGTTGTCGGAGTTGAGCTGAGAGCCTTCCTTCGGGATGATGAAGTCGATGTCGTCATCCTCGACCTTGGCCTGAGCGATGTCGCCATTGTATTCAAGCACCAGATCGACATCCTTGGACAGGAGCATGTCCTGACCGTCGTCTTCGTGGAAGGCTTTGATATTCGGCTTCTGCTTGATGAGCATGGCGGTGACCTGATCGATGGTCGCCTGATCGAGGCCGTTGACCGAATGGCCGAGATATTTGGCCCCCAGCCGGATCATGTCGCCCGCTTCGGACAGGACGGCGATCTTGCCCTTGAACTGGTCGGAATCGAACAGGTACTTCCACGAATCCGGCTTGAAGCCCGCCGGCATTTTCGACTTGCGATAGCCGATGCCGAGCACCAGCCAGGTATAGGGGGCCGACCATTTGCGGCCCGGATCGTAGGCGACGTCGAGGAAGGCCGGATCGATGTTTTTAAGGTTCGGCAGCTTGGCGTGATCCAGCGGCAGAAGCAGGTCGGCCTGCGACAGACGTTCGACGAAATCGTTCGACGGCACGATGATGTCGAAACCGGAATTGCCGGTCTTCATCTTGGCGAACAGTTCGTCATTGGTGGCGAAGATCGACATGCTGACGTCGATACCCGACGCCTTCTTGAAGTCGGCCAGCGTGTGTTCGCCGATATAGGTGTCCCAGTTGTAGAAGTTGAGCTTGGGCTCTTCGCCGCCCGCCGCAGGCTTGGCGCCCTGCGAACAGGCCGACAGGCCGCCGAAGCTGATACCCACCGCCGCGGCGCCGAGGCCCTGCAGCAGAGAACGACGTGACGCACGATGACGCGATGAACTCATGTCCCTATCTCCTTCGGTTTCGCGCCGTCTGCGGGGGAAGACGGGGCGGTGGTGCAAAACCTCACAGGAAAGGGCCGTCCCTTGATGCCCCCCAGTGTGACGATAAGTTAACAGAATACGGTATCGGGCTTCTGTCAACCGCGCTTTGTGATCACATTCGCATTTGCGTCACAAATTCGCGTATCAGGCATTACGCAAGTACCAGTCATAATCCAGTTCGGTGATTTCTTCGAAGAAACGCGCCTGTTCGGTCTTCTTCACCTTGACGTACATGTCGACGAAGCGTTCGCCCAGATAGTCGCGCAGCACCTGAGACTTGTCGAGATAGTCGACCGCCGCGAACCAGTTGGTCGGCAGGGTTGCGCCGGTTTCGGCGGCCACCGCATAGCCGTTACCGACCACGGCCGGGCCGGGATCGATGGATTGGGTGATGCCGTGGTGGGCGCAGGCCAGAACCGCCGCCAGCACCAGATAAGGGTTGGCGTCGGCACCGGCTACGCGATGTTCGACGTGACGGGTATGGGCCGGACCGGCGGTGACGCGAAGGCTGACCGTGCGGTTATTCACCCCCCAGGTCAGGCCCACAGGGGCGTAGGAATTGGCCTTGAAGCGTTTGAAGCTATTGGCCCCCGGCGCGAGTATACCCATGCAGTCGGCCAGATGGTCCTTCATGCCGCCAATCATATTTTTCAGAAGCGGCGAGCCTTCGGGATGGGCATCGGCACACAGGTTCTTGCCGTCTGCATCCGCCACAGAGACGTGGACGTGGAAGCCCGAACCGGCACGATCGGCCCACGGCTTGGCCATGAAGGTCGCCTCGATGCCGAGGCTGAGCGCCACGCCCTTGGCCATGCGCTTATAGAGCACGGCGTCGTCAGCGGCGCGCAGGGCGTCTGGCTTGTGCTTGAGCGTCAGTTCGACCTGACCGGGCGCAAACTCGGAAATCGCACCCTCCAGCGGGATGTTCATGACGTCCGCCGTCTCCCACAGGGTGCGGAAGAACTCGCCGTGCGCCTCGACCTCAGGCAGGCCGTAGACCTGAATGCCCTTAGGCGTCTGACCGGTATTGAAACCGGCGGCCGGCATCAGCGCGTCATTATGTCCCCGCTCGATATCGACGAGGTAATATTCCAACTCGCACGCCACCACCGGCGTCAGGCCATCGGCCTTGTACCGGTCCAGCACACCCTGCAGCACGTGACGCGGATCGAGGTCGTTGGGCGTCCCGTCCAGTTCATAGAGAGACAGCATGACCTGCCCCACATCGTCACCCAGCCAGGGCGCAGGCGTCAGCGTCCCCGGCACCGGACGCGCCACGCGGTCGGCGTCACCGTCTTCCCAGACCAGCCCCGTCTCTTCGCAATCGGCCCCCAGCGTGTCGACCACAAGGATCGAACCCGGCAGGAAGCGGCCATATTCGTAGATCGGCAAAAGCTCATGACGGCGCAGGCGCTTGCCGCGCGGCACCCCGGTCATCGAGGTGAACAGGATCTCGAAATAATTTATGTGCGGGTGCGCATCGAGGAAGGCCTTGGCCTCGTCGACAGTGGCGACCATGGGGTGTGCAGGCAGGGTCATGTGAAGCCTTTATATTCGACGATGAAACCTTCCACCGCCGCCACGAGGCGGTCAATGGCCTCCGGTGCGGTTTTGGGTGAAATCAGCATCATGTTGTGGAAGGGCGCAATCAGCACGCCGCGATTAATGAGGTAAAGATGCAGGGCCTTCAGCAGATGCGGATCGAGCGCACAGCGCATCTCGGCGGCATTTTGCGGTTCCGGCGCGGCGAAGACCAGCTCGGCGCGCGCCCCGACATGCACCACCGACCACGGCACGTCATGGCGCGCGATCACAGCGCGGAGCCGGGTCACAAGGTTTTCCGCCCCCGCCTGCATCCAGGCGTAGGCATCAGGCGTCATGATCTCGCTCAGCATGGCCTTCATGCCCGCCATGGCCAGCGCATTGCCCGACAGGGTGGTGCCGATACCCGACGCGCCGGGCCCGACCTCGGCCTGAGTGGCATCCATGCGAGCGGCCACCCCGGCCGACACACCCCACACGGCAGCAGGCACGCCCCCGGCAATGGCCTTGCCTACGGTGAGGATATCGGCGCGCAGGCCGTGCTCGCGCACATAGCCGCCAAAGCCCGACGACAGGGTATGCGTCTCGTCGTACACCAGAAGCGTACCCGTCTCATCACACAGGGCGCGCAGAGCTTCGTGATAGCCCTCGACCGGCAGGATCATACCGCAATTGGTCATGACGGGTTCCAGCATGACGGCGGCGATCTCATGCGTGGAAAGCGCCGCGCGCAGGGCCTTAAGGTCGTTGAACGGCACGACGACGCTGTGCTGAGTCAGGTCGCTGACCTGTCCGATCAGGCCTTGCTTATGGACCACCTGCCCGTCCTTCAGCACGACGAAGGCGTCATCGACCATGCCGTGATAGGCCCCGTCGATAAACAGGATTTTCGAGCGTTTCGTAAGCGCGCGCGCCCAGCGGATCACCGCACGATTGGCGTCGGACGCCGTGGTGGCGCACTGCCACACCGGCAAGCCGAAGCGGTCTTTCAGAAGCCGTCCCACCTCAAGACTGGAACGGGTCGGCAGCATGAAACCGACGCCCTGCCCGGCCTGAGCGGCAATGGCGCTTTGCAGTTCCTCGCGCCCGTGGCCGAACATAGACGGCGTGTCACCAAGGCAGAAGTCGTCATAGGCATGGCCGTCGACATCCCAAAGCGTCGCGTCCTTCGCCCGCTCGGCATAGAGCGGCACCGGCGAGGCCCAGTCGTGCATCCAGTGCAGCGGCACACCGCCACGCCACACGGCTTGCGCCTCAGCGGCAAGAGCGAGGGTCCTGGGATGGGCGGTGTTGAAGCGTTCGCTTTCAGCGGAGAGGAGATCGGAAAGGCCCATGCTTTATTCCCCCTCGCCCCTACGGGGAGAGGGCCGGGGTGAGGGGGTAAACGCAAAGGCCCCCTCATCCGGCGCTACGCGCCACCCATCGCTGGCGAAAGTTGTACTTTCGCTGGCGCTATACCCCGTAGGGACGAAGGGAAAGAAAATCCTCCCTCTCACCCCAATCCCCCGAAGCTGATGAACTTGGTCTCCATAAACTCCTCAAGACCCTCTACGGCACCTTCACGGCCCAGACCCGATTCCTTCACACCGCCGAACGGCGCGACCTCGGTGGACATCACCCCGTCATTGAGCCCGACCATGCCAGCCTCGATCGCCTGCGTCACGCGCCAGCCGCGGCGGATGTCCGTGGTGAAGACATAGGCGGCCAGACCGAACGGCGTGTTGTTGGCCAGCGCGATCCCTTCTTCCTCGGTATCGAACGGGTAAAGTGCGGCGACCGGCCCAAAAATTTCCTCATCGAACATGCGGGCGTCGCGCGGCACGTTGCTCAGTATGGTCGCCGGGAAATAGAGCGGCCCCTGCGCCGCATCGACCTTGCCGCCCAGCAGCACCTGCGCACCCTTAGAGACGGCATCCTCGACCAGTTGCGTCACCTTGGCCACGGCCTTGGCGTTGATCAGCGGCCCGATGCCGGTGCCTTCTTCCCAGCCCGGCCCCAGCGCGAGACGCTTGGCCTCCACGGTCAGGCGCTCGACAAAGGCATCATAGACGCCGCGCTGCACGAAGATACGGTTGACGCAGACGCAGGTCTGACCCGAATTGCGGAACTTCGACAGGGCCGTCGCCGGGACCGCGATATCGAGGTCGGCATCGTCGAAAATGATCAGCGGGGCATTGCCGCCCAGCTCCAGAGAGATCTTCTTGATGGTCGAGGCCGACTGCTCATAGAGCTTTTTACCCACGGGGGTCGAACCGGTGAAGGAGAACTTCTTCACGCGCGGATCGGTGGTCAGCACCCTGCCTACCTCGGCTCCGGAGGACGCCGTAATAATGTGGATCAGCCCTTCAGGCACACCGGCCTTATCGGCCAGTTGCTTGAGCGCCAGCGCGCTCAGGGGCGTGTCCTCGGCGGGTTTGAGCACCGCGGCACATCCGGCAGCCAGAGCGGGCCCGAGCTTGCGCGTGATCATCGACAGCGGGAAGTTCCACGGGGTGATCGCGCCCACCACGCCCACCGGCTGCTTGAGGGTGAGCAGTTGCTTACCCGCCACCGGGGCGGGGATGGTGCGGCCATAGGCGCGCTTGCCCTCTTCGGCGAACCATTCAATGAAGCCCGCCGCATAGGCGACTTCGCCACGCGCCTCCTTGATGGCACGGCCCTGCTCCAGCGACACCAGAAGGCCCAGTGCCTCCTGATTTTGCATCAGCAGATCGTACCATTTTTCAAGGATCTTCGCCCGTTCCTTGGCGGTTTTCGCGGCCCAGGCGGGCATGGCGACCTCGGCTTCGGCAATGGCGGCTTCGGTGTCTTCGGCGCTCATGTCGCGCACCCAGGCCAGCACTTCGCCGGTCGAAGGGTTGTACGAGGCAAAGGCCTTATGGGCGGGCGGCGTCTGGCTGATGGCGTCGCCGAGGATGTCGAGAATGGCGGGGGTGAGCTTCATGGGGGCGGCCTCCAAGCGCATTCCAAAAAGTGGGCACCGGTTTTTGGAATAAAATGCGCGTCTATTAAGTTTTGTAGCTGATCGAAACCGATTTCAGATCCGCGTACTTATATAGGGCGTGCAGGCT
>JASGGL010000044.1:0-17569 GCA_047605065.1 Asticcacaulis sp.
GAGGAGGTTAGGGCGGGGCGCTGAAATCCATTGCCAAAGTGTAAATTTCGCTTAATTGTGTGACAAATCTAAAGGCGCGCGGCCTGAAATCCATGCGATTTCATCTGTTCGGGCGGCGCTTCACAACAGGGGACGAACATGCTCTCAGGTCTTCTGCCGGATACCAATATCCTGGCCGATATCGATCTCTACATTTTGCTGGCCTATATCGTCGGCATCTTCATTCTGGCGCAGGTGGTGTCGCGCCGTAAAACCAACGAGGAAGTGACCTCCAAGGGGTATTTCCTTGCGGGCAATCAGTTGCCGTGGTGGGCCATCGGGGCTTCACTGATCGCCGCCAATATCTCGGCGGAGCAGATCATCGGCATGTCCGGTTCGGGCTTCCGCATCGGTCTGGCCATCGCCTCCTACGAATGGATGGCGGCCATCACCCTGATTATCGTCGGTAAGTACTTCCTGCCGGTCTTCATCAAAAACGGCGTCATGACCATGCCGGGCTTCCTTGAACAAAGGTTCGGCCCCAGCGTGAAGTACCTGATGGCGGTCTTCTGGCTGATCCTCTACGTCTTCGTGAACCTGACCTCGATCCTGTGGCTGGGCGCGACGGCGGTGTCGGGCGTGACCGGTATCGACCCGATCTATGCTATTATCGCCATCGGCCTGTTTGCGCTGGCCTATCAGATCAATGGCGGGCTCAAGGCCGTGGCCCTGACCGATATCGTGCAGGTGGCCCTGCTGATCATGGGCGGTCTGATCATCGTCTTTATCTCGTTCTCGAAGATCGGTGGCGCAGACGGCGTTCTGGGCGGTCTGATGACGCTCCATACGAAGTTCCCCGAACATTTCGACATGATCCTCGACAAGACGTCGCCGCACTATATGGACCTGCCCGGCATCGCCGTTCTGGTCGGCGGCCTGTGGATCATGAACATCTCCTACTGGGGCTTCAACCAGTACATCATCCAGCGCGCGCTGGCGGCCAAGTCGCTGGGCGAGGCACAAAAGGGTATCGCCTTCGCCGCCTATCTCAAGCTGCTGATGCCGGTAATCGTGGTGTTTCCGGGTCTGGCGGCGCTGATCCTTGCGCCGGATATCGAAAAGGCCGACCACGCCTATCCGGCCATGATGCAGCTTCTGCCGTCAGGCCTTCTGGGTCTGGTTTTCGCGGCTCTGGTGGCGGCCATCGTCGCCTCGCTGGCGTCGAAGATCAATTCGATCTCGACCATCTTCACGCTGGATGTCGTGGCACCGCTCAGGAAGGAGATTCCGGATAAGAAACTGGTCGGCATCGGGCGCATCGCGTCGGTGGTGGCCGTGGTTATCGCCATGGCCGTGGCGCAGCCTCTGCTGGGCAAGACCGATCAGGCCTTCCAGTTCATTCAGGAATTCACCGGCTTCTTCACGCCGGGGATCGTGGTGATCTTCGCGCTCGGCATGTTCTGGAAGCGCTGTTCGACCGCCGGGGCCTTCGTGGCGGTGGCCGCCTCGGTCATCCTGTCGACCGCGGCCAAGTACGTCCTGCCGGACGTGCCGTTCATGGACCGCGTGGGTTATGTCTTCCTCGCGTCGCTGGCGCTGTGTGTGCTGGTGTCGCTGATCGTGCCGAATAAGAAGCCGGTCTCGACCCTGACGCTGGAAGGGGTGAACTTCAAAACCTCGACGGCGTTCAACATTCTGGCCTTCGGTGTGATCATCATCCTTGTCGCGCTTTACGGCTCGCTGTGGTGATCGGCTGACTATCGAAACGGAAAAGCGCTCCGCGAGGAGCGCTTTTTTTATGCCGCCATTCAGCCGGTCTGAGCGGTGAACTGATCCGGGCCGGTGTGGCGAAAGACGATCCATACGAACAGGAGCATGGAGGCAAAGGTGACGACCGAGCCGGCAATCGCCAGTGGCACCATGGCCTCTATGCCCAGTCTGGCTCCGGCGATACCGGGGGCCAGTAGGCACAGGCCCAGAGTCAGGCTGATCAGGTGCGCGACCGCCAGTTTGCTTTCGGCCGACGGTCGCGCTGCGTAGAACAGACCGGCGAGGAACATACCGACCCAGCCCACCAGATTGATGTGGGCGTGGACCGGCGACAGGGTGAAATCGTGCGTTGCGCCCATGACGACGCCCATCGACATGCCGATGAGGCCGAACACGACCGCCAGCCGCAGGAACCAGCGTGAAATCATGATGAGGTGTCTCCGTAAGGTCATGACGCGGCTTTTAATGTGGAATCGGAGAACCGCGTTCCTAAAACTTTCCTAAGCGGGGAGGGTGTTCCAAAAAGTGTGCAGCGGTTTTTGGAACCAGACGCGGAACTTTAGGCGTCCAGACGCGTCCAGCCCTCGACCACGGTCTCATGGCAGATCAGGCCGTCGCGCATACGGAAGATATGGACGAGACGCAGCTCGACGGTTGCGCCTATGGGCAGGGGGGCCTTGTCGAAGCCTTCGCGTACCAGCCGGAAGCGCACGCGGCAGTCGTCGACCACGCGGTCTTCGGTGGCGAAACGATCGATCGGCTCGAACCCCAGCAACTCCATGGCCCCGAACATGCGACGGTAATTGGCCTCGATCTCGGCCTTGCCGGTGAGGGTGAGGCCGCGCGTCGGCATGTCCAGCACGATGTCGTCGGTATAGAGGTCCATGACCGAGGCGGGGTCGTGGCCTTCGCCCTTCATGTGGGCGTCGACGACGTCGAGATTGCGTTTGAGGATCTGGTCGCGGGTCATGGTTTTGGTCCGGTGGCGGTTGGGTAATCTATAGGCGAAGGCGGTCATGGGATCTTCTCTTTCGATAAAGACAGATAATCTGACTAACTGAAATGGGATTTATATATAGACAGATTATCTGTCAATCTGCTATCGCATGAATTATGCGTAATGTGCCCCCTTTCAGCGAAACCCCGACCCTTGGCCAGTTGCTGCGTCAGCCTTATGAACGGCTGCAAAAAGAGGTCTATGCCAGCCTTGCAGCGCACGGCTTTCCCGACATCCGCCCGGCCCATTCCAGCCTGTTCCGTTATGTCGCACCCGAAGGGTCGCGCGTGTCGGACCTTGCTGACGCCGCGCAGATGACCAAGCAGAGCATGGCCTACCTGACCGCCGACCTCGAAAATCTCGGCTATGTGACGGTCGGACCGGACCCGCAGGATGGGCGGGCCAAGCGCGTGGTGCTGACCGAACGGGGCCTGAGCGTCCGCTCGCACCTGATCGGGATCAGTCTTGAGTTCGAAAACCGTTGCGCGGCTCTGATCGGTGAAGCGCGCATACGCGATCTGCGGGCTATACTGGCCGATCTGACGCAAGCCCTGGGAGGGGCGACGGAATCCGGGCGTTCGTGACGTTTGATGACGCATAAACACAAGCCTGTCAGGGAAGCTTTCGTGAAATTCTTTGCCTTCAAAACCGTCCTCCCGGTTCTTTGCCTGCTGGGCGCATTGCCTGTGGCGGCCCCCGTTTCCGCTGAAGTCACGGCGACCCGCACGGAGGGGAAACTGACGCTCAGTAACGGGCTGATCGAGGCGGTGATCGACGCCAATGGCGACGTGGTGTCGTTCCGCGACCTGCGCGGTGGCGCGGTGGAACTGATCCAGAAAGACCAGAAGCTCTACTGGGACGCCAATGCCGAGGCGCTGGATAAGACGGCGACCGCGCCGCCGAAGAAGGGCTATTACCGCCCGTCACCGGAGACGACGAAGGTCGAACTGGCGGCGTCCACGACGTCGCTGGCCGATGTGAAGATCGAAAGCGGTCCGACCGAGCATTTTCCGTTCAGGGCCGAGCGCCATTACGTCATGAAGGACGGCCTGCCCGGGCTCTATGCCTATGTGGTCTTTCGCCACCCGGCAGACCTGCCTGCTGCGCGCCTGTGGCAGACGCGGTTTGTCTTGCGTACCTCGCCGGACGTATTCAACGTCTGGAGCATTTCGCGCAACGATCTGATCCGCATTCCGCGCGCCGAGGTGACGAAGAAGCTGATGGACGCCACCTTCCGCCTCAGCGATGGGACGGTGAAGACCAAGTATCTCAACTCGGTCTACTGGGGCGACGTGCCCGCCTATGGCACCCTGGCCGTCGAAAAGGGCAAAAGCCGCGGCATCTGGATGATCGAGGCCTCGCCCGAATACCACAATGGCGGGCCGATCAAGCAGGGCCAGACCGTCCACGACGATGTGTTGCTGCGCGTGCTGCAATCGGGGCATTTCGGCGCAAAATCGGTGGATGTAAAGGCGGGCGAGGACTGGTCGAAAGTCTATGGCCCCTTCCTGATCTACGCCAATCAGGCGACGACGCCCGGACGCCTGTGGTTCGATATCGACCGGCAACTGACGGCGGAGAAGGCGCAATGGCCCTATGGCTTCGTCAATGCCCCTGAATACGCCAGGACGCGTGGCACCCTGACCGGTGAGGTGCGCCTGAACGGCGCGGCGGCGGGTAAGGCGCAGGTTATCCTGTCGGATGTCGGCACCGGCTGGCCGGACAGCGGCAAGGGCTATAACTACTGGGGCGAGGTCTATGCCGACGGGCAGTTCCGCATCTCAGGCATTGCGCCCGGCACCTATGCCCTGAGCGTCACCGGCGCGGATCAGCCTTCCGATCTGACGGGACGCACCGTGACCATCAAGGCGGGGGAACAGGATACGGGGACGCTGTTCTGGACGAAGCCGTCGCACGGCAAGACCCTGTGGCAGCTCGGCACCTTCGACCGCAAGGCGGCGGAATTCCGCAATGGCGACGACGCGCGCGGCTATCAGATGTTCACCCTCTACCCGCAGCAATTCCCCAACGATGTCGATTTCACCATCGGCCGGAGCGTGGCGGCGCGCGACTGGAACTATGCGCAGTGGTCGTGGTATGCCAAGGACCCGGCCTGGCACCTGAGATTCAAGACGGTGCCAAAAGCGGGGAAGGGTACCCTGACCATCGGGATAGCCTCGGCGCAGCCCGCGACCGCGCAGGCCCAAAAGTGTGATGCGGTTTTGGGACAAACCTGCGCGGCAAAGCCAGCCAAATTGACGGATGTGCGGGTGGCGCTGAACGGTCAGGAGATCGGGGCCATTCGCCTGCCCAAGACCGGCACAGCGGGTTATCGTGGCGGCATGCAGGATCAGAACTATAACCTCGTCACCCTGAGCTTCGACGCCGCCCTGCTGAAAAGCGACAACGATCTGACCTTCCGCCATGCCGACGGGCAGCCCTTCGATCCGGCGCTGATCAAGGCCGTCGATACCGCTGCAGCGGACGAGGATCAGGCCCCCGGTACCGCGGCTCCGGGACAGGTGATGTACGACGCCATCCGGCTGGAGGTCGAATAGAAAGACATTGCCCATACCCATAGTCTCTAACTTTTCGCGCATTTGATCCGAAAACCGCTTCACACTTTTCGGAATGCGCTCTAGCCTTTCGCAAAAGCGAAAGGGTGCGGCGATGCGGCGCGCAGGCGGATACGGTTTCGGGTCTTTCCTTGCCCTGTGGCTCGGCCTATGGCTGACCCTGTGGGGGGCTCCGGCCGCCGCCAGTGGAAAGAGCATGCCTATGGACGACACGCCGCGCATCGGCGTCATCTCGGCCTTCGAGCCGGAATTCGCCGCCCTGATCGGGCATCTGAAAGACCCGAAGGACTATAGCCTCAACGGCATGAAATTCGTGACCGGCACGCTGGAAGGGCGGCCGGTGGTGCTGACCATGTCCGGTATGTCGATGGTCAACGCCACGATGAACACGCAACTGCTCATCGACCGCTTCCATATCGAACGGATCGTCTTTTCGGGTATTGCGGGCGGCATCGACCCGGCACTGAATATCGGCGATGTGGCCGTGCCGGAGCGCTGGGCGCAGTCTCTGGAGACCATTGCCGGACGTAAGACTGACAAGGGGTTCGTCAGGCCCGGCTGGCTGACCTGGGCACCGGACGGCATGGAAGCCTATGGCATGTTCATCCCTAATTCAGTGGTCGTCGGCAATGCGAAGGAAACGGCAAGGCCGCACCTGTGGTTCGCGGCCGACGCTGAGATGCTGCGTGTTGCGCGCGGACTGAAAGGTGTCGAACTGGCGCACTGCACAGCCGATGGGCGCTGCCTTGCGCACACGCCGCAACTGCATGTCGGCGGGGCAGGGGTGTCGTCGCCGGTCTTTGTCGATAATGCCGACTACCGCGACTATCTGCACCGCGCCTTCGGGGCGCGCGTGGCGGATATGGAAAGCGCGGCTCTGGGGCAGGTGGCCTACGCCAACGACGTGCCTTTCATCGTCTTCCGCAGCCTGTCGGATCTGGCCGGGGGCGATGAACACGCCAATGAGATGGCGGCCTTCATGGCGCTGGCGTCGGAGAATTCGGCAGCGGTGGTGCGGGCCTTTATCCGGGCGCTGCCGGTGACGTAATCCCTTCTCTTCGAGAGGGACGGGACGATTAAGAAGGGGACGATATGGGCTTTCTGGACAAGTATTTCGGCCTGACGGCGCAGGGGACGACGGTGCGTACCGAGGTCATGGCGGGGCTGACCACCTTCCTGACCATGGCCTATATCGTGCTGGTCAACCCGGCCATATTGTCTCAGACGGGCATGCCGCTGGCGGCGGTCGCGGCGGCCACCTGCGCTTCGGCCGCCTTCGCATCGATCCTGATGGGGCTGATCGCCAACTATCCGCTGGCCATGGCGCCGGGTATGGGGCTCAACGCCTATTTCACCTTCACTGTGGTCAAGGGGATGGGCCTGCCCTGGCAGACGGCTCTGGGCTGCGTCTTCCTGTCGGGGGTGTGCTTCCTGCTGCTGACCTTCGGCGGCGTGCGTCAGATGATCGTCAACGCCATCCCCAAGCCTCTGTTCGCTGCCGTAGCGGGCGGTATCGGCCTGTTCATCGCCTTCATCGGCCTCAAGGAAGCGGGCATTATCGTCGCCAATCCGGCGACGACCGTTGGCTTGGGCGATCTGAAATCCCCGGTGGCGGCTCTGTCGCTTCTGGGGCTTCTGATCATCGCGGTCCTGAGCGCATGGAAGGTGCGCGCGGCGGTGCTGATAGGCATTCTGGCCACCACGGCGGTGGCGTGGGCGCTGGGGCTGGTCACCTATACGCCTGCCCCCTATGATCTGAAGGAAATGACCGCCACGGCCTTTGCGCTGAATATTCCGGCGGCGCTCGATATCGGCAAGACCGGTTTCGGAATTCTGGAAATCGTCTTCGTCTTCCTGTTCGTCGACCTGTTCGACAATGTCGGTACGCTGGTCGGGGTGACCAAGCGCGCGGGTCTGATGCAGCCGGACGGCACGATCCCGCGCCTGAACCGCATCCTGTTCACCGATTCCGTCGCCTCGATGGCCGGGGCGGTGATGGGGACCTCGACCGTGACCAGCTATATCGAAAGCGCGTCGGGCGTAGCCGCAGGCGGACGCACCGGCCTGACGGCGGTGGTGACCGGCCTGTTGTTCCTTGTCGCCCTGTTCTTCGCCCCCTATGCGCAGTTCATCCCGGCGGCAGCGACAGCCCCGGCCCTGATCATCGTCGGCGCGCTTATGATGGCCCCGCTGAAGGAGATCGACTGGGACGACGCTCTGGTCTCCGTTCCGGCCTTTCTGATTCTAATCGGGATTCCCCTGACCTTTTCGATCGCCAACGGGCTGGCCTTCGGCATCACGGCCTATGCGGTGATCAAGCTGCTGCGCGGTCAGGCGAAGGTCGCAGACTGGCTGCTGCTGGTGCTGGCCGGGCTGTTCGTCGCCCGCTTCATCTGGCTGAGCGCGGGTTAAGGAAAGCCCGTAAGGGGTGACTTAACCCGTTCACGCTCAGCGCATAATGATATAAAGATATGTTTATATAGTTATCTGTTTTGATTTGCCTGCTCGGCGCGGTTGGCCTCATAGGCGGCGTCAGGACCGGTGGCGGTGGGGCTGTCGCGGTTGATGGCGGTAAAGGCGATCAGGAATCCTGCAATAACCACCAGCAGCGACACCACGCCCCATGGCAGCCGGCGGCGCGGCAGGTTGCCGGGGCCTTCGGGGCCTGAGCGGGTCACTTCGTCGCCCTTGGCGTGTAACGGATCTTCGGAATAGGTCATATCGGCCTCCTTGCTGTCCGGTCTGTTCTGAACAGTTTTCCGGTCAGTCTGGCAGGCGCGGGCGCAAATCGCACGATGAAATGGGCCGGGATTTATAAGCCGGGCGTTATAGAAATGTGCTGAAAACCGCACGATGCTGCGCTGCCGCTCACAAAGCGCGCCTATATTGTAACCTGAGTTGATGATGTCTTATGCAGAGGGTGCTTGCGTTTTGTTGCGCTGCAAACTAGATTGAAGTTGTTCAGTGCTTCGGCACTGACTGCCCTTCCTGGGCGTTTCCTCCCTGTAAACTTAGCCGCGCCGAGATGCGCGGCTTTTTTTTGCCCAAAATCCGGGTGACGCGACATCCGGGGACAGGCCGGGAACTGGAAGGAATTCGAGAGCGAAAAGAAAGGACTTAAGGTTTCGGCGGCAGGTCGAAATTCAGCGTCTTGCAGCCGTTGCAGGACGTGCAGCCGGAGTCGCAGCCACCGCTGGTCTTATCCGTGCCCCGCACACCCAAACGCGCCGCCAGAGCCTTTGCGGTATTGGGGAACAGGCGGCGCGCCATCATGACAGTGGCCAGAGCGACAATAGCCGCCACGATGACGGTCTGGATCAGATCATAGCTCATCCGGTAATCCCCTTCGTGACCGTATAGGTGATGAACGAGGCGAGGTAGGCCAGCGCAAACAGATAGATGGTGGTCAGCGCCGTAAAGCGCCAGGAATTGGTTTCGCGTTTGATGACGGCCAGAGTCGACAGGCACTGCGGCGCGAAAATGTACCAGGCCAGAAGCGAGAATGCCGTGGCCAGCGACCATTGCGAGGCGATGACGGTCGATAACTGATTGGCGACGGCCTCTTCCGAACCGCCGATGGCGTAGACCGTTCCCAGTGCCGAAACCGCGACTTCGCGGGCGGCCATACCGGGGATCAGCGCGATGCAGATTTCCCAGCCGAAGCCGATGGGGCGGAAGATGGGCTCCATGGCGTGACCGATCATCCCGGCGAAGGAATAGTCGATATCGGGCAGGGTGGCGTTGGCGGGGGGCTTGGGGAAGGTGGCCAGCACCCAGATCAGCGTATTGGCGGCGAAGATGACGCCGGTGATCCGGCGCATGAAGATGCCCGCCCGCTCCCACAGGCCAAGGGCGAGGTTTCGCGGATTGGGCAGGCGGTAGGACGGCAGTTCCATCAGCAGCATGGAGGCGCTCTTGTCGCGGCGGATCAGCTTCATCACCCACGACACCAGCATGGCCGAGAAGATGCCCGCAAAGACGAGGCCCAGCAGGACCAGCCCGCGGAAGCTGGCAAAGCCCCAGACCTGACGTTCCGGGATAAAGGCGCCGACCAGCAGGATATAGACCGGCCAGCGCGCCGAACAGGTCATCAGCGGCGCGATCATGATGGTGGTCAGGCGGTCGCGGATATCGTGGATCGAGCGCGTGGCCATAACGCCCGGAATGGCGCAGGCAAACGACGACAGCAGCGGAATGAAGGCGCGCCCGGTCAGGCCCGCCGTTCCCATCAGCGTATCGAGCAGGAAGGCGGCGCGCGGCAGGTAGCCGGATTCCTCAAGGATGAGGATGAAGGCGAACAGGATGATGATCTGAGGCAGGAAGACCAGCACCGAGCCGATACCGCTGATCAGGGCGTCGGCGATGAAGCTCTGCAGCAGGCCTTCGGGCATGTAGGCGCTGACCATTTCGGCGGCCCAGCCGAAGAGACCTTCGATACCGTCCATCAGCGGTCCGGCCCAGGCGAACACCGCCTGGAACATGACGAACATGATGGCGAACAGGATCGGTATACCCAGCCACGGATTGAGCAGGACGGCATCCAGCTGATCGTCGATTTTCGACGTAAAGCGCGGCATGGTGACGGCAGCGCTGAGGATGTCGCGCACCTGAAGGTGGACGTCCTTTTCCACTTCAGGGGCCTTGGGCGCTTCGATCGTCTGGGTGTCGATGAAATCGATCAGGTGTTTCGCACCGCCGCCCGCGATGGCGACGGTCTGGATGACCGGAATGCCCAGTCTGGCCTGAAGCTCTGCCTGATCGATATGGATGCCGCGCTTGTTGGCAGCATCCATCATGTTGAGCGCCAGCACCATCGGGCGGCCCAGCTGGCGGATTTCCAGTACGAACCTGAGATGCAGTCTGAGGTTGGTCGCATCGGCGACGCAGACGATCACGTCGGGCGATCCGACCTCGGCCACCTTGCCCAGACAGACGTCGCGGGTGATCACCTCATCCGGCCCCAGCGCATCGAGGCTGTAGGCACCGGGCAGGTCGAGCACCTTGATCGTGCGGCCCGACGGTGCGGTAAAGGCACCTTCCTTACGCTCGACCGTGACGCCTGCGAAGTTGGCGACCTTTTGCCGCGCACCGGTCAGTTGGTTGAACAGGGCCGTCTTGCCGCAGTTGGGGTTGCCGACGAGAGCGATCATCATACCGGACATCAGAACCTACCCCTTCTTACGCTTTACGGACATCGACGCGGGCCGCTTCGGTGCGCCGCAGCGCAAAGCGGGTGAAACCGATCTGGATGAGCAGAGGCTCCCCGCCGAAGGGTCCTTTGGCGACCACCTTCACCGGCTCGTCGGCAACGAAGCCCAGTTCCTGCAGGCGGCGGCCCACACGGTCGTCGTCGCCATGGCTGGCCACATCGACGACGATGGCGGCGGTGTGCAGGGGCAGGTCGCTGAGTTTCATATCGGGAACGCCAGTTCGTAAGGTCCGCAAACTTGCAAGTGAGAATGATTTTAAACTGGCTCTTACGCAATTGAAACTGTCCTGACAACGGTTTTGTCCGTAACGGCGGATCAGAATGCGCGTGCATTCGGTTTCAAATGCAATGAAAACAATCGCCTCTGCCTGCGGTCGCCGCCGTCCGCACCCTTTACGAAACGGCTGCCAGTGTTTAGGAAGCCTCAGTGTTTAGGAAGCGCCCGATGTTCAGGACGTGCCCTGGAGCGGAGCCCCTTATGAATATCGACGCCTTCCCCCAGCTTGAAATCGTACCGGTCAAGGGACCGATCACCGGCTCCGTGGTGGTGCCGGGGTCCAAGTCGCTGACCAATCGCGCCTTTCTGGTGGCGGCGCTGGCGGCGGGCGAAAGCCGTCTGAGCGGCGTGCTGAGCAGCGACGATACGGTGCACATGGCCACCGCCCTGCGCGACATGGGCGTGGAGATCGTCCATGAAGACGCGACGACGGTTCGCCTGCGCTCCTCTGGCAAGCTGAAGGCACCGGCCGGACCGCTCTTCCTCGGCAATGCCGGGACGGCGACGCGGTTTCTGACGGCGGCGGTGGCGCTGGCCGACGGTGAGGTGGTCATCGACGGCGACGAGCATATGCGTAAGCGCCCCATCCTGCCGCTGGTCGAGGCGCTGCGCCGGCTGGGCGTCGAGGTCGAGGCTCCGACGGGCTGTCCACCGGTAACGGTGCGGGCCACGGGCGGATTTACCGGGACGCTGGTCGAAATCGATGCCGGTCTGTCCAGTCAGTACGTCTCGGCGCTGCTGATGCTGGCGGCGTGCGGCGACAATGCCGTCGACGTCCGGCTGGTCGGCGATCACGGTATCGGCGGGCGCGGCTATATCGACCTGACTCTGGGCGTCATGCAGGCGTTCGGTGCAGAGGTGATGCTGACCTCTGAGGGCGTGTGGCGCGTTGAGCCGACGGGCTATCGCGCTGCCGACTATCCCATCGAACCCGATGCGTCGTCGTGCACCTATCTGTGGGCCGCCGAGGTGCTTACCGGCGGGAAGATCGACTTTCAGATGGACACCGCCGCCCTGACCCAGCCGGATGCCAAGGCGCGCGACGTCATCATGACCTGGCCCGACATGCCTGCCATCATCGATGGCTCGCAAATGCAGGACGCTGTGCCGACTCTGGCCGTGCTGGCGGCCTTTAACCGGACGCCGGTGCGTTTTGTGGGCATCAGCAATCTGCGCGTCAAGGAATGCGACCGCATCAATGCCGTGTGCGACGGGCTCAATGCGCTTCGGGCCGGACTGGCGCATCAGGACGGCGACGATCTGATCGTCCATGCCGATCCGACGCTGATCGGTGCGGCGACGAAGGCCGTCATCGACACCCACAACGACCATCGCATCGCCATGTGTTTCTCGCTGGCCGGACTGATGATGTCGGGGGTGGTGATCGACAATCCCAAATGCGTGTCGAAGACCTTTCCGACCTATTGGGACGTGCTGGAAGCTCTGGGTGTCGGGTTGACGCATCCGTAACACCCTCTCCCCGCTTGCGGGGAGTAGGACGTAACGATAAGCTCCCCCCATGCAAACCCTTCGCCGTTCTTTGCTCTTCGCCCTTATCCTGCTGGCCGGGCCTGTCATGGCGCAGGCCGCAGAGGTGAAGGTTGCGGTGGCCGCCAACTTTACCGAAACGGCAAAGCTTCTCGCCACGGCCTTTGAAAAGAAGACCGGTCATAAGGTGACCCAAAGCTTCGGCGCGTCGGGTCAGTTCTATGCCCAGATCACCAATGGCGCACCGTTCGAGGTCTTCCTCAGCGCCGATGCCGAACGCCCGGTCAAACTCGACAGCGACGGTCTCACCGTTGCGGGGACACGCTTTGTCTACGCCTATGGCAAGCTGGTCCTGTGGAGCGCAGATAAGCGCGTGGATACGAAGGGCGCGGTGCTCAGCAAGGGCAATTTCGATAAGCTGGCCATTGCCGATCCGGCGGCGGCCCCTTATGGCGTGGCCGCGATAGAGACCCTGACGAAGCTCGGCCTCTATGAGCGGCTTCAGCCCAAAATCGTCAAGGGCGGCAATATCGCTCAGACCTATACCTTTGTGGCGACGGGCGCGGCGGAACTGGGGTTCGTGGCGCTGTCTCAGGTGCAAAGCAAAAGCGGTTCGTCGTGGCTGGTCCCTGCCAATCTCTACAGCCCCATCGATCAGCAGGCCGTGCTGCTGAAAACCGGCGCGAATAACCCCGCCGCCCGCGCCTATATGGCCTTTCTGCGCTCGCCCGAAGCGGTGAAGATCATCCGTTCGCACGGCTACGAGGTCCGTTAAGCCCATGTGGGAGGCCATCCGCGTTACCCTGCTGCTGGCCGCTGTGACCACGCCGCTTCTGCTGGCTCTGGCCACACCGCTGGCCTGGTGGCTGGCGAAGGGGACCGGCGGATGGGGCCGCGATGTCGTGGCGGCGGTGGTCGCCCTGCCCATCGTCCTGCCGCCGACCGTTCTGGGCTTCTACCTTCTGGTGGCCATGGGGCCGAACAGCCCGCTGATGAGCCTGTTGCAGCCCTTCGGCGTGCGCACGCTTGCCTTTACCTTTACCGGGCTGGTCATCGGGTCGCTGGTCTATTCGCTGCCCTTTGCGGTGCAGCCGATCCGCAACGCTTTTGAGGCTATGGGGCCGCGTCCGCTGGAGGTGGCTGCCACCTTGCGGGCGTCGCCGTGGGACATGTTCTGGTCCGTGGCCCTGCCTCAGGCGCGGCGCGGCTATATCACTGCCGCCCTGCTGGTTTTCGCCCATACGATCGGGGAGTTCGGCGTGGTGCTGATGATCGGCGGTGCCATTCCGGGGCAAACTGAAGTGGTGTCCATCCGGATTTTTCAGGCGGTGGAGCAACTGAATTTCGCCGAGGCGCACCTGATTTCCGGCGGGCTGATGCTGTTCTCCTTCGTGGCGCTGATGATCATGCTGGGCCTCGACCGGCGTTTCGGTGCGCGCTCAGCGGGGATACGGCCATGATCCGCGTCGACCTCAGCGGACGGGTGGGTGATCTCGACCTGTCGGTGTCCTTTAAAGCCTCAGGCGGCCTGACGGCGATCATGGGGCCTTCGGGTTCGGGCAAGACGACCCTGTTGCGGGCCATGGCGGGCTTAGAGCGCCTGACCGGGCATGTGCAGGTGAATGACGCGGTATGGCAGGGCGATAAACGGTTCATGCCCGTGCATGAACGCGGGGTCGGCTATGTGTTTCAGGAGCCATCCCTGTTCAGCCATCTGTCGGTGGCGCGCAATCTGGATTTCGCCATCCGTCGTGCGCCCGTTGCGGCAGACAGGGCGGCGATTATCGATCTTCTGGGCATCGGGGCGCTGTTGCCGCGCAATGTGGCGCGTCTGTCGGGCGGAGAGCGTCAGCGCGTGGCCATGGCCCGTGCCCTCCTGTCCGGCCCGGATGTTCTGCTGATGGATGAGCCGCTGTCGAGCCTCGATCAGGCGGCGCGGGCGGAAATCCTGCCGATTGTCCGCGATGTGGCCGCGCGCGTACCGGTGCTCTATGTCAGTCACGATCCTCTGGAGGTGGCGCGCATGACAGACCGCGTCCTCTACCTGCAAAACGGGCGGCTGAGCGACCGGCCCGCCGCCACGCTTGAGGGCCTGTCTCAGGCCGAAATAGAAGCGCTGGCCCTGAAGGCGCTGGGGGCTTAGAGCATTTTTCATTCAGATTGAATCGAAAAAATGCTCTAAAATTATGATCTTGCGCGCTTTTTAATCCGAAAAGCGCGTCACACTTTTCGGAAAGCGCTCTAAACCCCGGTCGAAATGGCGGCAGCGGCGGGCGGCACCTTTTCCAGTTCCTCAGCGGGCACCTTGCCGACCGGGAAGCGGTCGTCGTCCCACACCACATAGACCATGACCTGCGTCGGGTGGTCTTTGGCCTCTTCCTTCGGCGGCACGATCAGGTCGTCTGCGGCCGGATCGCGGGTGACCGTTCCCAGTCCCTTTTCCGCGTGACTGACGCGGTCTTCGTCCTTGAACATCTGTGTCGGCATGAGGGCCTCCTTTTTCAGTGTCGGGTACGCATTGTCGCGGCGGGACGGTAAGGGGACAATGTGTAATTGCCTGAGGGGGGATTTGCATCGGACGGATTTGCCTCAGGCGGGTCGGGCCTGTTATGCAAGGTCGGCAGGGAGACTTTTGCAACCATGTGGCAGCCATCCGAACTCTATCCCGATCCGGCCATCGAAAGCCTCGATCCGCGCTTCGACAGGTATCGCCTGTCGCTGGCGGCGGTCGAAAGGCTTTATGAAGGCACGCGCTGGGGTGAGGGGCCGGTGTGGTTTGGCGATGGGCGCTATCTTTTGTGGAGCGACATCCCCAATAACCGGGTGCTGCGCTGGGACGAGGAAACCGGCGCCGTGTCGGTCTTTCGTAAGCCGTCGGACTTCGCCAATGGCCATACGCGCGACCGTCAGGGGCGGCTGATCACCTGCCAGCACGGTACGCGCAGCGTCACCCGCACCGAATACGACGGGACGATCACGACGCTGGCCAGCCATTACGACGGCAGACGTTTGAACTCGCCCAACGATGTCACGGTGAAAAGCGACGGCAGCGTGTGGTTCACCGATCCGCCGTTCGGGATTTTAAGCGATTACGAAGGCCATCGCGCCACGCCGGAACTGCCCACCCACGTCTATCGCTGGACTGAGGCTGGCTTAAGCGTGGCGACGGATACGATCGACCGGCCCAATGGCATCTGCTTTTCGCCCGATGAGACGCTTTGTTATGTCGCGCAGTCGGGCGAACCGAAGCGTATCTGGGTCTTCGATGTGGTGGACGATGCGCTGAGCAACGGACGGGTTTTTGTCGATTGCGCACCAGGGCAGCCGGATGGCTTCCGCTGCGACGAAGACGGCAATCTGTGGTGCGGATGGGGCGGCGGTCCGGGCCTGAACGGCGTGCGGGTTTTCGCACCGGACGGCACGGCCATCGGCCATATTCACCTGCCCAACCGCTGCGCCAATCTGTGCTTCGGCGGGCGGGCGAAGAACCGCCTGTTCATGACGGCGGGTCAGTCGCTCTTTGCGCTTTATGTGAACCGGTGGTTCGAATAATGTGGAAATTATTTTCCATATAAATTCAAATGATTAAATTTATTTTCAATTTTGGAAATAATTTCCGGAAAAATTGACGCCAGGACCCCGCGCCCTGTACTCTGATCTCACAGTCAGGCAAGGAGGCCAGAATGTCGTACACGCGTATTGCCGGTATAGAGGTCGATGATAACCTGCTGCGTTTCCTCAACGCAGAGGCCCTGCCGGAGTCAGGCGTCGATGCCGCGACCTTCTGGGATGGACTGGCGGCATTGATCCGCGATTTCGGCCCGCGCAATCAGGCGCTGCTGACGCGACGCGACGCCTTGCAGGCCCAGATCGACGGCTGGCACCGTAGCCATGCCTTTGAACCAGTCGCTTATAAGGCTTTTCTGAGCGAGATCGGCTACCTCCTGCCCGCGCCCGCGCCGTTTGCGGTGACGACGGCGGGCGTCGATGACGAAATTACACGGATGGCGGGGCCGCAACTGGTCGTGCCGGTGTCGAATGCCCGCTATGCGCTGAACGCCGCCAATGCCCGCTGGGGCAGCCTCTATGACGCCTTTTACGGTACGGATGCGCTGGGTCAGCCCCCGTCCGCGCGCGGTTACGATCAGGCGCGTGGTGCCGAGGTGCAGGCGGCGGCCAAGGCCTGCCTCGACGAGTTCGTTCCGCTGGCGGGCATAAGCCATGCAGACGTCACCGCCTATGCTGTGACGAACGGGCAGTTGCAGGCGTACACGGCGTCCGGGACGTTCAATCTGAAAACACCGTCTCAGTTTGCCGGGTATCAAGGGGATGCCGCTGCGCCGTCCTCTGTCCTGCTGCGTCACAACGGCCTGCACATCGACATCCGTATCGACCGCGAAAGCCCGGTGGCGGACGCGGCGGGCGTTGCCGATGTTGTGCTCGAAGCCGCCCTGTCGGCCATTATGGACATGGAAGACAGCGTTGCCGCCGTCGATGCCGCCGATAAGGTCGGCCTCTATCGTCACTGGCTGGGTCTGACGCGCGGCGACCTGACCGACACGTTCGAAAAGGGCGGGCAGGCCCTGACCCGTCGACTGAACCCCGACCGGACCTATACGGCTCCGGATGGTGGAGCCGTCGCCCTGCATGGCCGCAGCCTGATGCTGGCGCGCAATGTCGGCCTGCACATGTATACGGATATGGTCCGCCACGAAGGGCGCAGCACGCCCGAAGGCCTGATCGACCTGATGGTCACGGCCCTGATCGCCCGCCACGACAAGGGAACCAACAGTCGCAGCGGTTCGGCCTATATCGTCAAGCCCAAGATGCACGGACCCGATGAGGTGGCCTTCGCCGTCGATACCTTCGCCTTTGCCGAAACGGCGCTGGGCCTTGCGCCGCGCACGCTGAAGATCGGCATCATGGACGAAGAGCGCCGCACCAGCGTCAACCTGATGGCCTGTATCGAACGGGCGAAGGACCGTGTTTTCTTCATCAATACCGGTTTCCTCGACCGCACGGGCGATGAGATCCACACCTCGATGGAGGCCGGTCCTGTTATGCGCAAGGGCGAGATCAAGGGCGCGACCTGGATCAAGGCCTATGAGGACTCCAATGTCGATACCGGCCTGATCGCAGGCCTGCCCGGCCATGCCCAGATCGGCAAGGGTATGTGGGCGGCACCCGACATGATGAAGGACATGATGGCGCAGAAGATCGGCCACCCGAAGGCCGGGGCGTAGACGGCGTGGGTGCCGTCACCGACGGCGGCG
>JASGGL010000045.1:0-17237 GCA_047605065.1 Asticcacaulis sp.
GTTCAACGGTATCGTCAGCACGCCAGAACCCAGCGCCACAGCGGTATTGGTCGTGGCGACCTTCTTCTGACCCGTGCTGACGGTAACGGGGCGATGACCGACATAGCGCTCGGCATAGGTGGCATCCCCGATGTCGATCAGCATCTTGGGCAAGCCCGCAAATACAGTATAGGGCGTATCCGCCATACATTATCTCCTTGATTTAATATGGAAAAAACTGCTTACGCAGTGATCCACGACGAAACTCAGACGGCCTTAAGCGCGTCGAGTTCCTCACGAATGGCTTTCAGAGCGGCCCAGAGAATGGCCAGCATCTGATCCGGACGCAGCCACTGGCGGCTGTCGGAATTATCGGGGGCTTCAAGTCCCCAAAGGTTGAGGTCGAGCCCCTGCGCCGTCAGAACCGCCCCCACCTCCTGAGCGATGAAGCCGGCATTGGCGCGCGTATCGTCTTCACGCCAGCGGAACCGCACAGGGGAAATTGCGGAGACCAGCGCCAGAGCCTGCGCCGCATCAATGGGGGAGATATCGGTTTTATCGCGGCGGTCGGAGGTCTGTATCACGCCGCTGGCCGCCCAGACCTCGCTCCAGCGCGCACCGGCACCGCCCAGCGCGTATGCATTGTCCGCGGCGGGTTTCACGGCGCGGTGCAAACCCACGCTGTCAGCTTCAACCGTAAGCACATCCGCGAACGTGCTGCCGTCGGCCGACACCTTAAGCGTCAGCCGGTCGTCGCCCAGCAAGCCCAGCATGGCGCGTGTGGAAAACCCGCTTTGCAGTACCAGAGCCGCTTCATCGACGGGATCGGCCTTGTTGAGGTAAACCAGACTGCCCTGACCCGCATGATTGAACAAAACCTGCGGACTGTTGACGCTGAGGCGATTGGTGTTGTCCGCCGTACCGCCAATCCCTACACGATCAAGATTTTGCAGTTCACCAAAGGTCGCAGACAGGGCCAGCCAATCGCTTGAAGCGCGCACGACAAACACGCCTTCATCGGCAATATAGACCAGCGCCCCTTCAGGCAGGTCCAGCCTTTCCCAATAGCCACCATGGCGGGCGACAAAGGCCCTTGCCTCCATGGAACTCCAATCGGCACCTGTCGCGCCCTCGGGCAGGATATAGGCATCACCCTCCTGCGGCGAGGTCGGCTGAACGCCTACCGACCGGCTCAAGACCCGCGCCTGCACACAGGCATCGAGCCGCCAAAGGGCTTCGTTCAGGGTAATATGTTTTTGCGCCTGCCCCGATTGCAGCAGGGGCAGACCTAGGGCCGGAGTATTTTGCAGGGACACGTTTCAGCCTCATCCTTAAGACGAGGTCAGTATCCGTCACTCAAAACCCGGGGGGAGAGACACCCGCCTTTTTTACTTCAGAAGATAGACCAGACGCTTCTTGCCCTTGGTCGCCTTCATCTGCGCGACATTGGAGGCGTGCTGGCCGCTGGAATGCGCGGCGCGGCCACTCTCTTCAAGATAAAGGGTTTTTTCGATGTCTTTCTGAACGATATGCGACGCGTAGAGGTGTCCCTGAAACAGGGTGTCCGCCAGACCCGATACCGGCAGGAAGGGGATAAGTCCGTCAAACCCACTGATGCCGGCGTCGATCGCCAGCAAAATCACCGTCTGCACAAAGGTCACCGGACTAATGCGCGCCCGCACCCCGTTGCCGAGAATAAACAGGCTGGCCAGTATCGAATAGCCCGCCGCCACGCCCGGCACCGGCAACCAGGCCAGTATCCCGTCGAGGCCGATAATATTGATCGGCCCGATACCCACAATGCGATCCGACAGTCTCTTGACCGTGCCTATCGCTTCATAGGTCTTCTGAACCTCGTAGATCGACCTGACAAACATGTCATTTGCCCCCCATTGTCCGATACGGCACAGATTGCCTCATGAAACGCTCTGGCGTCAATCGCACATCGTTAAGGGGAATTAACCATGATCATTACCACGACACCCACGGTAGAAGGCCGCCCTATCGAAACCTATGCCGGTGTGGTCACGGGTGAAGCGATTCTGGGGGCCAATATTTTCCGCGATCTGTTTGCCGGTATTCGTGACATCATCGGCGGGCGCTCAGGCTCTTACGAAAAAGTCCTGCGCGCCGCGCGCGAAGCCGCCTTCAAGGAAATGCAGGAAGAGGCTCAGCGTCTGGGCGCCAACGCCATTGTCGGCGTCGACATAGATTATGAAGCCGTGTCGCAAGGCACCATGCTGATGGTCACCTGCTCCGGCACAGCGGTTGTGCTTCGCTGATCGTGACGTTTCGCCGGTTTCTGTTTGTCGTCGGGCTTATACCCGGCATAGCTCTGTGCCTTATCGCCCTCACCTGCCTGCTCAATCCGACCGGGCCGCGTGGCTATCTGCTCGATATTTTCAGCGGGCCGTTGCTGAGCATCGCCGTGATTGCCACGCTTCTGCTGGCGCTGTTGCGGCAGCGGATGGCGGCCCTGCTCAGCCTGATGGCGGTGCTTGGGCTTGGGCTCAGCCTGTGGTCGCAATTTTTTCCTTCAGCACCACCTGAGGTCAGGACACCTGCGCCTGTCCGGCTGGTCTTCGCCAATCTGTGGGTGCAGAACCCGACGCCCGAACGGCTGCTGACATGGATAGATGCGCAAAACCCCGATTTGGTGGCAGTGATCGAAAGCGGTTCCAAAGCGCAGTCGTCTCTGATCCCAACGCTGGAAGCGCGCTATCCGTACGTCGCCCGTCGTTTTGATACCTACATCTTCTCGCGTTACCGGCTCAGCCGCATCCGCCCCCGACCTATCGGCTATAGCCTCCTGACGGCAAAGGTCCATGCCCCGGGAGGCGTATTTACGCTGGCGGTAGCGCATCTGACCCGTCCCTGGCCCTTTGCCGATCCGAAGGATCAGACGGCGCAACTTGAGCGCCTTGCCAATGACCTCGGCCGCATTCCTGAAACCCAGCATCCGGAACGGATCGTTCTGACCGGGGATTTCAACACAACGCCCTCAGCCTCAGGTCTGAAAAGCCTGTCGCGTCATCTGTCGCTTTCGCCAGCCCCGGCCATTACCGGCACATGGCCCGCTCAGTTGCCCGGACCTTTGCGCATCGGCATCGACAATGTGCTGGCCGGACCCGCGCTCAGCCTGCATGACCGCAAGGTCGGTCCCTATTACGGTTCAGACCATCGCCCGGTCCGCGTCGATATCTACAACGCGGCAGAATAGGTGACTATTTGCGAGGCGTCGGGCGACGACGCGCCGGAGCCTTGACCGGCACGTCAGGCACATCCGCCGTCAGGGCCTCGGATATCTCAGGCACCTCGCCAACCGCCTCAACGGAGGCGGCCTCAGGCACCGGAGCTTCATCAAGAACAGGGATCACCGCTTCAGGCGTCACCGCTTCGACCGTTTCCGTGAACGCGTCGATGACCGCATCTTCGGCTTCGATCGCCAGCATAACCGGCGCGACAGCGGCTTCGCGCACCGCTTCATTGACCTCACCCAGCACCTGCGCGGCGTCTTCACCCGCCTTGTACCAGCTATGGCGCAGGCTCATCATGTCGACAAAACCGTTAGGCAGGTCCTTGTACAGATCGCTGCCGACCGCACCGCGCGCCGCAGCCCCCGTCATCATCCAGGTTGAAACGCCAAAGCTGGTCGCGGCAAAAAACGGTACCCAGAGCGGCGAACAGGCCCCTACCCACAGATGGGTCAGCCTTTCCGTGGCGGTCTTCATTTCTTCCGGCGTCGGGAAGGAAAATTTAGGCAGGTCGGATTGAGTCATGGCAAACATCTCGCGGCCTCGCGCATTCATTGCTGCAATGCACAAGAATTAGCATAAAAATACACATGCCGCCATGCGGCCCATCGTCCCGCCGGGCAAATTCGCGTGATCGAGGTTTTTTAGTCCCTCGCCGTGCAATGGCTACGCCACCTCAATGGCGGCCCGAAGCGGAATGATTCCCATAGATATCATTCTGCTCTAATCCAGTGCCCAGACGACGGACTTGCCACCAGCCTCGGCAAAGACCGCCGCCAGATCCTCACCGATGGCCTGAACCGCCTCGGATACGGAGGCCGGGGCATTGACCAGCACCAGAGCGCATCCGTTCATTTTCAACGGATTGGTCAGGGGCCTCAGGCGCAGTTCAGCCACCACGACCTCCGGACCGCCCTGCCCCGTCTGATCCTCCAGCAGTTCGCATTCCATATGCCTCAGGAAGCGATCGAAGGTTTCGAGGTCCTTGAGCGGCAGCCAGACCAGCGCCTTCGCTTCGGGTCGCCTGGTCAGCACCTCGCGCAGGGTTTCATTGATCCGTTCATAGTCCTCAAAGCGCTCGAATGGCGGATCGATGAGCAACAGAAGATCGCTATCCGCCTCAGCCGCTTCGACCGCGGCTTCATAACCGTCGGTGCGGCGCGCCTTACCGCCACGGGGCAGGACCGTGTCCTTGAGCCACTCGTAATCGTCTTCGCGCAACTCGCACCCGACGTAACGCCCGCCCGCCGTCATGTGATCGAGCACCAGCAGGGGCGAGCCGGGATAGAGGCCGATGCGCTGAGTAAAACCCGCGGCGCGGTTCTTGGCCCACACATAGTCGGAAAGCGGTTTCAAACTATCGGGGACTTCGCCGGACAAAAGGTAACCGACACCCGCCTCGGCTTCTTTGGAGCGGGCAAAGGTGGGGTTGGAAAGATCGTACTGCCCGGCTCCGGCATGCGTATCGACCACCTGTAGCGGAGCCTTGTTTTCACGCAACGCGCGCAGAAAATTCAGCAGAACGGCGTGCTTGAAAAGGTCGGCGAAGTTCCCGGCGTGAAAGCCGTGGCGGTAATTCAAAGCCCCAGTTCCTTTTGTTTCTTTTTAGATAGCCCTGCGGCCACCAAGCGATGCGACTCGTTGATCAGACCGCGCAACTCATCATCCGGCATCTGATCGCCGGTGTAGTACTGTATCCAGCTCATGCCGCGCGAGGCCAGATACGGTGCCGGACGGCAATCCGGATGATCGCGCAGGATTTCGAACGTCATCGGCGACACCTTGACGCTGAACGACAGATGGCCATCGGGCTGCGTCCCCGCAATGACGAAGACCTTGCCGCCGACCTTCCAGACGTCGCTATCGCCCCACTGCACCACATGGGTCGTAGCGGTAAGCAACTGACAGAAGGTGTTGAGTTCATCGAGGGTCATTAAGAGCACATATAGCACCTCCCCTGATTCCAGGGGAGGTGGCCTGAAAGGCCGGGTGGGGTTAAAGCGACGGGAGTTAACCCCACCGTCTTTTGTCGCTGCGCTCCAAAATCCACCTCCCCTAAAATTAGGGGAGGAACTTAGGCATTACCCCTTCAAACCGCGAGCGATTTCCAGCGTATCGGCCAGAGTGTTTCCGAGGTCGGCCATGCGCCCGCACCCTTGCCCGTCACGTACCAGAACTCACCGGACTCAAGCTCGATAATGGCGCGGTTCTGCTCACCGCGCGCACCGACCAGATAATGATCCGCCGGAAGCTCTTCCAGCTTCATGGACACCTGCAACCCCTTATCGGTCATGAAGGCGCGCGCCACGTAACGCAGCCCCTTACCCTTCGGAATGACCAGCGATTCCGCCGTAATGGCTCCGACCTCGACATGGGCAGGCGTCATACCGGGGAAGGCGATTTCACGCAGCAGACGCAGCTTGGCCCCCACATCGGTGCCGTCGAGATCGGCGGTCGAATCCGGCTCGGCAAAGCCCAGACGGCGGGCCTCATCCATGGCCGCATCGAAGGTCTTACCCGCCTCGACCTGATCGATGACGAAGTTCGATGTCCCGTTAACAACGCCCGCGATGCTTTTGATCTTATGCGATTTTACAGCACGGGTCAGGGCTTCGATAATCGGCGCGCCGCCACCCACCGAAGCGGAATAGGTCAGGGCCGCACCCGACGCCTTCGCCGCGTCCTTGAGCTTGCCCTGCACCGCCGCCACGGCCTGCTTATTGGCCGAGGTTACCCCCACACCCAGCTTCAGGAACTGCTCAAGCAGTTCCGCCGACGGGGCAACGCCCGTGCCGATATCCACGAACACATCGACGTCGGCGCGGGCGAAATTACGGGCGTCGGAGGTGAACTTACCGGCCAGCGGATGATCGCGACGCTTCGACGGATCACGCACCAGAACGCGGTCGACCTCGATCAGGTCCGACCATTCCAGACAGCGTTGCAGGAACATGGAGCCGACGCCGCCCGCCCCCATCACCGCCACGCGGATCTTGCGCGCAAAACCCGGCGTCTTGCGCTCAGCCGTCTTAGCGCCCAGAACCGTCTCATAGCCGCGCGCCATACCGGCGACTTCGACCTCAAGGCCGTTTTCATGGGCGTATTTCATCGCCTTGGCCTGCACCACCGGGAAGGCGATCTTTTCGGCCTCTTCCCACGACAGGGCGGCATAGGGTCTGGCGGTATCCGGATAGGTGTTCGGATCGATGTCATAAACCGCGTCGACATCCTTGTTCAGACGCACGCGTACATCTGCACCGGCGTCTTTCAGGTTCTTCGCAATGAACACCGCAGTCAGGTCCGAGCCCCCGCGCCCCAGCAGCACAGGCTCACCGGCAGCGTTTTCCGCCACATAGCCCGGCACCACCACCAGATCGCAGGTTTGCAAATCACCCAGCAGCACATCCGTCTTCAGGCTGACCGGGCTGGCGTTGAAATGGTCACCCTCCGCCGTCAGGCCGATTTCGGCCACCGAACGAAAACGCGTCACGATCCCGGAACGCTCGCAGGCCATGGCAAACAGGGTCGCCGCCTTCATTTCACCGGTCGCCAGAAGGTGCGGCGTCGCCGACGAGGCCGAGGCCTGCGTATAGCCGACGGCCAGACGCATAATCTGGTCTGTCTCTCCCTTAAAGGCCGAAATGACCGCGATCACCTTATGCGCGTCACGCACATAGCGATACACTTCGGACACAGCGCGATGCAGGGCGGCTTCCGACGTCAGGACCGAACCACCGAATTTCACGACAAGGGTAGACATAGATAATTCCTCTTTTCCAATCGCGCAGGCTTTGTTTTCTGGCGGCAGGCGGATTGCACTGGCGTTATAAGTCTTTTCAACGAATTCAAAGAAAAAAGATGAGGCCTGCCCCGTTTTTCGTGTTAAGCGCGCGGCGACGGAGAGAAGTCGTTGCAACAGTATCTAAAATCGTCTGTGAGCCTGAAAGCCTACGCCTGTTTGCTTATCGCTTCGGTGCTTTGGGCCGGAAATATGGTGTCGGGCAAGCTGGCGGTCGGACACATCAGTCCGGCCATGCTGTCCGCCCTGCGCTGGATACTGGCCGCCATCGTGATTTTCGCCATTTCCCTGAAACCGCTGCGCCGCGACTGGCCCGTGATCCGTCAGCATCTGCCGCTGCTTCTGGCCTATGGCTTCTTCGGTTTCGCCTCGTTCAACATCCTGCTCTACACGGCGCTTCAGCACACCAGCGCCATCAATGTGGTTATCGAAGACGCCGGTATCCCTCTGGTCATCATGAGCCTGAACTACGCGCTTTATCGCATCAAGGCTTCGTGGGCGCAGATTGCCGGGTTCGCCGTGACGGCCATCGGCGTCATGCTGACGGCCACCCATGGCGACCTGCGCAATATCGCGCGTCTCGACCTCAATATCGGCGACGCCCTGATGCTGCTGGCTGTGGTCAATTACGGTGCCTACACCATCGCCCTGCGCTATAAGCCGCCCATCCACTGGCAAAGCCTGATGGCCATTCCGACCCTGGGGGCCATACTGGCTGCCCTGCCCTATCTGATCTGGATGTCGCGCGATACCGGCATAGTGTGGCCGGACACGACGGGCTGGCTGATCGTGCTCTATACCGGCCTCCTTCCCTCACTGGTGGCGCAGGTCTGCTATGTCTGGGGCGTCGAGCTGATCGGGGCCAATCGCGCGGGCCTGTTCATCAATACCATCCCGCTGTTCGGGGTGATCCTGTCGGTGCTGATCCTGCGTGAACCGCTTCACGGCTTTCATTTCTGGGCGCTGGCCCTTGTCATCGCCGGGATCGTTCTTGCCGAATGGGGCCGTCCACCCTCCGTTCAAACGACCTGACGACGAAGCCTTCCCCTCTTGACGCGAAGGGGCGCTTCGGCGCATAAGCGGGCATACTCATCGAGACCAGCCGAGGGACAGGCCCGACGACGCTGGGGCAACCGCCAGACCGATCTGGAATGGTGCCAACTCCTGCGGAGCCTTGCGGCTTCGACAGATGAGAGAGGTGACAACCGGTCGTGCGACCGTGCCTTCTCCCGACTGGTCCGTTGAGTCCCTATATATACCGGACCACCATGAGCTTTAGCACCCCCAGCACCACACCCAACCTTAGCGGACCCGATCTCAGCGGGACCGATATCCGTGTCGACATCCCCGATGATTTCCGTCTGCTCAGCGGGCAGAAACTGGAGCAGACGGATGTGGTGGCGCGCCTTTATGGCCCCGCCGATGGCCGTGTGGTCATCGCCGCAGGCGGCATCTCCGCCGGACGCATTCTGTTCGCCAAGGAAGACTCCACCGACACCGCCCCCGGCTGGTGGGAAGGCGTGGCCGGCCCCGGCGAAGCGCTGGATCTCAACACCTTCCGCGTATTGTCCATCGAATTCGCGCCGCGCCTGCCCGCGTCTCAGGTCTACACCATCACCACACACGATCAGGCGCGGCTGGTAAAGCTGATCCTCGATCACCTTGGCATCACGCATGTCTTCGCCTTTATCGGCGCATCCTACGGCGCGATGATCGGACTGGCCTTTGCCGAGCTTTACCCGGACCTGATCGAACGGGTCTGCTGCATTTCCGCCGCGCACCGTGCACACCCCATGGCCACGGCGATGCGCGGGCTGCAAAGACGCTTGCTGAAATTCGGTCTCGACACCGGCCGTGAACAGGAAGGCATTTCTCTGGCGCGGCAACTGGCCATGACCACCTATCGGTCCGAAGCCGAGTTTTCGGAGCGCTTCGATGGTCCCGCCCCCGACTGGGCCGGTGAAAACTATACGGTCTGCGGTTATCTGCGGTCGCGCGGCGACGCCTATGTGTCGAACGCCAATCGCTGGATTTCGATGTCGGACTCGCTCGACCGCCACCGCGTCGATCCGGCGAAGATCAAGGCCCGTGTCTTCCTCGCCGCGGTGCCCACCGATCGTCTGGTCCCCTATTCCGACATGCAGGCGCTTGATAACGCCCTGTCGGACAGCGTGTTCATCGACTTTCCCTCACTTTATGGGCATGACGCTTTCCTTAAGGAAATCAGCCTCGTGTCCGACATTGTTCGCACATCTCTCAGAGATTAAATCATGGCCGGAAAAGACTATCTCAAAGACGCCAAACTCGGCACCAGGGTCATCAATATCGGCATAGACACCGACCGGGCGCACGGTGCGGTCATGCCCCCGATCTACCTGTCGTCGAACTATTCCTTCGAAGGCTTCGGCCAGAAGCGCGGCTATGACTATGCCCGCTCAGGCAACCCGACGCGCGACATTATCGCCGACGTCATCGCCGAACTGGAGGGCGGCGCCGGAGCCGTAATGACCGCATCGGGTCTGGCGGCGCTGGACCTGTTGTGGCAGGACCTGTCGAACAAACGCGTGATCGTCCCGCACGACTGCTACGGCGGGACGCAGCGCCTGCTCAATGCCCGCCAGAAACAGGGGCTGATCGAGGTCGTCTATGTCGATCAGGGCGACGATGACGCCATCGCCGCCGCCCTCAGCGAACCGGCAGGCCTGCTGCTTCTGGAGACGCCGTCCAACCCGCTGATGCGCGTCATCGATCTCGAAAAGCTGATCGCGCTGGGGCATAAGGCCGGGGCGAAGGTCGCCGTCGACAACACCTTCCTGTCGCCTGCGCTGCAAAACCCGATCGCGTTCGGCGCGGATTTCGTCGTCCATTCGACCACCAAATACATCAATGGCCATTCCGATGTCATCGGCGGCGCGCTGGTCTGCACGACGCCGGAAGACGTCACCACCTATCGCTGGTGGGCCAATTGTCTCGGCTCGACACCGGGGGCCTTCGATTCCTACATGACGCTGCGCGGCGTGCGTACCCTGCTGGTGCGCGTGCGTCAGCAACAGGAAACCGCCCAGCGCATCGCCGAATTCCTCGAAGGTCACGCTGCCGTCTCGCGCGTCTTCTATCCGGGACTGCCGTCGCATCCTCAGCACGAACTGGCCCGGCGTCAGCAAAAGGGCTTCGGAGCGATGATGAGCTTCGAACTGGCCGGCGGACTTGAGTCCGTCAGGCGCGTGCTCGAAGTCGTCGAACTGTTCAGTCTGGCGGAATCCCTTGGCGGCGTCGAAAGTCTGATCGTGCACCCCGGCTCGATGACCCACGCCGCCATGTCCCCCGAAGCTCAGGCCACGGCGGGCATTACCGAAGGGCTTCTGCGGCTGTCGATCGGCCTTGAAGACGCTGAGGATCTGATCGCTGCCTTAGATCGGGCCCTGAAAGCGGCGTAACTTATCGGGATTGCGTACGAAATAGATGGCGCTGACCTGCCCGTCCACGACCTCGATATTGAGCAGATCGCTTGTACCATCGTTGTGATGACTGAGCACGGCCAGCGCCCCGTTGGCCATGATCAGTTCGGATGCTCGACCGTGTGCCTGCGGAATTTCTGATAGATGCCGATCATGAATTTCGCCACACGGTCACGACCATCCAGAATATTGATCGCTGCGGACGCCTTGCCCCCACCGTCGGAGTGCAGAGCCACGTCGCGGGCCAGCAGCTTTTCCAGAACCCCGACATCGCCCGACTGCGCAGCGTCAAGGAAGGCCTGAAGAAAGGCCCGCTCGTCGTCCGGGCTCACCTTGAAACGCGCCTCCGACGGGGCTTCATCACGCCGCACCGCCTTGCGCGCCCTTACCGCCAGTTGACGGCAGGCGGCTTCCGATCGCTCCAGCGTCACCGCAATGTCCGCAAACCCCACACCAAAGACATCGTGCAACAGGAAGGCCGCCCGTTCGAGCGGGCTTAAACGTTCAAGCGCGTAAAGCAGGCCGATAGACAGATCATCCGCCAGCCCGCCACCCTCGTCACGACTGCCGGTAAAATCGCTGATGTCGTGCAACGGCTCAGGCAGCCATGGTCCCACATAGCTCATACGCTGGCGGTGGGCTGATTTGAGGACATCGAGCGACAGACGCGTCACCACACGGGTCAGAAAGGCGCGCGGATGCGCGACCTCGCCGACCTCACGGGTTCGGATGAAAGCTTCCTGCACCACGTCCTCGGCTTCCGCCACCGTCCCCAGCATGCGATAGGCGACACCGGTGAGGTAACGGCGATGCGACTCGAATTCAGCGATCATGGCTGCCTCCCCTCAGCGTAGCCGGTCCTGCGGGTGTGACTGACGCAAAGACACCGCGATACGGTTCCAGCCATTGATCTGGGCGATGGCAAAGGTCAGGTCAACCGCGTCTTTTTCGCTGAATTCCTGACGCATGGCATCAAAATCGGCATCCGGCACGTGACTGTCGGCCACGTGCGTCAGGCTTTCGGCCCAAAGCAGGGCCGCACGTTCACGCGGCGTGAACAGGCCCGACTCGCGCCAGGCGTCGAGCAGCAGCAGGCGCTTTTCGCTATCTCCGTCTTTCAGGGCTTCCTCGCGGTGCATATGCAGACAGTAGGCGCAATGATTGATTTGCGACACGCGCACCTTGATCAAATGCAGAAGCGACGGCTCAAGCGCCGAGGCATTGAGGTAGGCTTCCATAGCCATCTTGGCCTGATAGGCTTCGGGGGCGACGGCGTAACCGTTGATACGTTGTAACATCACAGGTCTCCTTCTCGATAGCCGCGTCCATGCGGCGTCGAAAACAAGACGATCGGGCAGCGGCCCGTGTGACATGACCCGATTATATTTTCGTCTTCAGTCGGAAAATCTGACGCCCCATGCCATCGAAATTGGCCGGATCAAGCCAGGCCAGATAGGCGTCCCGAATACGGGGCCACTCGGAATCAATAATTGAAAACCATGCCGTATCGCGGTTTTCGCCTTTCATGACCATATCGTTGCGGAACGTGCCCTCGTAGGTAAAACCGAAGCGTTCCGCCGCGCGCATCGAGGCCTGATTGGCAGAGTTGCACTTCCACTCAAAGCGCCGGTAACCCAGTTCGTCGAACAGGCAGGCCCCCATCAGAAAGATCACCTCTGTCGCCAAAGGCGTGCGTTGCAGGCCATGCCCGAACAGGACGGCCCCGACCTCGGCGCTGCCTTGCGCCTCACGTATGCGCATATAGGAGGCCATGCCCATGACCGTGCCACCGGGCGACAGGATGACCTGCGTCTCCCAGCCTTCTTCTGCGCGTTTGGCTTCGAAGTCGCGCTCGAACGCACTCTCTCCCGCCTCGTAAGGCCCCAAGGGCATATAGCGCCACAGACCGGCATTGGCCCCACCACCAGCCACCGCATAAAGACCAGCACGGTGACGCTTCCAGTCGAGCGCCTCAAGGCGGCCATAACGTCCCGCAACCGTTTTTGCCACCGGTCGCGGACGCGGTGTCCAGTTTTCAAGGTGCATTGGAATACCCTTTTGAGGCCGGCCCCGGCAGGCGAACGGCACAACAGAATCGCGGTCGAAAACCGCCGCCTTTTGCATGTTCTGTTTTGTCGTAAATTGCCACCCTCTTGTGGATGACTTACGCATTTTCCCGACCGAAGAGCCTTTGACGTACGCAAAAAAGCGCCGGAGAGACTCCGGCGCTTGTCTTAAAGGATTCTGATGTCCGCTGATCAGCGGAATGATTTTTATTGGAATCATTCCGCCTCAAGCCGCCATTGAGGCGGCGGCCAAGGTGGCGGAGCCACCGCCCGGCGAGGGACCAAAAAATCTAGATCATTATGTTTCTATCAAAACATAATGATCTAGCGGGCAATCACCACTTCACCCGAAGCAGCATTGTGGATCAGGGTGACATTGATATTGCCGCGCGTGGCGTTCGAATAGGGGCAAACGACGTGCGCAGCTTCGATCAGTTCGCGGGCGGCCTCATCGGAAACTCCCGGCAGATTGACCTTGAGCGTGACCTCAAGCCCGAAGCCGGTCGGCGTCTGACCGATGCCAACGGCGGCGTTGATCGAGGCGTCTGCCGGTACGGCGATCTTCTTTTGTCCGCCGACAAATTTCAGCGCCCCGATGAAACAGGCGGCATAGCCCGAGGCAAACAACTGCTCCGGATTGGTGCCTTCGCCGCCATTGCCGCCCAGTTCTTTCGGCGTCGACAGCTTGACCGACAGGCGACCGTCATTGGTCGAGGCGGTGCCTTCGCGGCCACCGGTCGCCGTGGCATGAGCGGTGTAAACAGCTTGAATTGACGTGGTCATGTCTTTGTTCCTTCAGATGAAAATAAGAATGCCGGATAAGCCCGGGCCATCCTGTTGAGATACGCTTCACTTCGTCCGGCAGCCGCGCCGTCGTTTGATGTTGCATAATTAAATTGCGCACAATTGTTTGTCAATTGCATTGCGCACAATTTAATTGATTTTTTCGTATTTTTAACGTATAGCCTTGCCTCGTAAGGAGATTTTCATGTCCACCCCGCTCATCCCGCCCGAAATGCAGGTCAGCAATCAGATCTGCTTCGCCGTCCACAGCGCCGCTCATGCCTTTGCGCAGGCCTATAAGCCCCTGCTGGAACCTCTGGGCCTCACCTATCCGCAATATCTGGTCATGCTGCTGCTGTGGGAAAAGGACGATCGTTCGGTCAGCGAACTGGGCACCCCCCTCTTCCTCGATTCGGGCACACTTACCCCGCTGCTGAAACGCCTGCAGGCTCAGGAGCTTATCGACCGCAACCGCGACCCGAAGGATGAGCGCGTCACGCGCATCACGCTGACTGGCGCGGGTAAGGCGCTGGCGCAACAGGCACGCGATATACCTCAGGCCATGCTGTGCGCCATGGGCGATATCGAGCTTCCGCACATGATTGCCCTGCGGGATCAGGTCAAGGCTTTGGGGCAGGCCCTGCGCAACGCCGCCTGAGCTAAAACCAGAGCCAGAACGGGCCACCTTTGCGCCACAATACCCCGGACGCGACAGACCCCGCGCGATGCAAATCCCTGTGCGTCAATAAAATCACGCATCAATCACGTAAAAATCACGCGTTCGTGATATTGCCGTGAAAATGACGTGATGACAGCGCGACATAGACGGGCCGCACATCTCGTGCGTCGCCAATCTCAGTGGGGAGACACCTATGTCGCATCCTGTTCGTGGCCGTCTGGCCGCCGTTCTTCTGGTATCCGCGTCCCTGATCACCCTTACCGCCTGCTCGAAACCGGCTGAGGAAGCCGCCATGACCGAAGAAGCCGTACCGGCGGATGCCGTCGCCGATGCGGCGGCAACGGTCGAAAGCCCGGCCAGAACCGACCCGGCCTCGGTGCCGCAACTGGCCTATGATTATACCTTCGACCTCAGCGCCCCAGACAAGCAGGTGCGCGGTATGATGGAAGGGCATCAGGAGGCCTGCACCCTGGCCGGGCCTTCCACCTGTCAGGTCCTGTCGCTCAACAGCCGCAGCGATGGTCACGGCTCGGAAGCCTTCCACACCCTGACGCTGCGGGCGACGCCGCAGTGGATCGGCATGTTCCGTAAAAACCTGAGCAATGAACTCAAGGCTACGGGCGCGAAGATCGAAAGTCAGTCGATTGCCACCGAAGACGTCAGTTTGTCGATCATCGATCAGGAAGCGCATATCCAGAACCAGATCGCCCTGCGTGACAATCTTCAGGCGACGCTGCGCACCCACAAAGGCAAGATGTCCGAAGTCATCGAACTGAAGCAGCAACTGGCCAGTATTCAATCCGATATAGACAGCGCCCGCACCTCGGTGGCCACCATGAAGAAGCGCGTGGCCATGTCGAAACTGACCCTCACCTATCGCTCGGCGTCTGCTGTCGCCGTTGACGGCACGTGGGCGCCCCTGAGTTCGGCTGTGGCCGACCTTGGCCCCAACATGGTCTCGGTCCTGACCGTAATGGTCACCGTCACCGGCTACCTCCTGCCGCTGGGCCTGATTGCCGCGCCCGTCGTCTGGTGGCTGCGCCGCCGCAAAACAGCGAAGATCAAGGCTTAACGCCGGTCAGGTCTTCGACCAGTTTCGCGTCCACCCAGTCCGACCAGTCGGCTTTCAAGAGGCCGTAGCCTTCGATCGCGCCGCGCGTGCGGTTGTAACCGGCGGACTGGGTGCCATTCATCGGCCACCAGGCCCAATCGACATCCTCGGTCTTCAGATAGGTGACGAAGGCTTTGACAAAGGCGTAACGATCTGCCGGACAGGGCTTTTCGAGCCCTTCTGTATGCACGCAGCCGCCGAACTCGCTGAGATAAACAGGGGCGCTATAGGGATGACCGGCTTCGCGAGCAAAGCCCCAGCGACGGTAGGCTTCGGCAGCGAAAGCGGCGGGGTCTTTCAACCGGGCTTCCGGGTGGTTCCACGCATAGTCATGCGCCACCCAGACCAGCTTTTCCGGTCTGGACAAACGCAGAGGATGGTCGCGTACATGGGTCAGTTCAGCCTGATAATTGATGGTGCCGATAAAAATCAGATGGTGCGGCGCGACCTTCAGCACGGCCTCCGCCCCCTTTTCAGCCGCCGCCTTCCAGTCGGTTTTCGCCTCTCCGCCGCCCCACGTGGGCTTCAGCCCCAGCGTATCGTCGCGGCGAATCTCATTACGCAGTTCCGAGCCGATCACACGCGGATTACGCGCATAGCGCTTCGCCATAAAGGCCAGATCGCGCAGCCATGCCTCTTCCGGATAGTCCGGCGTCCACCACAAACCGTCGCCGTGGGTGGCATCACAGCACCAGTCGCCGCGGCTGCGGTGATTGTCGATGATCACCATCAGGCCTTCATCGGTCAGGGCCTTGACCACCGCATCGAAAACCTCCAGCGCGCGCTTGCCCTTCAACTGTGGATTGGCGCTGAGATAGTCGTCGCCCACCACCGGATTACGTTCGACCAGTTCGTTCGACCAGGGCAGACGCACGGAATTGAAACCACCCTTTTTGATCAGACGGGCATAGTGTTTCAGGGGCTGACGATCGAGGCCGCCCACGACGAATTCTCCGGATTCCCCGCCGAACCAGTTCACGCTCTTCAGAAGGACCCGCTGGCCTTTGGCATCGACAATAACCATGCGGCCGTCGTGTGCTGCCGTCGACAGGGGATAAACGGTTCTGGCCTGCGCCATCACCGGCATGGTCAGCAGCAAAATGACCAGCAGACCGATCCATCGGCTAAACCTGCGCATCCGTATCCTCCTGAGGTGAGCTTTCGATAACTCATACAAAACAGGTGGCGGGCGATCCACAATAAAAAAGCGCCGCACCCGAAGGTACGGCGCTTCGTCAGGATCAGGACCGCCGAAGCGGCCTCCCCCCTCCTGTTTAGAAGTTGAAACGGAAGCCCGCGATGTAGCGCGAACCGAACTTTTCGAATTCGATCGGATAGGCAACCGTATCAGCGTAGCGCTTGGCGCCATCGTTCGACAGGTTCTGACCATCGAGATAGAGTTCGAGGTGCTTGTTGATCTGATAACGAACCGACAGATCGACTTCTTCGTCGGCGTCCCAGTAGATGTCGCCGTTGCCGTTCGGCACGACCTTGCCCGCGACCAGCTTGTAATCGCCGACTTCCTGCATCGAGGCCGAACGGAACTGATAGGCCAGACGCACCGACAGGCCGTACTTTTCGTAGGTGGCTTGCAGGTTATAGGCTTCGTCCGAGGTGCCGGGCAGCGAAATCTTGCGGGCCGGGACACCATCGACCGTCGGCAGGGTTACTTCCGACTTGGCGAACAGCGCCGTGGCGCGGAGGCCAAAGCCATGGGTCCAGGCCGGGAAGTTCATCTTCTCGAACAGCGGCTCGAAGCTGCCCGAATAGTAGAGCTCCAGACCGCTCAGGTAACCGTCACCGACGTTGCGGCGGGTCACATAGCTATAGGTGGCGTAGCTCTGGGTCGGGGTATCGAGGTCCGTGCGGCCGAAAGGACGCGAAGTCTTGGCCAGAACGTCCTGAATATCCTTGTAGAACACACCTGCCGAGATGAAGTGCTTCGGGGCGTACCATTCGAAATAGGTATCCAGACCCGTCTGCTTTTCAGGCGTGGCGTCCGGGTTGCCGCCGGAGATCACCGGCTCGCTGGACGAGATGGTGAAGTTCGGGCGGGTTTCGTCGAAGTCCGGACGCGAGGCCGAGGTGGTCAGGCCGAAGCGAACCTT
>JASGGL010000046.1:0-17194 GCA_047605065.1 Asticcacaulis sp.
AAAAGAGTCCAAGGCCTTATGTCGTCGAAGTTTCTTTCCACCCTGACTCAGGGCATGCGCGGGCCGTTCGTGGCGGCGCTGGTGGCGTTTTTCGCGGGTCTGCCCGGCGCCTTCCTCATCCCGCCGCTGGATCGTGACGAATCACGCTTCGCGCAGGCATCGAGCCAGATGCTGGAATCGAAGGACTTCATCAACATCAGCTATCAGGACGGCCCGCGGCACAAAAAACCGGTCGGCATCCACTGGCTTCAGGCGGGATCGACCGCCCTCACCTCGGACGTGGCGGCGCGCGACATCCTCTCCTATCGCTGGCCGTCGCTGTTCGGCGCGGCGCTGGCGGCCTTTGCCATGGCGTGGGGGGCGGGTTTTCTTTTTGACCGCCGCATGGGGCTGATCGCCGGGGTTTTGTTCGGGGTCTCCTTCCTGTTGTCGTCGGAAGCCTTCATCGCCAAGACCGATGCCATGCTGTGCGGCCTTGTGACCCTGTTCCTCATGGCGCTGGCCAAGATTTACGTCACCTATCGTGAGCGTAGCGACCTCAGCGAAAAGCCGAAGCTCACCAAGTATAAGCTGATCTTCTGGCTGTCGTTCGCCGCCTCGATCCTCATCAAGGGGCCGATCGGGCCGATGATGTTCGCCGGCACCGCCCTGGCCCTGCTGGGCTTCGACACCCGCGCCAAGGTGGCGGGCAAGGCCGACTGGCTGAAGTCGCTGGGCTGGATGTGGGGTCTGCTGATCACCGCCATCATCGTCGGACCGTGGGCCATCGCCATCACCATCGCCACCGACGGTGCCTTCTGGGGGACGGCCATCGGCGACGACTTCGCGCCCAAGCTGGTTTCCGGATCGGAAGGCCACTTCGCCTGGCCGGGCCTGCATACGCTGGTCCTGCCCATGCTCTTCTTCCCGGCCAGCTTCTTTCTGGGCGGCGGCCTTCAGGCGGCCATCACGCGTTTTCAGGAACCGGTGGTGCGTTTTGCCGTCTGCTGGTTCCTGCCCGGTTTCCTGATCTTCGAAGCCTCGCCGACCAAGCTGTTCCACTATCCGCTGCCGACCTATGGCGGGCTGATCCTGCTGGCCATCGCCGGTCTGAGCATTCCGCTGAAAACATGGGCCAAAATCATGAACAGCGCCGTGGGCCTGTTCGGCGGCTTCATGATCTCGGCCATCGCCATCTACGGCCTGTCGGAATACGGCAATCCGGCGGCAGGGCAACTGGTCACGCTGGTCGTCATCGCCGCACTGGTGATCGGCGGTCTGGGCGCTTTGTTCCTGTGGCGCGACCACAAGACGACGGCGCTGGCCTGTCTGCTGGGCGCGGGCCTTGCGGCGCATCTGGGCTTTGTCGCTGTCCTGTCGCAGCTCAAGCCTTTGTGGATGTCGCGCGCCCTCGAAGCCGCGCTGGTCGAAACCGGCCTTGACCCGCGCAAGGGCCTGCACCCCGGTCCGGTCGCCACGCTGGGCTATGCCGAACCGTCCTTCGTCTTCGCCATGGGCACGAAGACCGAGCTGGCCGACACCGCCGAACAGGCCGCTGCCGCCCTGAAACAGGGCCGTCCGGTCTGCGTCGAGTCGCGCCATGAGGCCGAATTCCAGCGCCTGCTGCGCGCCGATGGCCTTAAGGCCAAGGCGTTCAAGGTGGTCGAGGGCTACAACTACTCCAATGGCGACGACGTGAAGATTACCCTCTATCAGCTTCAGCCGTAGGGCAATCGTCCGGCGGCGCGTATCACATCTGTAACAAACACAGAGGAAGCGTCATGACACCGGACACACGGGCCGCTATCGCCTTCAGCCGTTTCGGGCTGGGTGTTACGCCTCAGGGATTGAAGGCGGCGCTGGATAACCCCGCCGCCGCCCTGATGGCCGAGCTGAAAAATCCCGCGCCGCTCACGGCCAGCCCCGGCCCCCTGCAGCGCGAACTGGGCTTTTCTACCGGCCTGCCGCCGACGCCGGAACTGCTGCAACAGATTGCCGCCTATAACCGCGCGCGCCGCGACAGCCGCCAGACAGCCTCAAAGACCGCCGCCAAAGCCGCCGACATGGAAAAGCCGTCGCCACAGATGTCAGGTCAAATGGCTGGTGACGGCATGATGGCCCCAGACAACAGAAAACCGGACGCCAAAAAACCAGACTCTAAAAAACCTCAGGCCATGGATGACGCGCTCAGGCTGCCTCTGGCGATCAGCCAGATGGAAATCGCCGCGCGGATCGACGCATGGAGCGCGGCCCCCGTCGGTTTCCATGAGCGGCTGGTGATGTTCTGGGCCAACCATTTCGCCGTGTCGGCGGACAAGGGCCTGCCGCTGCGGGTGCTGGCCGGGGCCTATGAGCGCGAAGCCATCCGCCCGCACATCGCCGGACGCTTCCGCGACCTTCTGGTGGCCGCCGAACGTCACCCGGCCATGCAGACCTATCTCGACAACGACTCCTCGATCGGGCCGAACGCGCGGGCCAACCGTAACGGCAAGCGAGGCCTGAACGAAAATCTGGCCCGTGAAATCCTTGAGCTGCATACGCTGGGCGTCAATGGCGGCTATACGCAGACCGACGTGACCAGCTTCGCCAAGGTGCTGACCGGCTGGGGCGTCGACCGCACGGGGCAGAGCCGCGACGGCTTCCGTTTCAACGCCAATGCCCACGAACCGGGCAAGCACACCGTCCTCGGCAAATCCTATGGCGATGACGGCGAGCAGCAGGGCTTACGCGTGCTCGACGATCTGGCGAAGCACCCGGCAACGGCGAAGCACATCGCCACCAAGCTGGTCCGTCACTTCATCGCCGATCAGCCGCCCCCGGCTCTGGTCGACCTGATTACGCGCCGCTTCACCGACACACAGGGCGACCTGTCCGAAGTCTATGCGGCGCTGCTGAGCGCCGAAGAGAGCTGGAGCGCGCCGCGCAGCAAGCTACGCACGCCGCAGGAATTCACTCTTGCCGCCATGCGTGGCCTCGATGTCGGCATGCAGCCGCAACGCCTCACCCAGACCCTGAGGGTGCTGGGGCAGCCCCTGTGGCAACCGCCCGGCCCCAACGGTTTTTCCGATCTGGCCAGCGTCTGGACCACCCCCGAAGGCCTGAATAACCGCCTCGATCTGGCCTATCAGATGGGTGAGCGTCTGGCCGAACGCATCGATCCGCGCGCCTTTGCCGAAGACCGGCTGAAAGGCCTGATTACCGAAACCACCCGCCGCTCCGTGGCTCTGGCCGAAACCCGCCCGCAGGGGCTGGCTCTGGTCCTTCTTTCCCCCGAATTCATGAGGCGTTGACATGTCTATCGACCGCCGCTCCCTCCTCGTTACCTCCACCGGCCTGTTCGCTTCGGCCTTCCTGCCGCACGCCGCCTTCGCCGCCAATACGCCGAACGGCCGCGACCCGCGCTTTGTCGTCATCATCCTCAGGGGCGCGCTCGACGGCCTTGCCGCCGTGCCGCCCGTGGGCGACCCCGATTTCGGCGGGCTGCGTCCCCCCGCATGGGACGGCGACGCGCTGAAGCTCGACGGCTTTTTCGGGCTCAACCCCGCCATGCCCAACCTCGGGCGGCTCTATAAGGGCGGTCAGGCGACGCTGATCCACGCCGCGGCCACGCCCTATCGCAACCGCTCGCACTTCGACGGGCAGGATGTGCTGGAATCCGGCCACGATAAGCCGGGCTTTGCCGATTCCGGCTGGCTGAACCGGCTGATCCTGTCGCTGGGCAAGGGCGAACGGATCAATGGCAATAAGGGGCTGTCGGTCGGTACGCTGACGCCGCTGGTCATTCGCGGCGAAGCGCCGCTGCTCGGCTGGGCGCCGCAGCAGCTCAAGGCTGCCGATCCCGATCTGGCCCCGCGCCTGCTGCGCCTCTATGGCGACACCGACCCGGCCCTGATGACCGTGCTTCAGGAAGGCATCGAAACCGGCAAGATTGCGTCGGACATGAGCGGCATGCAGGGCGGCGGCGGGGCCGCCGGCAATATGGTCGAAATGGCCCGAGGGGCCGCGGCCCTGATGGCGCGCGACGACGGCCCGCGCATCGCCGCCATGGCCTTCGACGGCTGGGACACCCACACCGCCGAACAGCGCCGCCTGACTCAGCTTCTGGGCGGCCTCGACAGCGCCATCGCCGCGCTGGAACAGGGGCTTGGGCCGAAATGGCAGGATACGGTCGTGCTGGTCGCCACCGAATTCGGCCGCACCGCCCGCTTCAACGGCACGCAGGGCTCCGACCACGGTCAGGCCACCGCCGTCTTTCTGGCCGGGGGCGCGGTCAAGGGCGGGCGCGTCATCGCCGACTGGCCGGGCCTCAAGTCCGCGCAGCTCTATGAAGGCCGCGACCTGATGCCGACCACCGATCTGCGCAGCGTCATCATGGGCGTGGCGCGCGACCATCTGGGGGCCGATGTCCGCGCGCTTCAGACGGACGTCTTCCCCGGCGCGCTGGGCGTCAAGCCGATGGACGGGCTGATCGCCTAGAGCAGTGGTACCCACTTTGTCGGGAAGCGCTCTGATTTGCTTTAACGCGCTTCTTTTCCGAAAAGTGCTACCCACTTTGTCGGGAAGCGCTCTGACATCCTCCCCTGCGCAGCGGGGGAGGTGGATTTTTGCTGAAGGCAAAAAGACGGAGGGGGCAAGGTTATGAGACTCGCCCCCTCCGCCTCGACAAGCCCGGCACCTCCCCCGTACGCTTCGCTCACAGGGGAGGATATAGGTCGCGCGACGCCCGATACCCTCAGGCCGATGTCGCCTTCAGACCGATGATGGCCACCAGCAGCATCCCCAGAAACAGCAGGCGCATCGGCGTCACCGCTTCGTGGAACAGCACGATGCCGAGGATCGCGGCCCCCAGTGCGCCGATACCGACCCATACACCATAGGCAGTACCGATGGGCAGGCTTTGCGCCGCCTTCGCCAGCAACACCATGCTGGCGGCCAGCGTGACCAGCGTGAATACGGACGCCACAGGGCGTGTGAACCCGTGGCTGTATTTCAGCCCGATGGCCCAGCACACCTCGAGCAGACCGGCAATAATCAGATAAACCCACGGCATCGGTACGAACGTCGTCATGACGCACTCCTTTGAAAACATCATTTCAGGGAGCGTCGTCTTGTCTGCCTGTGATGGAAAATCACGCATCACAGCCCCGGTACGGCGCGTCTCGTCGGGCGATGTCCCTATAGCAAATGCCGCGCACCGGATAAAGGCCTGATCGGGCTCAGCTTTTCACCACATTACATTTCCTTAAGTTATTACACAAATTTCATTAAATAAATCAAATGATTAAATAGCGTTCATGACGTTCATTTAATTTGAAACTATATCTCCGGTGGGGCATACCCCTCTCACCGACGGACAACACGCCGTCAAATGCAAGCAAACAACAACCCAATACTCAAGACTTACGAAAGATCATCACCATGCAAATCTCCCTTACCGGCCTTTCTTTCCTCGGCTTCGCCGCCTTTCTCACCATCGCCCTGCTGACCATCTGATATTTTACTCAAACACCGAAAAGGAACATTCAATGACCCAGTATCTTACCCCTGCCTTCTTCCTGTCGATCACCGCCTTCTGCGTGATCTCGCTGCTGACCATTGCCTGAGGCTACACACCATGAGCACCGTACTGACCGGCCTCTTTTTCCTGTCGTTCGCCGCGCTGGCCGCCTTCTCCCTGCTCGTCGTCTGAACGATGCTGGATGACTGACCCGCGTAACGACGAGGAGGCGCTGATGCGAACCGCACAGCCGGATAAAAGCAAACGACCAAAGAAACGGACGGAAGACTGATCTTCCGTCCGTTTTCTTTTTACGCCACCTGATTTACGCCACCCTGTGCGTCAGCACCCGCCCATCCGGCAGCCGGTCCAGATGTCCATAATCGTCGAGCGTCCGCAGCAGGGTCAGGATGCGTTGCCGGTAGCGCCCGCCATTGGCAAAGGCCCGCACCACCTCCTCTTCCGACAGCAGTCCGGCGCGTTCCACGGCGCGCAATACCGCAAAAGGCTGAGCGTCGCGGCTTTTGGGAAAGTCCGGCCGCAGGATCTGCGCCGATACGGCCTCAAGCTCCAGTTCGCCCGTGCGCGCCTTCGCCGCCCTGGCAAAGCGCGGGATCTGATAGTCGGGCCGCAGCCAGCGCACCTGCCCCGCCGCTTCTTCCGCCGCCCGTTGCTGATTCAGGGCCACCAGCCTGCCCAGCATCTCTTCGTCGCTGATCTCCGCCGCCCAGCCATAGGCCGCCAGAACCGCCGTATCCAGCCGGTCGTGATACTCCTTAAGGATCAGCACCAGTCCGTCGTCGAAAATGCGGCGTTCATCGGGCGTCAGTGCATCGGGCGCGACCCCGGCGCGCAACCGCTCCAGCACATTGTAAACCCCGGTAAGGGTCAGGTGCGGGTGGTCGCTCAGCACGCGCTTGCGGTGGGCATCCAGCGCCTCAGCGATATCGCCGATGACCTGCCGCTGCGCCAGATCGGCTTCGGGAAACGGAAACGGGTCGAAGCACCGGGATTTGACGTAGACCGCATCGCCTTCATACATGCCGATCTTAGCGGAATTGGCGACATACCATATAAAATGCGGCTTCGAATGCAGGACCCCCAGCCCGAAGCCATCCGAAAGCGCAAAATTAACCAGCTTGTTGTCTGGCAAAATCGCCCCGTCCAGAAACTGAAACACCCGATGCTTGGCCGTTTCGACCGTGGCGATATAGCGAGGCAAGCCTTCGAGTGCGCGGCGGAACTCAGGCACATTTTCACCGAACAGCCACCAGTTCAGCCGCCTGTAATCGCGCTTATTATGGTCGCGCTCCGGCTTCACCTGCGCTAGTACATGCTGATAGATCGCCCCATACTTTTCCCTGATGTCATCTGCCGTCAGTCCAAACAGGTCGATCACCATGACATTGCGACCACGCCCCATCAGATCGCGTCCGTTACGATAGGGCCGTATGATCTTTTCGGCTTCGGGGACGCGGCCCAACCCCAGATAGGCCGCTTGCTGTGGTGTAACAATAAACCCGGCCCCATGCAGCACGACACCGCGCGAAGATAGCCCGTCATTGGCTTTCAACCCCTTGGCCTGCGTGACATCAACCCCAATGGTCAGGTCGGCGTTTATGCGCCCCCGCTCCATGGCATAGACAATGTGGGGCGCGTCGGTATTCAAACCCTCTTCTTTGGTGACACGTTCAACTGTCCCCTCATGACCACCTGACTTAGCCACGGTCATACTGATGCGCACCGCCGCCGCGTCCTTCGTCGCCTTGGTCCAAGGATGGTCGGCAATGGCGTAGATCAGGCTCGCCGGTTTTTTTGCATTCAGCCAGCGCTCGACCGTTTTGCGCTGAAACACCTGCGTGATGGAATTCGTCGTCACAAAGCCAAAGCGGATCAACCGTGTCTTTTTCCGCGTCAGTATGTCCGCCGCCCGATCCCACCAGTACATGACGAGGTCGGCACTGTCGTTCATCGTCCGGTGTGCTGCCCACAGGGCTTCGACATAATCACCCCCCAGTTCTTCACGTACATCCTTGCCGCCGATAAAGGGCGGGTTGCCGACGATGAAATCCGCCTCGGGCCAGTCGGGCAGGCGCGTGCCCTTAAAGCCCTGCGACCGGTCCGGATAACCGTCCCAGTCCAGCACCGCGTCCTTACAGGTCACATTATGAAAGTCGCGCAGGATGGGGTCGTTCGGGTGGGCGCTACGCGTGCGGTAGTGCCATTGCAGATAGCCGATCCACACCACCAGTTCGGCAATCGCCGCCGCGCGCGGGTTGACCTCGATGCCTAAGAACTGATGCGGGTCGACCGTCTCGAACCCTATGCTTTCCGTCTCGCCCAGATCGAGCAGCAGTTCCAGCACCTCGGACTCCAGCCGCTTGATCAGTTCCAACGCCGCATAAAGGAAGTTCCCCGTTCCGCAGGCCGGATCGAGCACCTTAAGGTCACACAGCCGCCGATGAAAGGCCTGCGCCGCCGCGACCGCGCCCCTGACATCCTCATGCGCCTTGGCGTCTTCGATCGCCATGCGCGCCGCCCGCCACTCCTCGCGCAGGGGCTCCATCACCGTCACATTGACCAGTCGGTCGACATAGGCGCGCGGCGTGAAATGCGCGCCCAGACGCGAACGCTCGGCAACATCCAGCGCCTGCTCAAGCAGGGTGCCGAAAATGGCCGGTTCGACCTGCCGCCAGTCGGCGTGGGCAGCTGCGATCAGTTCGCCGATCTCCTCGCGCCCCAGCGGCAGCGCCCGCGCGTCCTTGAACAGGCCGCCGTTGAACCGCCGCAGATGCTCCCCCAGACCGGAATAGAAGCCGCCCGTATCCATCTTCGCCCACAACTCGGCCATCATCGGCACGAAGATGTCCGGGGTCGCCGCGCATTTCTGCAGGAGCCCTTTGAAGCTGTCGGCGGGCAAAAGCCCGACATCCTCGGCGAACATGGTGAAGACGGAGCGCATGAGGAACTGCGCCACCTCCTGCGCCGGGTATTTCCTCTTTTCCAGCTCTTTTGAAACCTCGGCCAGACGTCTGGCGATGGCCTGCGTCACCCGCGCCCGCTCACGCGACGGGTCGAGCGAGGCCGGGTCTTCCCACACGCTTTTGAGCCGCGCGCGGATGGCCGGATCGCGCAATTCCTCAAGATAGATACGATAGCCCCGGCGGTCGGGAAACTGCGTATAGTTGCGACCCGTACCGGTAAAATCGGCATAGAGGTCGAAACTGTGCCCCACGTCGCAGACGATCAGGAACGGCGGCGCGGCATGCTGGGGCGGCAGGAGGAAGACATAGCCTTCGGCCTGCGATCTGGCCCGCATCAGCAGCGCATCCCAGGTCTTCGACGCCCCGCGACGTCCCTGCACCCCCGGTTCGAACGGCAGTTCGCCCTGCTCCGGATGGCGCGCCTTCTGACCGGACTGCTTGGCCTCAAGGATGAAACAATCGCGCTTATAAAGGTCTATGCGGCGCACCGACTGCGTGGCATCGCTTTCGCGCGTGCGCACCGGCCCTTCGAACTGATAGGCCCCCAGCTTTACGCCCCCGCAGGCCGGCTCAGGCCGCGCCACCTCCAGCAAATCACACAGTTCGCTGAGGAACATCGTGTAATTGGCACGCTCCGCCCCGCCCTCGCCGCTGGTCCAGCGACGCAGAAACCCCTCAATATCCATGCCCCACACCCCCTGATGGCGAGATGCGAGAAATTACTACTTATAATTGTATTTTCGTAAAGAACAATCTGCGGCTCAGCCGCCAGCCCCTATGTGAAAAGATCAAAAAAGGTTATCCGCCGCGGCCCGGCCACAGCAACGACATCTCCAGATAGACCGAGAGATTGCCGCAGGCCCTTGCGCCCTGATCGGCCTCAGCCTTAGCGGCGACCGCCGCCGCGCAGGCTTCGGTCAGGCGCCCTTCGTACTGATCGACGCCGTATTTCGGCACACTGATCAGGGCCGTGCGACCGGGATTGCCGTTAATACCGGGAATGTACTGGGTAAGGGTTATCGACCCACGCGATGCCACTGCCCGGCGTTTGTACTCAGCGGCCTTTAGCGGATCGGCCGGCTGCCCTTGCAAGGCGTACTGATAAACCAGCCCAATGGAAAACTGCGCCCGCGCGTCACCGGCCACCGCCTTGCGCTCCAGCTCCGCCGCCGGAACCGTCAGCGCCTCGCGCAACAGCGACATCCAGGCAGGGCTGTCGGTCATCGGCGTGGTCGCGCACCCGGCCAAAGACACGGCCAGACACAGGGGAGCTGCGATTGCCCCCAACGCCCTCATGGCTCTGGAATAGAGTGGCTTTTCGTTGGGCCGCCACTCCATTCCCGGTTTTTGCTTTATCGCGATGTTTTTGCGGAAAACCGCAAACACTTTTCCGCACATCGCTTTAGCCCTCACGCTCAGCAGGCCCTTTGAGCAGGTCCAGTTGCGCCTCGATGGCCCGCTTACAGGCCAGCGGATCGGCCATCGGCCCGAAGGTCGTCGTCGATGAGCCCGTCCCGGTGACCGTCACATTGCCGAAGTTCAGCAGACGCCCCAGCAGGCTTTGATAGACCTGAATGGACTCGACCTTGGTCAGGCGCTGCTCGCTGGTCGTACGGCTGAGCAGGCCGAACTTCGACATCACCCGCCGGTCGGTCAGGATGAAGTCGGAATTATAGTAGTAGATGATCGAGTGGATGAGGTTCAGCCCGATGATGACGAGGAACACCGCCCCGGCGATGAACATCGGCGTCGCGGCGCGGACCCATGCACTCAGCGGGGTGTGCCCCGCAAAGCTGAGCAACTCCCGAAAGCCGCTGAAGCCTGCGAAAACATAGAAAAACACGGCAACGATCACATAGAACCAGATGCGCAGGAACGGCGTGATGAAGATCGCCCAGTGCACCTTAGCATCATAAAGGATCGGTTCGCCTGCACTCAGCGCGCTGTCGACATATCTGGCCATGATCGCCCCCTCTTACCCGCCTGACCCTAACCGCCCGCAACGCCCTGCGCCAGCCCAAAAGACAAGGACGTGGACACCGCCCCCGCGCCGTGTCCTTTTCGTCCTCAGTTCAGGCCCCTCCACGCAAGAACGGCGCGATGAAGCACCGCGCCGTCCCTGTGAAAGTCCAGTACCTCCGGAAACATATCAGTCCGGCCGATTAACCCGGCGAGACCATGTTTTCCGGGCGCACGAACTGATCGAACTCCTCGTTGGTCAGATAGCCGCCACCGACGGCCTCTTCGCGCAGGGTCGTGCCGTTCTTGTGCGCGGTCTTGGCGATCTTGGCGCAGGCATCATAGCCCAGACGGCCATTGAGCGCGGTGACCAGCATCAGCGAATTCTCGACGCCCTTCTTGATATTGTCGATGCGCGGCTCGATCCCGACGACGCAGTTGTCGGTGAACGACACCGCCGCATCGGCCAGCAGACGGACCGATTGCAGGAAGTTATAGGCCATGACCGGGTTGAAGACGTTCAGCTCGAAATGGCCTTGCGAACCAGCAAAGGTCAGGGCCGCCTGATTGCCGAACACCTGCACGCAGACCTGAGTCAGCGCCTCGCACTGGGTCGGGTTGACCTTGCCCGGCATGATCGACGAGCCCGGCTCGTTTTCCGGCAGGGCCAGTTCGCCCAGACCGGCGCGCGGGCCCGAACCGAGGAAGCGGATATCGTTGGCGATCTTGAACAAAGAGGCGGCGACCGTGTTGATGGCGCCGTGCGAGAAGACCATGGCGTCGTGGGCCGCCAGCGCTTCGAACTTGTTCGGCGCGGTGGTGAAAGCAAGGCCGGTGATCTTCGCGATGGCTTCGGCCACGCCTTCGGCAAAACCGATCGGAGCGTTCAGACCGGTGCCGACGGCGGTGCCGCCCTGCGCCAGTTGCATCAGCGCCGGAAGCGTCGATTCGATGCGCGCAATGCCGTTTTCGACCTGCTTGGCATAGCCGGAGAACTCCTGACCGAGCGTCAGCGGCGTGGCGTCCTGCGTATGGGTGCGGCCGATCTTGATGATCTCGGCCCACGCCTTGGCCTTCGTATCGAGCGCGACGTGCAGGTGCTTCAGCGCCGGCAGCAGGTCATGGACGATCTGCTCGGCACAGGCCACGTGCATGGCGGTCGGGTAGGTGTCGTTCGACGACTGCGACATGTTGACGTGGTCGTTGGGGTGAACGGGTTTCTTGGTGCCCATCTCGCCGCCCAGAATTTCGATGGCGCGGTTGGAAATCACCTCATTGGCGTTCATGTTCGACTGCGTGCCCGAACCGGTCTGCCAGACGACCAGCGGGAAGTGGTCGTTCAGCTTACCTTCGATCACTTCGTTGGCCGCCTGAACGATGGCGTTGGTGATGGTCGCGTCCAGCTTACCCAGCGAATGGTTGGTTTCCGCCGCCGCGCGCTTGACGATACCGAGCGCGCGCACAACCGGCAGGGGCTGCTTTTCCCAGCCGATCTTGAAGTTGCCAAGCGAACGCTGGGCCTGAGCGCCCCAGTATTTCGAGTTGTCGACTTCGATCGGACCGAAGGTATCGGTTTCAGTGCGCGTGGCTTTGGTCATAACAGGCGGCTCCGTTGTACCGGGCGCGCCCGCGACCGCCGCCGCAGCGGACGATGCCGGATCGGCCTTAGGCGACTTCGATTTTTTCTTACCGAACAACCAGCCGAACATGGGCGCACCCCTCTCTAAAAATCCTTGCGTTCAGTGGAACATTTGCCTCGAAAGTGCAACGGTTTTTACGTCGGATACGACCGGCCCTTATTTGATAGCCATCGGGCAACCGGGGGTGAGTGCGAATTTTCCGCGTGAGACTTCAGCGCAACCGTAATACCCGACTGTGTGGCCGAGGTCAGCAGGTTATTGGCTTCCGATCTGAACGACCAGAACATTTATATGATTCAAACCCTTCAAACGAACTGCACGGTCCAAGTTCCCAACGGCCAAGTAATATCCGCTGTCCTTCATACCGCACCAGGCTATGGCGGCGAGTTTGTCATATCTGGTGGCAATTCGCCCCCATCGATTGAGTTTGACAAAGAAGCCTTCGATGCACCATCGTTGTTTTTAGACAATGCGATCGTAACTGTGCTGGCGTTTGAGATAGCGTCGCGGTGGCCGCGGAGCTTCGTCGGGGCAAGGCCGAACTGGACGCGACGCGCAAACAGGTTCTGGCCGGACAATTTGACAGATGCCGCCCCGCGGCGGGCATGGAAACGCAAATCGCAGACATACTGACGTCGCTGGACCGGCTGGGGGGGATCGAAACCTTCGACAAGGGCCTCAGCTATTTCCGCCCGGCATCCTGGGCCGAAAAACAAATAAGGGCGACCCGTAGGCCGCCCTCGATTTGGTGAGAATACTCTCTTGTTAACGGAGAGACCCCGCCATCGTCTCTGCTAAGACACCCTACTTGAACACAGGGGAATATTCGTGTCAAGGTAGTATCCGGCAGGGAAATCATCATGGCACAGACATACCGCTTTGCGTTCGACCTCGGCACCAATTCTATCGGCTGGGCCGTGTATTTGCTCAATCAGGCCAAACATCCTGCCGATCTGGTCGATGCAGGCGTACGCATCTTCTCCGATGGACGCGATCCTAAAAGTGGCGCGTCTCTGGCCGAAAACCGCCGTGGCCCGCGCGCCATGCGCCGCCGCCGCGACCGATATGTGCAACGCCGCACCTTCCTGATGGACGAACTGATCAAGGCCGGGCTGATGCCTGCCGAAGAGGCCGCGCGCAAGGCGCTGGAAACGCTCGACCCCTATGTGCTGCGTCGCAAGGGGTTATATGAAGCATTACCATTACACGCCTTCGGTCGCGCGCTATTCCATCTCAATCAGCGTCGCGGCTTTCAGTCGAACCGTATAGCAGACGCCGGGAACGATGAAGACGGCGGCAAGATTAAGAAAGCCTCTGATGAGCTCAAGGCGCGTCTAAAGGAAGAGGGCTGCGAAACCTACGGCGAATATCTGGCCAAACGCCACGATTCCCGCGAGCAAGTCCGTATCAGATTGATCGGTAAGGATGCGAAGGCACACTACGATTTCTATCCGACGCGCGATATTTTGAAAGATGAGTTCCGCAAACTATGGAAAAGCCAAGCGGAACACCATCCCGAACTTACAAGGGAATTGGAAACTCATCTCTTCGATCTGATGTTCTTTCAACGCCCACTCAAGCCGCCTCCCGTAGGTAAATGTACCTTCTTTCCGGAAGAAGAGCGACTTGCCAAAGCCCATCCACTATCTCAAGCACGTCGCATCTATCAGGATCTGAATCACCTTCGGTTAATCATCGGAGACGTAGAGCGCCCACTTAGCCAGGACGAACGAGACAAGCTGGCCTATATTCTGCTGGCGGGTGAGGACGTGACCTTCAAGACCGGTCTGCGCAAGCATCTTGGCGTTCCTCCAAATACTACCACATCACTGGAGGAAAGCGGCAAGACCGACCGCCTGGTTGGCGATCAGGTCGTTGCCCGGCTTGGCCATAAGAAAGGACCGCTGAGCAAGATATGGGGAGACTTCAATCCCGAACAGCGGGCCGATATCGCACTAAGGCTCACAACCGAACAAAGCGAAGACGCCTTGCTGACCTACCTGACAACGACCTATGGATTAAGTGAAGAAACAGCCCGCGCCGCCTCCGCAATTCGTCTGCCTGACGGTCACGATCGGCTGGGGCTGACAGCAACAAAAGGCATTCTGGAAGCTCTGAAAGCTGAGATCATCACGTACGATAAGGCGGTGAAAAAGGCTTTCCCACATCTGCACCACTCGGACGAACGCGACGGCGTGATCCATGATGCCCTGCCCTACTACGGCGAAGTGCTGGAACGCCATACATTGGGAGGCACGGGCGTGCCCACGGATGCGCCTGACAAACGCTATGGCCGTCTGTCGAACCCGACCGTCCATGTCGCGCTCAATCAGTTACGGCGCGTCATCAATGCCCTCCTTAAAACCTACGGTCATCCGGAGCAGATCGTCATCGAAGTGGCCCGCGACCTTAAACTTTCGAAGAAACAAAAGGACGAACTCGAAAAGAAACAGAAAGCCAACGAAAAGGAACGCGCTGAGAACCGTCGCGAACTGGAAGAAGCGGGCTATGCCGACACCCCTAATGCCATGCTGCTGATGCGACTATGGAAAGAACTGGGGCCATCGCCTAGGGTTTGTATCTACACTGGTCGTCCCATCGGTATCCATCAACTTCTGCGCGGGGAAGTGGAAATCGAGCATATACTCCCTTATTCGCGGACATTGGATGACACGTTCGGTAACAAGACTCTCGCACACCGCGAGGCCAATCGCGTCAAGCGCAACAAAGCACCTGGTGAATCCTATGATGGTCTTGACTATGACGCCATACGTGACCGTGCGCGCGTCCTGCCCGCCAACAAACGCTGGCGCTTTGAGCGCGACGCCATGGAAAAGTTCAATAATGAAGAGCGGGATTTTCTGGCGCGCCAACTGAACGAGACACGCCACCTGGCCACGCTGGCGCGTAAATATCTAGTGGGTGTTTGCAATAACCCGAATGAGGTGCGCGTTGTGACCGGCCAGTTGACGGCACTACTGCGACAAAGACTAGGACTGAACGGGCTGCTAGGTGATGACAATCGTAAGAACCGCACCGATCATCGCCACCATGCCATTGATGCCTGCGTTATCGGCATTACCGAACGTAGCCTGCTCAACCAGATCAGCCGACAGGCCGGGCAATCGGAAGGCCGGGATGACCTGAAAGAAATTGTCGGCAAGGTAGAGCCACCCTTTGAAGGATTCCGCGACCGTGCAAAAGCTGTAATCGACCAGATTATTGTCTCGCATAAACCCGAGCACGGCACTGGCGGAGCACTGCATAACGACACAAATTACGGGATCGTTACCGCAGAAGACCGTATCGATGGGGAATTGGTCGTTCGCAAAGCGATCGACGCCCTGACCTATAACGAAATCGATAAGGTTCGTGACCTTACACTCCGTGATCAGCTTTTGCAGGTCCGCTATGAGGCAGGCAAGGATGCCAAGGCGCTCATGAGGGCTCTAGAGGCGTTTGGTAAAGCGCAGGAACCACCGATTCGGCGCGTCCGCATTCTAAAAAAGCAAGAAGACTTCGTTATGATAAACAACCGTCAGTCCAGACAGCCCTACCGCGCGGTAATACCTGGCGAAAATCATCACATAGATATAATCGAAACCACTGAAGGCAAGTGGCTAGGTTTCGCAGCCACCCTCTTCGAGGCCAATCAGAAAAATTATCACCCGAAATGGAAGTCCGCCTATCCCGATGCACGTCTGGTCATGAAGGTACACAAAGGCGATATGCTGCGCGTGGATGATTCCGATGGCATTACCCGTATCAAGCGGATTGTCCGCCTAAGTCCATCAAATAACATTCTTTATTTGGTATCCCATAACGAAGGTGGTGAATTTGCCAAACGACATGACGATGCAACTGATGTCTTTCGTTGGGACTTTGCAAATATAACAAAGCTACGAGAGCGTAACTGCGCATATGTGTCAGTCAGCGAAACAGGCATGGTTACGTTCAAAATAGGATGAACATTCCTTTTAAACAGCCAATGAAAATCCATAGAGGCACCAAATGGAAAATTCCCCCTAACCACACAATAAAAATTTACTTGGTGCGAACAGCGTTTTTATGAGATATGTTGCTGGCCACAGAGATTTCTGAATCAGGCCGAAAAGGAGGTGAGATTGTTGAAGAAACCGATTGGTACTGAAGCGAAGACAGGAGAGACATGCCCGGAGTCTGGCGTTTGGAAGACTAAAACTCCGGGCACAACTGCTCCTATTGCTAAGGGCAACCGCATGCCTCCATATGAGGGGAAAGCGGTAGTGTGGATTTTGATCCAGTACGCCTGATAAAGCAAGGTGCGCCTTTTTGCCAGGGCGCACCTTTTTTGTAACCTCATTTTCCCAGAGAGTGTGGTTAGGTTGCGGTTGGGCTCCAATCGCCTCTGCTAAGAACGCCTCCCACGCTTTAGCGCGGGAGGCGTTTACACGTAAAAATAGAATCATATTGGCATCTGCCACCGCTTGCCTGTGAATAACCCTGTGCATAAGCGGGGTGGCGCATGGTCGGTCAAATAGTCGAGCTCGCTTCAGAAGGCGGACGCGTAGGATTGGAACGCGGCTTTCTGACGGTCGCTACCGAGTCGCGCACCGGACGCATTCCCATAGACGATGTCGAGGCGGTCCTCGCCTCAGCTCAGGGCCTCACCTACTCCAACGCTGCGCTCGCCGCCCTAGCGCAACGTGGTGCGCCTCTGGTCATCTGCGGCAAGAACTACGCCCCCACCGCCGTCCTACTGTCTCTGGACGGCCATTACGAACAGGGCCATCGCGTCGCGGCTCAGGCCACCGCCTCGAAACCCCTGCAAAAGCAACTCTGGGCGCAACTGGTTCGCGCCAAGATCATGGCTCAGGCGCAGATGCTCGGTCGCTACGGTCACTCATTCACTCGCCTGTCGCGCTTAGCCGAAAACGTCCGCTCAGGCGATCCGGATAATTGCGAGGCGCAGGCCGCTCAGGCCTATTGGCCCGTACTGATGGGCAAGGAGTTTCGCCGTAACCGCGACGGCGACGACGCCAATGCATTTTTGAATTACGGCTATGCCGTGCTGCGCGCCGCCACCGCCCGCGCCATCGCCGGTTCGGGCCTCCACCCCTCCCTTTCCATCACACCAAAGCCGCGGCGAGGCACTG
>JASGGL010000047.1:0-17072 GCA_047605065.1 Asticcacaulis sp.
GGTCAACGCCAAGCACCTGGTGCTGTACGGCAACGATGACGAGCAGTTCGACACCGACAACACCTGGTCGGGTTCGGTCCAATGGATGCTGGCCATTCAGGCCGCCCGCTCGACCTCGGGTTCGTTCGGCTTCGAAATGTCCTGTAACAAGGGTGGCAACAGCGGTATCCGCTCGATGTGTCCGTCTTCGACCGCCGTCAACACCGGCACGATCCGTCCGTATTCCTACCCGAAGATCTCGAACGCGACGATCATCATGAAGAACACGGCCAACACTCAGGCCCTGAAGCTCGACACCGGCACCGGCCTGCTGCTGATGAACTCGATCATCCGCACCACGTCGGCGGCTTCGAACTGCTTCAGCATTCAGGACGACAACACCGTGATCGCGCAGATCGCCTTCCGCTCGGTCTACGCGATCTGCGGCGGCATCGCCTCGGTCAGCGCCCAGACGGGTTCCTCGAACGTCGGTCACACCGCTCCGACCGTCGCTCAGGCCGAAGCCCTGTGGACCGCCGGTAACATCGGCCGCGTCAACTCGGTCACCTCGGTCACCCTGCCGACCGTGCTGAACAACTACCTCGGCACCTCGACGACCCTGACCAACGACTTCATCAACGGCGCGTCTGAAAACGCCGTGGTGGTCACCGACCCGACCATCCTGAACGACGGCGTCAACAACAATGTCGGCTTCTTCACCAAGCCGACCAACATCGGCGCGGTCTCCAGCGCTTCGGACACCTGGTACAAGGGCTGGACCTGCGGCATGGCGACCGGCGAGAAGTCCTGCCAGTAGTTAGTGGAGTGACGGCGGGTTTCGCGCCCTTTGCCGATATCGCCTGAGGGCGGTTCCGGCAAAGGGCAGAGGCCCGCCTCTTCCGTTCTGGAATGCGAGCCGGTTCGGGATGAACGGGTTCCGTATTCCAAGATTTTGTCTGGCCGCGCAGGTGACGACGACACCGTTTCACGATGCGCATAGTCCACTCAGCAAAGGTTTATACCTATGAAAACGCAATATCTGACTCTGGGCGCCTTGCTGATGGCGACGACGGCGATGGCGCCGGTGTCCGCAGCTCTGGCTCAGGAAGCGCAAACGGCTCCTGAAGCGGCCCCGGCAGCTTCGGAAGTGACCGAAGTCGTCGTGCGCGGCAAGAACCTGCCCAAGACCATGCGCCGCACGGCCGAAGTGGTCTCGATCATCACCACCGAAGACCTCAAGCGTACGGGCGACGACAATGCCGCCGCCGCGCTGACCCGCGTCGCCGGTCTGTCGCTGGTCGAAGGCAAGTTCATCTATGTGCGCGGCCTCGGCGAGCGCTATTCCTCGGCGCTTCTGAACGGCGCACCCCTGCCGTCGCCTGAGCCGCTGCAACGCGTCGTGCCGCTCGACCTTTTCCCGTCGTCGCTGCTGAGCCGCGTGTCGGTGCAGAAGACCTATTCGGCGGAATATCCGGCGGAATTCGGCGGCGGTGTCGTCGATCTGCAAACGCTCGCCATTCCGCGCGACAACTTCATGACCTTCGGCCTCGGCACCGGTTACAATAGCGAGACGACCGGCAAGAAGACCGTCACCTATTTCGGTTCGGCCACCGACTGGCTGGGCTATGACGACGGCACCCGCAGCCTGCCGGATTCCTTGCGCACCGCGCTGGCCAAGGGCAAGCTGGTCAACCCGAACAACTATCCGGCCACCGGTACGGGCGCGACCAACGAGCTTCAGACGATCGGCCACGACTTCGTCAACGCCGACCTGAACCTGCTGCAAATCGGTCGTCCGACGCCGAACTTCAGCATGAACGGCAGCGTGGGTCAGGCCTATGACCTCATGGGTGGTAAGCTGGGCGTCGTCGCCGTCGCCGACTTCTCGAACAGCTGGGCCGTCAAGAACGGCATCCACTACGAGGACGACTACGAAAGCTCGGCCAACAACGTCTCGCTGAACGGCCTTCTGTCGCTGGGCTACAGCCACTCCGGCCACACGGTCAAATGGACCGGCATGTATATCCGCAAGACGACGAAGTTCGCTTCGACGCGCGACGGCTATAACTCGAACGGCTTCTTCTATCGCAAGGACCGCACCGGCTGGTATCAGCGCGAACTGGGCCTGAGCCAGATCACCGGCACCCACCCGCTGACCTCGAAGCTGGTTCTGGACTGGACGGCCTCTTATGCCGTCACCGTGCGCGACACGCCGTACGACAAGTTCATCAACTATCAGCTCGACACCGCCGACGGCCTGACCAAGGGCATGTACTTCACCGACCTGCGTAACGGCGGTGGTAATGAGACGGCCTTCTCGAACCTGAAGGATACGGCCAAGTATCTGGGCGCCAACCTGACCTGGGACTACAGCCTCGGCGAAGGCCGTGACGGCAAGCTGATGGCGGGCCTTTCGGTGCTCGACAACCAGCGCGACTATCAGCGCCGCGCGTTTGAGTTCAAGTCGGTCAACGACTCGCTGGCCAAATATACCCGCGTCGACTTCCTGTTCTCCGACTACAATATCCGTCCGGACTTCCTGCAACTGTGGGAAACCGGTTCGGACTCGCCGCAGGCCTATAAGGGCGGCCTGTTCGTGTCGTCCTACTACGTCAAGACCGACCTCGAAGTGATCCCGCTGGTTCGCGTCGCCGCCGGCCTGCGTTACGAGACGGCCAAGGAGCGCAACGACCTGCGTTACCTCTACGCCACCAACGCCACGCCTGAGCGCGCTTCGACCCAGATCAAGGAAAGCTACACCCTGCCGTCGGGCACGGTGACGTGGAACTTCCGCGAGGACATGCAGGTGCGTCTGGGCGCTTCGCAAACCATCGGCCGTCCGCAGTTCCGCGAACTGGCCGAGCCGACCTTCCGCGAAGCCGACAGCGACCGCTCCTACACCGGCAACCCGTATCTGAAGGATACGGAGATCACCAACCTCGACGCGCGCTATGAGTGGTACTACGGCGCGGGCGAATACCTGACCGCCGGCCTGTTCTACAAGAATCTGGACAAGCCTGTCGAAACCATCTCGACCGGCACCCAGCTTCAACAGACCTTCGTCAACGCCCCGAAGGCCAATATTCAGGGCTTCGAAGTCGACTATAAGGGCCTGTTCGACAGCCCGATCTCCGGCGGCTTCTTCGAGAACAAGCAGTGGCTGGTTCAGGCCAACTACACCTTCACCGACTCGAGCGTGAAGGTGAAGACGGGCGACAAGATCGCCTTCAGCCGCACCACCTTCCAGCCGGTCGAAGCCTCGCTCTACATCAAGGACGGCTCGAAGCTTCAGGGTCAGTCGGACCACCTCGCCAACCTGCAGTCGGCTGGCAGGATGACTCGGCGAAGTCGCAGGCCACGCTGCTGATCACCTACGTCAGCGACCGCATCTCGGTGCGCGGCTCGGGCATTGTCGGCGATCCGGACATCATTCAGGAGCCGGGCACGCAGGTCGATTTCGTGTGGCGTAAGGGCTTCGGCGCTTTCGGCCGCGACCTGAACCTGCAACTCGAAGCCCGCAACCTGACGGGCACCGAGTACAAGGAATATCAGACGGTCAACGACCACCGCGTCTATATCGACAAGTACGATCCGGGCACTTCGGTGTCGGTCAGCCTGTCGACCTCGTTCTAAGTAAAAAAGCGGCGGAGCTCAGGCTCCGCCGCTTAGCTGAACTCAAACAAAAACCCCTCCGGTTTACACCGGAGGGGTTTTTGTCGTGTATCAGTCACCGATACCCCGATGCTTTGGGCGTTTCTTACTTCGCCTTGGCCTTTTCTTCTTCGCTCAGGCGCTGGAACAGAAGGTCGACCATCTCCTCGGCCCCCTTGTCGATCTTGGGCGCTTCGGAAGAGGCTTCGACACCCAGATAGGCGTGGTCGGGCAGGCGACCCCAGACGACCAGCGGGCCGTAATAGCGCGCGAGGTCGTCCAGCGCCTCGTGCTGCTCCTGAGCGGCGGTGTCGGGCAGGACCAGCATGCCGTCGAAACGTTGCGAGCGGACCAGATCCTTAAGCGCGTCCTTGCGGCGGGCCGGAGTCTTGAGCACCAGAAGCTCATAGCCGCGCTTGAACACGGCCTGAGTCAGCGCGCCCATCAGCTTAAGCAGGTTGGGATCGCTCAGCTTGTCGGGATTGTCGTCGGGCAGGACAAGGCCGATGGTCCGCGTCTTTTTCAGACGCAGGTTCCGCGCGGCCTGATTGACCACGTAGCCGTGTTCCTCGGCGATTGCGGTGATCTTGTCACGCAAGGGCTTGGGGATCAGCGGGCTGCCGGCAAGGGCGCGCGATACGGTCGAAACCGAAACACCGGCCAGTCGGGCAATGTCTGCCATTTTAAGCGGCGCGGGGGCCGCGAGAATCTCAGTTGTCATCGTCTCCTCAGGCGGGGGGTAGCGAGGCGGCGGGAAAGACGGGAACAGGGGCCTTTAGCGGGCCAGCCATCCACCATCCACAGGTATGATAACCCCATTTACATAATTTGACACGCGCGAAGCCAGAAAAACCGTCGCACCGCCCAAATCTTCGGGGGTTCCCCAGCGGGCGGCGGGGATCCGGTCGAGAATCGCCTTCGCTCGTTCGGGGTCGTTTTGCAGGCCTTCGGTCAGGTCGGTGGCCATGTAGCCGGGCGCTATAGCATTGATATTGATGCCTTTTGAGGCCCATTCGTTGGCCAGAAGGCGGGTGATGCCCGCCACGCCGGACTTCGATGCCGTATAGGAGGGCACGCGGATGCCGCCCTGAAACGACAGGAGGGAGGCGGTATTAATTATTTTGCCGTGGCCCTGCGCGATCATGTGCCGGCCCGCGGCCTGACACATGAAGAAGAGGGTTTTGAGGTTGAGGTTCATCACCTCGTCCCAGTCGCTCTCGGAAAAGTCGGTCACGTCGCCGCGCCGAATCGAACCCGCATTGTTGACGAGGATGTCGAGCCCGCCCATGACGCTAAGGGTTTCGGCGACGATATCGCCCACCGACGCGATCGAGGTCAGGTCGGCGCGGATGAAGTGGAACCTGCGGCCAAGCGCCGCAACCTTCTGGGCGGTCGCATCGGCATTGGAGGAACCTACGGCGCAGATGTCGGCACCGGCCTCGGCCAGCGCCAGAGCCATGCCCTGCCCCAGTCCGCGGTTGGCGCCGGTGATCAGCGCGGTCTTTCCGGTCAGGTCGAACATCGAAGCGGCGGACATCAGGCGTTCCTTAAAGGTAAAAAGCGGAGTGATTAATTTTGATCTATGATGATTGAACGGGATCGTTCGCTCATTGTCAGGCGATGGAGGCTCATGCTAGAGCCTTATACCGAAAAGTGCCAAGATGCTTTCTTGGGGTTTTCGGCGATAATATCGCCATCCCTCACAAATAAGCGCGACATAACGGCTTTCCGTTTCGCCGTGCCCTGTTAAACGCCTAACCAGACTGCGGGTCCGCCATGATCATTTCCGCCTCGACCGATTACCGCGAAGCCGCCCGACGCCGCCTGCCTCCGTTCCTGTTCCATTATATCGACGGCGGGGCCTATGCCGAGCACACGCTGGGGCGCAATGTCGCCGACCTTGCCGACGTGGCGCTGCGTCAGCGGATTCTCAAGGACGTGGCGTCTTTGAGCCTCGAAACCGAGCTGTTCGGGCAGAAGATGGCCATGCCGGTGGCGCTGGCTCCGGTCGGTCTGACCGGCATGTATGCCCGTCGCGGCGAGGTTCAGGCGGCGCGCGCAGCACAAAAGGCCGGGATCAACCTGACCCTGTCCACCGTCAGCGTCTGCCCGATCGAAGAGGTTCAGGCGGCGTGCGACAAGCCGATCTGGTTCCAGCTCTATGTGCTCAAGGACCGGGGCTTCATGAAGAACGCTCTGGAGCGCGCGCAGGCGGCGGGGATCACCACCCTTGTCTTTACCGTCGATATGCCGGTGCCCGGCGCGCGCTACCGTGACGCCCATTCGGGCATGAGCGGCCCCAATGCCGAAATCCGCCGCCTGTGGCAGGCGGTCACCCACCCGCAGTGGGCCTTCGACGTCGGCCTGATGGGGACGCCGCACGATCTGGGCAACGTGTCCAAATATCTGGGCAAGGCCACGGGTCTGAAGGACTATATCGGCTGGCTGGGGGCCAATTTCGACCCCGGTATCTCGTGGAAAGACCTGGAGTGGATCCGCGACTTCTGGAAGGGGCCGATGATCATCAAGGGCATTCTCGATCCGGAAGACGCAAAGGACGCCGTTACCTTCGGTGCCGACGGGATCGTCGTGTCGAACCACGGCGGGCGTCAGCTTGATGGCGTCCTGTCTTCGGCCCGTGCCCTGCCCGCCATTGCCGATGCGGTGAAGGGCGACCTGACCATCCTTGCCGACTCCGGTATCCGTACGGGCCTCGACGTGGTGCGTATGCTGGCGCTGGGCGCGGACGGGGTTTTGCTGGGCCGCGCCTTCGTCTATGCTCTGGCGGCGGGCGGCGAAGCGGGGGTGACCAACCTGCTCAGCCTGTTCGAAAAGGAAATGCGCGTGGCCATGGCCCTGACCGGCGTGAAGTCGATCAAAGAGATCACCGGGGAGTGTCTGGTGCGCGGCGCGTAGAGGTATGGCGCAAAAGGAAGCTTGACGCCCGGCGCGTCAGGGGCAAACTGCCGTCCGGTCCCATTCTGCCCAATGGTGAAGACATGCCGCCACGCGCGTTGCTGAAACCCCTGATGGTGAGTGCCGCGTTTCTGGCTGTTTTGTCCGGTCCTGTTTTGGCGCAGAATCCGTTCGGCGGCCTGATCGACCGCGCCAAGGCCGAGGCCGAACGCAAGGCAAAAGAAGCCTTGCAGGGCCAGAAGGTGACGCCGCCCCAAAGCCCTGTGCAGACTCCGGCGCAAACGCCTGCATCGTCGCCCGCGGTCGACGCTTCCGGTAAGGTGGCCCCAGACATCGATGCCATTATGGCCAAAGGCGGACGGCTGAGTGGCAGTATGGAGAAGGAGCCCGATCTGCATACGCGGCTCTATAGCTGGAGTGACGGGCTGGAAACGCGCGGCAATGCCGGACCGGCGGACCTGCGCAGCAATATCAGCCAGACCCCGGCGCGGGTGCAATGGATCGACCGCTTCGAGCAGTGGCTGCATGCCACCTATACCCCGCTGGGCGGCCTGCCTCAGGCCTTCCGCACGATCGACCCTTACAAGGCGGGGATGAAGGAATATCGCCCGGTCGCCTATGGTCTGGGCGTCATCGTGCAGCATCCGACGATGAAGAACGGCAAGCTGACGCGCTCGCTCATCCCGTCGGAATCGGGAATCAACATCTACGCCAACGGGCTGGTCGGGGCCGATGGGGCGTGGGAGTTCAACACGCCGGACAGCTTCTATTTCACCATGTATGTCGATCCGGACGGCACCTGGGTCGATCCGAGGGTGCGTGCCGAACACATCTCCGAAATCGCCGCCGTGCGCCGTGCGGTCGGTCCCAACGCCGTCATCTATGTGAATACGGGCCGGATCGTCGTCGTACTGGGGACGAACGGGCGGCTGCCCGTCGTGCCGGTGTCGATCGGTGAGGCGCTGGATATCGCCGAAGCGGGATTGCGGCGTCGGCAGCTTGTCGAACCGTCGGACCCCGCGACCTTCAGCGCGCGCATCACCGATGTGGCGCGTATGCGTCAGCGCCATGCGGGGGAGCTGAACGCCCCGGCGCGGGTGCGCAATATGCAATATCTGTCCAGCAGCTTCGATACCGGCTGGGACGTGTTCGGTGACGGTGAACGCGGCGTGCTCTATCCGCTCTATAAGATCGATCCGGCTGTTTATGCCCGCGCCGCGAAGGGTGAGCCGCAGTGGATCACCATCACCTTCCCCCGCATCGCCGACTATTCGCCGCCGCGCGATGTGGCCATCTATAAGGCCATGACCCAACGCTTCAACTACGCCTATGTTGAGCAGGTCCTGCGCGATCCGGCGAAGGTGACGACGCCGTATAAGCCCTTAAACTGAAACACCGGCCAGAGGCGTGTCTGGCCGGTGCATCATTGTGCTAACTGCGCGCCGGTTTAGCCGAAACGGCCGCCGATATAGTCGGAGGTACGCTCGACCTTCGGCTTGACGAACAGCTCTTCGGTCGGGCCGTATTCGACCATTTTCCCGAGGTACATGAAGCCCGTATAGTCCGACAGACGGGCCGCCTGCTGGAGGTTGTGGGTCACGATGATGATGGTCAGGTCGCGCTTCAGTTCTTCGAGCGTGTCCTCAAGCTTGGCCGTCGAAATCGGGTCGAGCGCCGAGGCCGGTTCGTCGAGGAGCAGGATTTCCGGCTCGACCGCGATGCCGCGCGCCACGCATAGACGCTGCTGCTGACCGCCCGAAAGCGACAGGCCGGACTTGGTGAGCTTGTCCTTCACCTCGTCCCACAGGGCGGCGCGGCGCAGGGCCTTTTCCACCACCTCGTCCATCTCGGACTTGGACTTCTTGTAGTAGAGCTTCACGCCGAAGGCCACGTTGTCGTAGATCGACATGGGGAAGGGCGTCGGCTTCTGGAAAACCATGCCGATGCGGGCGCGCAGCGCCGTCAGATCGACCTTCGGCCCCAGAATGTTTTCACCGTCGACCAGAATTTCGCCTTCGGCGCGCTGCCCCGGATAGAGGTCGTAGATGCGGTTCATGGTGCGCAGAAGCGTCGACTTCCCGCAGCCCGACGGACCGATGAGGGCGGTGATGCCGTTGCGCTTGACCGGCATGGAGACGCCGAACAGCGACTGGTGCGTGCCGTAGAAGAAGTTGAGGTTCCGCGTTTCCAGCACAAGCTGATCGGCCGGGGGCGGGGAGATGACGCTTTGGAAGTCGGTGTCGGACATGACGGAGGCCTTACTTGTGATCTTTGTCGCGGGCGAGCCAGCGCCCGAGGATGTTGACGCCCAGAACCGCGAGCGTGATGAGCAGCGCCCCGGCCCAGGCCAGCGTGTTCCACGTATCGTACGGGCTCATAGCGAAGGGATAGATGGCACCGGGCAGGCTGGCGAACGGCTTGCCCATATCGAAGCTGAGGAACTGATTATTCAGCGCGGTGAACAGAAGCGGCGCGGTTTCGCCCGAAATGCGGGCAAAGCCGAGCAGGCCGCCGGTCAGCATGCCTGCGCCTGCCGCCTTCCAGATGATGCTCTTGACCGTCACCCATTGCGAGGCCCCGAGCGCCATACCGGCTTCGCGCAGGGCATTGGGCTGAAGGTTCAGGATGTCTTCGGTGGTGCGCGTGACGATGGGGGTGGCAAGGATGCCGAGCGCGATGGCGCCGGCCCAGCCGGAGAAGCCGCCCATGGGCACGACCACCCACCAGTAGACGAACAGGCCGATCAGGATCGACGGTGCCGACAGGAGGACGTCGTTGAGAAAGCGCACCACGTGGCCATAGGGACTGTCGCCGCCGATTTCGGCCAGCCAGGTCCCGGCCAGCACGCCGATGACCACGGCGATCAGCATGGCGACGGAGCACATCATGATCGAGCCGATGATGGCGTTCCTCAGGCCGCCCGGCGAATCCGGGGCGGGCGTATCGGCGGTGAACAGCATCACATCGACGCCGCCCATGCCCTTGGTGAACAGGGAGAACATGATCAGGGCCAGCGCGCCCAGAGCGAGCAGGGCCGCGCCGGTGCAGATGACGACGAAGATCTGATTGGTGAGTTTGCGGCGAAGGGCGCGATCCATGGTCTTTCCCTCCTTAGTAGCGTTGCGAGGACAGAAGCGCTCTGGCGACGGCCAGAACGGCGAAGGTGATCAGGAACAGCACAAGGCCGAGGCTGATCAGCGAGGCGAGGTGCAGGCCCGAGGCCTCGTTGAACTCGTTGGCGATGGTCGAGGCCAGGGTCGAGCCGGAGGCGAACAAAGAGTCGGGGAAGCGGTGCGAATTGCCGATGATGAAGGTCACGGCCATGGTTTCACCCAGCGCGCGGCCGAAACCCAGCATGACCACGCCGATCATGCCCTTTTTCACATAGGGGATCAGGACCGAGGCGACGACTTCGTAGGAGGTGCAGCCGAGACCGAAGGCGGCTTCGCGCACCTGAGGCGGGATCGAGCGGAACAGTTCGCGGAACACCGCGGCCATGTAAGGCAGGATCATGATGGCCAGCACGATGGAGGCGGTGAAGATGTTGGCTCCGTTGGGCACGCCCGCCAGGAACTTACCCCAGAAGCTTTCCGGATCGAGATTGGTCAGGATGGGCAGTTGCACCGTGCGCGCGAACCACGGCGCGAAAACGAACAGGCCCCACATGCCGTAGACGATGGACGGGATACCGGCCAGAAGCTCGATAGCGGTCGAAACCGGCTGGGCGATCTGCTTGGGGCAGTATTGCGTCAGGAAGACCGAGACGAACACGGCGATGGGCAGGGCGATGGCCAGCGACAGGACAGCGGTAATCAGGGTGCCGACGATGGGGCCTGCCGCGCCGTAGACTTCGGTGACCGGGTTCCACGAGCTGGTGAACAGGAAGCCGAAGCCGAACTTCGACAGGGCGGGCCAGCCGCCGATGATCAGGGCGATGATCAGACCGCCCAGCGTAACGAGCAGGGTGGTCGCCGCCGCGAAGGCAAGGCCGCGGAAGATCGGATCAACGGGATCTGCCAGAAAGCTGGATGATCGGGTGGTCTGAAGGGACATCGGTGCTTCCATGTACTCTTTTATACGGGCCTTGGGGCGGGACTTAAGCGTCTCAGTCTCAGTCTCAGGGCTTGACGGGTTCGGCAGCCGGGGCGGCGGGCGTGTAGACGGGCTTGCCATCGGCAGCAACGATCTGGCTCCACTGGGCGCGCATCATCGACTTCACACTGGCGGGCAGGGGAACGTAGTGCATCTCGGTCGCCAGTGCATCACCCTTGGTATAGGCCCAGTCGAAGAAGGCCAGCGCGGCGCGGGCGGCGGCAGGCTTGTCCTGAGTCTTGTGCATGACGACGAAGACGGTGGCCGTCATCGGCCAGGCGTTTTCACCGGGCTGATCGAGCAGCAGAAGCTGATTGCCGGGGGCGTTGGCCCAGTCCGCGCCTGCGGCGGCGGCGGCGAAGGCTTCGATCGACGGGGCGATCATGCGACCGTCGTGATTGCTCATATTGGTGACGGCGGTGCCGGTGCGCACGGCGACGGCGTATTCGACATAGCCGATGGCCCCGAGGGTCTGCTTGACGAAGGCCGAGACGCCCTCATTGCCCTTACCGCCAAGGCCGACCGGCCATTCCAGCGCGTCGGCGGCTCCGACCTCTTCCTTCCACGTCGGGCTGACCTTGGCCAGATAGTTGGAGAAGAGGAAGGTGGTGCCCGACCCGTCGGCGCGGTGAACGACGGTGATCGGCAGGTGCGGCAGTTTGAGGCCCGGATTGAGGGCGGCAATGGCCGGATCGTCCCAGCGCTTGATCTTGCCCATATAGATGTCGGCAATCAGCGCGCCGGTCAGGTTCATCTGGCCGCTTTTGACGTCGGGCAGGTTCACGATGGGGACGATGCCGCCCATAACGACCGGGAATTGCAGCAGGTCGGACTCTTCGAGATCGGCGGGCTTCACCGGCTTGTCGGTCGCGCCGAAATCGACGGTCTTGACCTTGATCTGACGGACGCCGCCGCCGGAGCCGATCGATTGATAGTTCAGGCGGGTGCCGGTTTCGTCCTTGTAGGTTTCGGCCCACTTGGCCCCCAGCGGCGCGAAGAAGGTCGAGCCCGCGCCCGTAATGTCGCCTGCGGCGGGGCCGTCGCCTGCGGTGCTGGCCTTGTCCGAACAGGCGGTCAGCAGAAGCAGGGCGCCGAGCGCGGCGGCGAGGGGCTTGAACATAAAACGTCTCCGATGATCCGGCCGATGCAGATGTCCCGGAGGGAATCCTGCATAAGGGCCCGGCCACCGGTAAATCACCCCTGCGTTAAACTAATATGACGAAGGGGTAAACGGCCAGTGGTGGCCGAAGCTAGACGCGCCATTACAACAGTTTTGTGACAGTTGTGTGAAGGTGGAGGGCGACGAAGGCCCCATCGCCTTTAAAAACACCGGAAAGCGACGGTTTCAAAGCGCTCTAGGCCGCCCGGACCGCCCGCAGGAAGGTTTCGACCGAGGCGTTGAGCGCGTCGGTTTCCTGAGACAGGCGAATCGACTCGGCGCTGACGCAGGCTGCGCTCTGATCGGTTTCATCAGCAGAGCGGTACACGCGCTCGAGCGTCACACCGATCAGACGGGCATCGTCCGCCGTCTGGCCGATGGTGTGCTCGATCCCGGCGGTCACGCCCGTCTGGGCTTCGACGGCCATGGCCACGTCCTGAGCGGTGCGGCCCATGTCTTCGATAATGGTGCGGATGGCCCCGACGCTTTCGACGGTATCGCGGGTGGCGGACTGGATGTCAGACACCTGAGCCGTGATGCGGCGGGTGGCGTCGGCCACGCGCCCGGACAGGGTTTTCACCTCGGCGGCAACGACGGCGAAGCCACGTCCGGCGTCACCGGCGCGCGCCGACTCGATGGTGGCGTTGAGCGCCAGAAGATTGATCTGGCCGGCGATGTCCTCGATCAGGCCGATAATGTCGGTGATCTGGGCCGAGCGGGTGGAGAGGGAGTCGAGCTTTTGCGCGGCGTCGGCGGAACGGCTGGCGGCCTCGTGGGCGATGGCGTTCGAACGCTCGCTGCGCAGGGCGATGTCGCGGATGGCGGCGTTGAGCGACTGGGCGGCCTCGGAGACCTGCTGCGCGCGGTCGTGCGTATCGCGGGTCGCGCCGGAGGCGGTTTCCACGCCCTCGCGGGTTTGACCGGCTATGCCCGACACGTCTTCGGCGCGGGCGTGCAGGCCGTCGACGGCGGAACGCACGGTATTGAGAATGGTGCGGGCTTCGCCTTCGAAGCGGGCGGCGGCCTCGGACATGGCGGTGCGGCGGGCGGTTTCATCGCGCAGGGCGGCCTGTTCGGCGTTCATGCGTTCGCGCTCAAGGGCCTGCAACCGCTCGGCCTGCAAGGCGTTCTCGCGGCGCGCCCGTTCGCTGGCGTGGCGGTGGCGGCCGACGACAATCCCGGTGCCGATAGCGGCGATGGCGGCGACCCCGAGCCCCATCAGCAGGGCGTTGCGAATGCCTTCGAGGCGCTTGAGATAGGCATCGACGCGGATATCGACGCCGACCACGCCGACAAAGTTACCGTCCTGCGTCAACGGGGCGTAGCCCGACAGGAAGGTGCCCCACTTGTCGGTATAGGTCTCGTCCTCGACCTGCGGTTTCTGCGTATCGAACGCTTTTTCCATAACGGCGGTGGCGTCGTCATAGGTTTCCATCACGCCGGTGGGGATGACGGTCTCGCCGGGCTTGGGCACCGAAGCGTCCATGATGAAGTGGATTTTGCCGTCCTTACGCACCGTGGTGTAGATGAAGGCCAGATCCGGATTGGCGCGCAGCAGCGCCAGATAGGGCGCGCGCACCTGACGGTAATCGGCATTGTCGAGGTCTTCGGGGCGCGAAATACGGCCATGGGCGGCCATATCGGTCAGTTCGGAGGCGCTTTGGGCCACCCGCATCAGGTTGCCCTGCACCTCGTGCTTCAGCGCGCCGGAGGCGGCCAGATAGACGGCAAGACCGGTCACGGCAGCGGCGGCGAAGAGGCAGGCTCCGGCGATCAGGCCGTCGCGCAGTCCCGGGCCGAAGCCTGAAAACAACCGTTTCGCCATGAATACCCCCTCAAAAATTGCGTCTTTTATGAAAGGGGCTGTAAACGGTTGCAATTTAAAGAAGGGTTAAGCGTAACCCGGCGGCAGGCAGAAAGCTGTTGATGGTGTCATTTTGCCGCATAAAAACAGTTCGGCGGGCTACTTTATAGTGAAAAGATACCGCATCACATCCCTGAGTTCCTCAACCAGGGCGGTCCGGTCGATGCCGGGATTGGAAATGGCGCGGATCATCATGCCGTCGAACAGCATGCCGATGATCTCACCGCGCGCCTCAAGTCGTCTGGGGTCGCAGCCGGGATTCATGCGGGAGCAGAGCTGACGGCCCAGTTCGCGCTCCTGAATATCGGCGGCCTGAACGATGGCGGCGACGCGCGGGTTGCGGGCGGCTTCGGCCAGAACTTCGAGGGCCAGCGCGCTGTTGTCCGGGCCGTACTTGTGCTCGATGGCGAAGGCGCAGGTTTGCAGGAGCGTGTCGAGCAGGGCTTCGTCGGGCGTATTGTCCCATTCGGCGAATTTGGCGCGCATTTCGGCGAGGTCGTTGGCGACGATGGCCTCGACGATCGCTTCCTTATTGGCGAAGTAGCGATAGATGACGCCGACGCTCATCTTCGCTTCGGCGGCGATGTCGGACATAGACGCGCCATGGAAGCCCGATCGCCTTACGCAGCGCAAGGTGGCGTCGAGTATCTGCTGACGCCTTTCTTCGCGGCTCTGGCGGGTGCGGGGCGCAGATGAGTCGGATTTCACTATACTGGCGTGGTCGTTCATTCGAAGTGGCAAACCCTTGGTGTGTATGGTCTTAACTATTTTTAATGTGCGGGTTGCGCTTGACATATACCAAAAAGGCGCATATTGCCAGAAAAATGAGAATGATCGTTCACTCTCACAATGTTTGCATTGCAGCACCCTTATAGCCTTGCTGACAATTTTTTGCATAGCTGTGCGACAGATATGCGCTTAATTTGCGTTGCATCTACGTTTCGCGCCCTGTTCGGCGGCGTACGCAGAAAACTGAATTCCTTTCGGAGACATCCCGCATGAAATCGCAATTTTCCCCGATAAAGCCCGCGGTGGCGATGCTGGTTCTGGGCCTTGCCCTGACCGCTTGCGGCAAGAAGGAAGGCGGCGCCGGTGCGGGTATGGGCGCAGGCGGTCCGACCGAGGTCGGCATCGTCGTGGTCGCTGCTGAGCCGGTCAACCTGACAACGGAGCTTTCTGGCCGGACATCGGCCTATCTGGTGTCGGATGTGCGCCCTCAGGTGGGCGGTATCGTCAAGTCGCGCCTGTTCGCCGAAGGCAGCTACGTCAAGGCCGGTCAGTCCCTCTATCAGATCGACGCCGCGCCGTTTCAGGCCCAGTATTCTCAGGCTCAGGCCACCCTGGCTCAGGCCGAGGCCAATCTGACCTCTTCGCGCCTCAAGTCCGAGCGCTACGCCGAACTGGTCAAGATCAACGCCGTTTCGAAGCAGGACAATGACGACGCTCAGGCCGCCTATGCGCAGGCGAAGGCCACCGTCGCCGCCGGTCAGGCCGCGGTTCAGACCGCCGGCCTGAGCCTCAACTACACTAAAGTCATGGCTCCGATTTCGGGCCGCATCGGCAAGTCGAACGTGACGCCGGGCGCTCTGGTCACCGCGGCTCAGGCGACCGAGCTGACGCGCATTCAGAACATCGACAGCATCTATCTGGACATCAACCAGTCGGTGACCGAACTGATGGCGCTCAAGCGCGCGGCGGCTGCCGGTCAGATCGGCGAGGCGGCGACGGCCGATGTCGAGCTGATCCTCGAAGATGGCAGCGTCTATCCGCTGAAGGGCAAGCTGCAGTTCTCGGACGTCAGCGTCGATGAATCGACCGGCACGGTGACGCTGCGCGCGCTGTTCCCGAACCCGAACGGCGTACTGTTGCCGGGCATGTACGCCAAGGCGCGCATCGTGTCAGGCGTGGTCGGCAACGGTATTCTGGTTCCGCAGCCTGCGGTGAGCCGCGATCCGAAGGGCAATGCCACGGTGATGGTGGTGTCCAGGGACAGCAAGGCGGAGACGCGTCCGATCAAGGTGGCGCAGACGGTTGGCGACAAGTGGCTGGTGACCGACGGTCTGCAGCCCGGCGACAAGGTGATCGTCGAGGGTCTGCAGAAGATCCGTCCGGACGCCCCGGTCAAGCCCGCCACCATCGGTGCGACTAAGGAAGCGCCTGCCGCGGCCGCTGCTGAACCTAAGTCTAAGTAATTCAAGCGTTTAATTTTGTTCTTTGGAGGCCGGACGCCCGAATTGCGTCCGGAATCCGCGACTGACCTTCTGGCCCTTTTGTTTAACGGGACGCCATCATGATCTCACGTTTCTTCATTCATCGCCCGATTTTTGCCTGGGTGGTGGCTATCGTCATCATGATGGCGGGCCTGTTGTCGATCGCCAATCTGCCGGTCGCGCAATACCCGCAGATCGCCCTGCCGCAGGTCAGCGTCAACGCCTACTATCCGGGGGCGTCGGCCAAGACCGTCGAAGACTCGGTGACGCAGATCATCGAACAGCAGATGAAGGGCATCGACGGCCTGCTTTATATGAATTCGACCTCGAATTCGAGCGGCTCGGCGACCATCAGCATCACTTTCAAGGCCGGGACCGATCCCGACATCGCGCAGGTTCAGGTTCAGAACAAGCTGCAATCGGCCACGGCGCTTCTGCCGCAGGAGGTGCAGCAGCAGGGCCTGACCGTCGCCAAGGCGAACAACAGCTTCCTGATGGTTATCGGTCTTTATTCCGATGACCAGACGGTTACTGAACACGATCTGGGCGATTACCTGTCTTCGACCGTTGTCGATCAGATCAGCCGTGTCGACGGCGTCGGCACCATCCAGAATTTCGGCGCGCAGTACGCCATGCGCATCTGGCTCGATCCGGCCAAACTGGCCAGCTATAACCTGACGCCTTCGGACGTCATGACGGCGGTGCGCGCCCAGAACACGCAGGTCTCCGCCGGGCAGCTCGGTGGTCTTCCGTCGGTCAAGGGTACGGCGCTCAACGCCACCATCACCGCCCAGTCGCGCCTGACCAATATCGATCAGTTCAGGAAGATTATCCTGAAAAACTCCTCCGGTGGCGCGCTGGTGCGCCTTGAGGATGTGGCCCGCCTTGAACTGGGTGCCGAACAGTATAGCGGCAGCGCCAAATTTAACGGCCGTCCGGCTACGGGTATCGCCATTACGCTGGCCACCGGGGCCAATGCGCTCGACACCGCTACGGCGGTGAAGGCGAAGATGGACGAGCTTCAGAAAAACTTCCCCAAGGGCTACCACTACGTCGTGCCCTTCGACACCACGCCGTTCATCGACCTGTCGATCCATGAAGTCGTCAAGACCCTGATCGAAGCCGTCGTGCTGGTGTTTGTCGTCATGTTCCTGTTCCTGCAGAACTGGCGCGCCACCATCATCCCGACCATCGCCGTGCC
>JASGGL010000048.1:0-16953 GCA_047605065.1 Asticcacaulis sp.
GGGCGGCGTCGATTTTCAGAATGCCCATAAACGAACCATATATGATTTATATATGAATCGTATGTTTCGGTGCGGTCCGGATCAAGGCCTTTATCCTGTCCGGCACAAAAAAACGCCAGAGGCGGCTGCCTCCGGCGTTTCATCGGATTACGCTATCACCCCCTCTACTGGAGGGTCTCAAGCGTTCGTTCCTGTCGCATATCGCTGCGAATGCGGTCGATCTCGTCCTTGAGTTTCAACTTCTTACGCTTCAGTTCCTTGAGATAGAGCGGGTCCGCCGAAGGCGAACGGGTTTCGCGGGCGATAGTGTCCTTGAGGGCCTGATGACGGTGGTCAAGTTCACGCACTCTCGCTTCTATGCTCATGAGCCATCTCCTTTGTGCTCGTAAGAGTTGGCCGCGGGAGGATACCCGCCGGCCTTACCCCATCCCCCACTTCCTCCGTGGTCGGATCGAGGCCTGAACCTGATCAGGGAACACCCAAACCGCTTTACTGTGTAATCACGATCCGTTACACGCAATCACGGAATTGAGAGTTTCATACTAAGTAAAAGTTTAATTATATGAGTTACTTAAGTGTGCAATCGTTTTGGCCGGTCCGCGCCGTGAGCGCCGCCGGAAGGGGCTTCTGAGTAATGGCGAAAGAGAATCAACGACTTATCGTCGCCATATCCGGAGCGTCCGGAGCCATCTATGGCATCACCGCGCTGCGGCAGCTTAAGGCGCTGGGCGTAGAGACGCATCTGGTGGTCTCAAAGGCGGCGGCCCTGTCGCTGACGGCGGAAACCGATCTCAGCCTGTCCGACGTCAACGCCATGGCCGATCACGTTCATAAGGCCGCCGATATAGGGGCGACCATCGCATCGGGGTCTTTCCGGACGCTGGGGATGCTGATCGCGCCCTGTTCGATAAAGACGATGAGCGAAATCGCCAGCGGCGTGACCTCCAGCCTGGTCAGCCGTGCCGCCGACGTGGTGCTTAAGGAGCGCCGCCGTCTGGTGCTCATGGTGCGCGAAAGCCCGCTGCATCTGGGGCATATCCGCTCCATGGCGGCGGTGACCGAAATGGGCGCCATTGTCGCGCCGCCGGTGCCCGCCTTCTATACCCGGCCGCAATCGCTTCAGGACATGGTGGATCAGAGCGTGGCGCGCTCGCTGGACCTGTTTGGGCTTGAGGCTCCGGTGACGCGCTGGACGGGTCTTGCCGATGACTGAGGCCTTCTGGGACTGGGCCGTGCGCGCCTATGGGGGCGAGGGCATAGCCGATCTGTGCCTTGAGCTTCAGGACACGCACGGACAGAACGTGCCGCTGCTGCTGTTTGCCGTATGGGCCGGGGTGTCGGGCGTGTTGCTGGATGAAGAGGCGGCGGAGGCCGCGGTGGACGTGTCGCGGGCCTATGCGGAAAATGTGGTCGAGCCGTTGCGCACGGTGCGCCGCAAGCTGAAAAAACCGCTGAGCGATATGGCGGATACCCAGCGCGAGCGCCTGCGTCAGCAGGTGAAAGCCCTCGAGCTGGAGGCCGAGCGCGCCCAAATGACTGAACTGGCGGCCACGCTTGCGCCATCGCAAGCAGGTCGCGCCGACCCCGTTCGGGACAATGTGATCGCCGTGGCGAAGGCGTGGGCGCGTATTGTGCCGCGAAATCCGCTCATGGGGCTGTGCGATGCTCTTTCAGAGCGCGGTTTTTTAAGCTATAATGCTTAATATCCACAGGGCTGTCCCCATAGGGGCGGCCCCGGTTTTCATACCGTAACGCCCTCAGAACGAACGGAGCTGGTCCCCATGCACGATGACAGCAATATCCGCGCGCTTTTCCGTCCCGATTCGCTTCAGCTGGTGAAAAACACGCCGGTGGAATCGAGCAGCGATCTGGAACGTCGGGTGATTCATCGTGAAGACCTGACCGGTGCCAATCTGGAACTGGTGACCGAAGAGGCGCTGGACTATCAGCGCGACGACCTTGAGCCGGTCATCCGTGAAACCGACCCGGCCATCGCCGCCCTGCCGCTGGATGCGGAAACCGTCAATCTGCGCACCCAACTGGCCCATATGCGTCAGGAGCATAAGGACCTCGATGATTCGATCGTCGCCCTTGAGACCATGCCCCTGCCGGATCAGATCCTGATCGCCCGGCTCAAGCGCAAGAAGCTGGCGCTACGCGATCAGATTTCGACCGTCGAGGATCGCATCCGACCGGACATCATCGCCTGATCAAAAAAGCCCCCGCTCAGCGGGGGCTTTTTGGTTTAGGAACCGGCCCCTAGTCCTGATCGCGTTGACGCCCGCCTATGGCCCCGGCGACCGAGCCGATGAAGGCACCGATCAGCAGCGACGCGCAGGTGAACAGCATGATCCGCGCCCACGTCTTGCGGGCCTCATCGGCTGCCGTCAGGGTGAGGTCGCGTGCGGCCCTGACCTCGGACATGACCGTATCCACCCGTGCCGCGGCTTCGGCCTGCGTCAGGCCGGTACGGGCGCTGATCAGCGAGGCCAGATAGGCCTTGTCGGCGGGGGTGATATCGCCCTGCGTCAGGCCGTGGCTGAGGATGCGTCCCGTTTCGGCGCTCACGTCCGGCAGGGGCTGACCCGCCGGAACCGCAGCCTGCGCCCCGGTAAGCTGGGCCGAAGGCGTAATGCGATAAAGACGGTCGACATAGTAGGCCGGTTCGCTGCCGGCGGTGTCCGCCGACGCCGCGCCCGCTGCGACGGTGGCCGTCGCCTGAACGCCTGACCCCACCACGGCACCGGCCACGCTGGCCAGAACGGCGGCGGTAAACAGGGTGGCCACCGCCCAGGCCAGGAAGCCCTGCGCCGTGTCACGGAAGAAAACCTCGTCCTTGTCCACGCCGACATAGGCCTTACGCAATCGTCCGGCCAAGTAGCCGCCCAGCGCCGCCGACAGCCATTGCATGACGATCAGCCAGATGGCGGCACCTACGGTCAGTTTGGTCACTGTCTCACGCCAGGGTTCCCATGGCGAAACGGATGACAGCCCCAGCCCCTGTCCCAGCATCAGAAGCAGAAGCGACAGGGCTGCGGCGGCTGCCGCCCCGGCCAGTATGGAGGGCCAGCAGGCCCCGGACCCCGGCGTCACCTCGTAATAGTCGTCCTCATAATCTACGGCGGCGGCGGAGGTCGCCGCCATATCGTACCTGTTCATGGTCGTTTCCCCGTCACGATCAGTGGAAGAAAAGGGCCAGAAGGATGATGACCGGTATCGGCACCCCCAACAGCCAAAGAAGTATTGCGCGGCCCATGACCGTTCTCCTTATCCAGATTGTCGGAAACATCAGTCTCCTCCGATCCCGGTTGCGATGCTGTGCCGGAATGCGGCGGGTTTGTAATATCGCCGTAAAGGTGCGCCCCCTTGTTTTGGCGCTTGCCGGGGGGCGCGGGGGCCGGTACTCCATCGGGTGAAAACGGAGGATTTCATGCTCAACCGGGTCGAAGGCAGCGTCTTCATCACCACGCTCAAGGTGCGCGATTCCGAATGCGACGCGCAGGGCGTGGTCAATAACGCCAACTACCTCGTCTATATGGAATATGCCCGGCACGAGTTCCTGCACCATCAGGGGGTGGTCTTCGCCGACCTGATCCCGCAGGGCGTCTTCCTGATGACGTCGCACATGGAAATCGACTTCCTCAATTCGCTGAGCGGCGGGCAGGTGTTCGAGGTGCGCTCAAGCGTGCGGCGTGAGCGCGCCAAGATCGTCTTCGATCAGCAGGTGGTGCGCGTCGCCGATCAGGCGCTGTGTCTGCGCGCCCGCGTCGATGTGATCTGCAAGATCAATGGGAAGCTGACGCGCGGCGACTGGTTCGACGCCTATATGCCGGTGGCCTCGTGAAGATCGTCTCTCAGGGTACCGATCGCGGCGGGGTGTTCAATGAGGATGCCATCGGCGCCTCGGCGAACGCCGTGTGGGTGGTAGATGGCGCGACCTCGCTGGGGCCGTCGCGCATGGCCGGAACCAGCGACGCGGCGTGGTTCGCGCATCAGGTGTCGCGCAGTCTGAGCCACGCGACCGGAGACGCTCAGGCGCGGCTGTCGGCGGCGATTACCGAGGCGCGCGACATATACGCGGCTCTGGGGCCGTTACCCGCCGAACCGTGGGCCATGCCGTCGGCGGGGGTGGCGATTGTGCGTGAGGACGGCGATCATCTGGAGATCGCCTCCCTAGGTGATGTCAGAGTCTGGGTGGTGGCAGCGGACGGTGAGGTCGTGCGCCTGCCCGGCGGTGAGGCGCTGGAGGCCTTTGATACGGCGGCGCTGGAGCGGCTCATGGCCATCCGCGCGGAACAGGGGCCGATCCCGCTCAAGGCCGCCCGCCTTCAGCTTGATCCGATGCTGCGCGAGACGCGCGCGAAGATGAACAGGGAGAGCGGTTACTGGGTGCTCAGCCTCGATGCGGGGTGTCTGGCGGGGCTTCAGGTGACGCGGTTGCCATTGCGCGACGTGCAGTTCGTGCTGATGGCCACCGATGGCTTTTACGACCTGTGGGGCATCTATGACGTGCCGCTGGAAGAGGTGCTGAACGGTCTCGCAGACGGGCAGGGCGAGGCTTTTCTCGAACATCTGCGCGACACCGAGCGTGCCGACCCGGAGGGGCTGCGTTACCCGCGTTTCAAGGCGCATGACGACGCCAGCTGGATGATGATTCAGGTGTAGGATCATTATGGAGGCTTTAGAAAAAAGCCTTCTTTCGGACCCTTTCTGCCCATCTAGTCTGAGCCGGTGCAAGGCGGAAGGGTGGACTCGTTGACAGAAAGGTTTTCGATGAAACATTTCAAATCCGGCGCTTTGCTTCTGGCGCTGCCCCTCATGCTTTCGGTGACGGCCTGCGCCAGCCACAAATATGTCGATGACAAGATCGCTGCCGCCAACGGACGCATGGACCAGCAGGAGACGCGCCTGAGCGGCCTTGATCAGACCACGCAGGAGGCGCTGTCGCGCGCCACCGCAGCGGGCAAACTGGCCGAAGGCAAGTTCGTCTATGCCGTCGTCCTCAGCGACGATTCCGTGAAATTCGATACGGGTAAGGCCGAATTGTCCCCTGAGGCGCGTCAGACTCTGGCCGACCTTGCGACGCGTCTGAAGACCGATAACAAGAACGTCTATCTGGAAATTCAGGGCTTTACCGATTCGACCGGTACCGATTCGGTCAATTACCGGCTGGGGACCGAGCGCGCGGACAGCGTGCGACGCTTCCTCAATACGCAGGGCGTGGCGCTGAACCGCATGGCCTCGATCTCCTACGGAGCCGAACAGCCTGTCGCCCCGAACGATAACGCAACAGGGCGCGCGGCGAACCGGCGTGTCGTGGTCGTGGTGCTGTCTTAAAAAAGCAGACGGGCGGTGCGAAGACCGCGCCGCCCGTTCTATACCCTTTAAGCGGCTTGCCTCAGGGTGTCGTAGGACTTGCCACCGATCCACACGCCGCGCACCTGAAGCGCGTCGTCGAGCCAGACCAGATCGGCCCGCGCTCCCGCCGCCAGATGACCATAGCTCTTCGGCAGGTGCATGAAGCGCGCGGGCGCTTCGGAGGCCATGATCGAAGCGGTTTCCAGCGTCACGCCCAGCATGTGCACAGCATTGCGCACGGCGGAGGCCATGTCGAGGTCCGACCCGGCCAGCGTGCCGTCCGGGCCGACGCACACGCCGTTTTCGACGCGGATATCCTTGCCCATCAGGTTGAAGCGCTTGGTCGCTGAGCCGACCGTCGGCATGGCGTCGGTGACCAGCATGAAGCGGTCATAGGGCCGGGCCTTCAGCGCGATCTTCAGCGCTACGGGATCGACGTGCGCCCCATCTACAATGATGCCGGCATAGAGATCGTCGTCTTCCAGTACGGCCCCCACCATGCCCGGCGCGCGGTGCGACATCGGCGACATAGCGTTATAAAGGTGGGTGACGCCGGTAATTCCGGCCTGCATGCCCCGGCGCGCCTCGGCATAGGTGGCGTCGGTATGACCGGCGGCGACGATAACGCCCGCGTCGCTTAAGCTGCGGATATCTTCGGGCGCGGCCAGCTCCGGAGCCAGAGTCACCAGCGTTTTGCCCGCCTTGAGCGAGGTCAAAAGCCGGATGGCGGCGTCATCCAGACGGCGGAACTTGCTTTCGTCGTGCGTGCCCTTGCGGCGCACATTGAGGAAGGGACCTTCGATATGGATGCCCAGCACCCCCGGCACGCCCTGAGCGATGGCGGCTTCGGTGGCGCGCATAGCGGCATCGACCACGCTGAGATCGTCGGAAATCAGGGTGGTGAAAAAGCCGGTGGTGCCATAGGCACGGTGTGCCGCCCCGATGGCGGCGATGGCGTCGACGGTGGGGCTGTCGTTGAACAGCACGCCGCCGCCGCCATTGACCTGCGTATCGATAAAGCCGGGCAACAGATAGCCGCCTTTGAGGTCGAGGCCGCCGCTGTCGGCACCCGTATCGATAATGTGTTCGCCTTCGATGGTCACCGAACCGTGGACGATGCCGACCGGGGTGATCAGACGCGCATTGGAAAGGGTCAGGCTCATGACAGGATCTCCTGCTTAGCCGGGGTCAGGCCGTTGCCGGCACCGTGCGCCATGAGCAGCGCGCCTTCGATGGCGTCGTGCTCGGCTTCGGCCAGAACCGGACGGGTCCACGGGGCCAGCCAGGGCGTCAGAACCTCGGCCATGCCGCCGACCAGACAGATTTTCGGCGCACCCAACTCATTGAGGCGACGCATATAACGCCCCAGATTCTGCGCGGCGCGTTCGACCAGCGACACGGCCACCGGATCGCCGCCCTGAGCGTGCGACAGGATGAGCGGGGCCAGAGTCCCGTAATCCTTGGGCCGCGCTTCGGTCACCCACGCCACCACCCCCGACGGATGGCCGCCGAAGCGCGCCATGACCGCCTGAGTGAAGGCGGAGCGCGGGGCGAGGCCGTCATGGGCGTGCAGGCTGACGCGCAGGGCATCACGCCCCAATGCTGCCGCCGAGCCGTCATCGGAGACTTCGAAGCCCCAGCCGCCGACGGCATGGCCTTCGCCCTTCACCCACGCATAGCCTGCCGAGCCGGTGCCGGTAATCAGGATTGCGCCGTCGCGGCCCGAAAAGGCCCCCAGAACGGCGGCATGGGCGTCGGTGCCCGCCGAGGCGAAGGCAAAGCGCGGTCCGGCGGCTACGGTGCGTTCGGCGTCTGCTGCGCTGGTAATGCCCGCCAGCCCCAGACCAATTGCCGTGTGGCTCAGGGCTTCACGGTTCAGCCCGCCCTTAGTCAGGGCCTGATCCGTGGCTTCCATGATGTGGCCCCAGATGAGGTCGAGCCCCAGCCGGATATTGGCCGAGCCGCTAATGCCTTCGCCGATCAGCCGGCCATCGGCGTCACGCAGACGCGCACGGCAGTTGGAACCACCGCCGTCTATGCCGAGAAAATACTGCGCCATGATATTTGGACCTTTACGCCTTTACCGCTACGCGGCTGCCGAACAGGGCGAAGAACATAATATAGATATAGGCCGGAATCATGACGCAGAGGAAGGCGGTTTGGAAGTGAACGATTTCCGCCAGCCCGACATAGAGGCGCGGCAGGATGGCGCCGCCGCAGATGCCCATGACCATCAGGGCCGAACCGATTTCGGTGTGACGGCCAAGGCCACGGATGCCCAGCGGGAAGATGGCGGGCCACATCATCGCGTTGGCAAAACCGAGCGCGGCGACGAAGCCGACCGAGATGTAATCCTTGGTGAGAAAGGCCCCGAGGACAAAAACGATGGCCAGAACCGCCGAGAAGGCGAGGTATTTTTCCTGAGACACAAAGCGTGGGATCAGCACCCAGCCGATGAGATAACCGACCAGCATCCCGCCCAGCGTCCACGAGGTAAAGAGCACCGTCTGGTCTACAGGCAGGCCGAAGGCTGCGCCATAGGTGCCGATGGCGTCACCCGCCATGACTTCAACGCCGACATAAAGGAAGATGCACAGGACGCCGAAAAACAGGTTCGGGTGAGCGAACAGGCCCTTGCCGCCCTTGGCCGACAGGGCTTCGGCCTTCGATTCGCCCTTGATTTCCGGCAGGGGCGATTTCAGCACGAACAGGGCCAGCAGCGCCAGAAGCGCGGCCATACCCATATAGGGCCACAGCACCTTCTGGGCGAAACCGTTGAGAAGCGCTTCGCGGGCGGCCGGGTCGCTGGCGGCATTAAGCTCGGCACCGAACTCGGTAATGCCGCTCATGACCAGCGTACCGAAGACGAAGGGGGCGGCAATCCCGGCCAGCTTGTTGAAAATGCCCATGACGGCGATGCGCTGCGCCGCCGACTCGATCGGGCCGACAATGGAGATATAGGGGTTGGCGGCGGTCTGCAGCAGGGCAAGGCCTGCGCCGATGGTGAACAGGCCGGTCATCGCCCCGACATAGACGCGGTGGGTGGCGAATTGCCCGAACATGACCGCACCGGCGGCCATGACCAGAAGGCCCAGCGCCATACCCTTCTTCATGCCGGTCAGCTTGAGGATCGCCGCCGACGGCAGGGCCAGCACGAAATAGGACATGTAGAAGACCATCAGCACCATGAAGGCCCCGACATTGTCGAGGTCGAAGGCGTATTTGACGAAGGTGATCAGCGGACCGTTCAGCCAGGTCACGAAGCCGAACACGAAGAACAGAAGGCCGATCAGGCCCATGGTGACGATGGCGTTGGGAGCTTTGTTGGCTTCTGTGTTGGCTTTTGGGCCGGGGCTGTCGGGCGTGCTCATGATCGATAAGACCTATTTTGCCTTTTGGTATTATTAAGATAGGAGGCTAAAAGCCGGTGACTGTCTACAGAAATCTTGATTTCAGGTGTTTCTGGCCGGTTGGGCGTGTGGTGTGATGAAATTGGATATAGATTGGCTTCTCTGTGTTTCAGGCCCGGATGATCCAGCCGCGCCGCCGCAGATAGTCGACCGGCAGCCAGATGGTCAGGATGAACAACACGACAGGAAAGAGGGCGGCGACGGGTTCGCCCACGACGTCACGCGTGGCGAAATAGGTCTGCGTATAGAGCTGCCAGCCGAGCAGATCGTTAAGCAGGAAGTGCAGCACATAGGCGGCGATAGCGTTGACGCCAAAGGCTATGGCGAAGCTGACCGGTCCTGCGACAGGGCCTGTGACCGGCGCTCCCTTGTCCAGCCAGCCATGCAGCGGGGCAAGGACTAGAAGCGTCAGGCCCGCCGTGACCAGCACGAAGGACGAGGACCAGATGTCCTTGATCACCGGAAAGACAAAGCCCCACGCGATTCCGCTCAGCAGAAGGGCCGCGCCTGCGGCGGCCAGAGTTACGGCACTGCGGGGGCGCGGACGTAAAAGATACTCGCCCATGGCCATGCCGATCAGGGCCTGAGCGATGGCGGGCAGGGTGCCCAGAAGGCCTTCGGGGTCATAGCCTTCCGGGCCTTTGACGTAGTTGTGCCCGCCCGCGCCGAACATCAGGCGGTCGACGGCGGCGGCGAAATTATGCCCGCGCTGCCACAGGTCGTTAGGCAGGCTGTCCGGCGCGGGGATCAGGGTCAGCGGCCAGTAGATCAGCAACAGCCCGACGATCAGGCCAAGGCGCAGGCGTGGCCCGCAGGTGAGGAAAAGGACCGCTGCTGCGCCGTAGACGAGGGCGATGCGTTGCAGCACGCCCCAGAAGCGCCACGGGCCGCCGTCGAAATTCGCCAGCCAGTGCAGGTTGGACAGAAGCCAGCCAATGGCGAACAGACGCAGCGTGCGCCAGAAAATCTTCTGCGCCTGAACGGCGTCGAGGCCGCTGCCCGCTCTGGCTTTGGACAGCGACAGCGGGATCGAAACACCGACCATGGTCAGGAAGGCCGGAAACACCGCATCGGCGAGGGTCAGGCCGTCCCAGTGGGCGTGCAGAAGCAGAGGAAACACCTGCGCCTTCAGGCCGTAATACATGCCCGCCGTGGCGTTGACGAGGATCATGCCGATCACCGTCAGCCCGCGCAGCGCGTCGAGCGAAACGAGTCGCTGTGCGGCAGGTGCGGACGCGGACATGGGGCCTCCCTTTAGTTTATGGGGCGTCATGGTCAGGCCAACCATACCCCTTCATAAAAAAGCCGGAGCCTCCGTATCAGGGAGGCTCCGGCCATTTTGTCCCGTAAAGGGGATCGGACTACTGCTTGAAGCGGACGCCGACGTAGAAGGTCTGACCGTTGTCGTAAACGGCGCGCGGGATCGAAGGATTGCCCACGAAGTAGTAGAGCTTCTCATTCGTCAGGTTTTGCGCGTCGAAGGTCACGGCCACGTTTTCGGTGACATTGACCGACACCGAGGCGTCGAGCGACGAGATGTCGTCCTGCCACATTTCGGTGCCGCGATCGGTGCCCGACTTGAACTTCGAACGGAAGTTATAGGCCAGACGGGCCGATACCTTTTCGTTTTCGTAGTAGCCGGTCAGGTTGTAGGTGGTCTTCGAATTGCCGTCGATCGCCTTGCCGTCCGCACCCTTGCCGTCGGCGTAGGTGTAGTTGGCGAGGAAGCCGAAGCCGTGGCTGAGCGGCTGCTGCACGTTCAGTTCGAAGCCTTCGTTGCTGCCGCCATTGCCGTTGGCCGGGCCGGTCATCAGGAAGTTCTTGCCCTGCGGCGTTTGCTGCGTGGCGTAGAAGGCCGTGAACTGCTGGGTCGTGATGTAGCTGTCGATATCCAGCTTAAACAGGTTCAGCGACAGCAGGGCTTCGGGGGCGTAGTACCATTCGGCGGCGGCGTTGAACTGCGTCGCCTTGAACGGATCGAGGTAGGGGTTGCCGCCCGACGTGCCGGTCGAAGCCAGTTCGTTCAGGCTGGCCGAACCGGCAAGCTGAGCGAAGCCCGGACGCGACAGAACCTTGGCCACACCGGCGCGCAGGATCAGGTCGTCGGAGACGAGGTAGGTGAAGTTGGCGCTAGGCAGGACATCGGTATAGTCGCGGTTGACGGTGATGATGTCATAGCTGCCGAAGATCGAGCTGTGGCTGGTGCCGCCCGGCGCATACTGGGTGGTTTCCTGCTCGGTCTTGATAACGCGAACGCCCGCATTACCCTTCCACTTGTCCGTGCCGAAGTCGATCATACCGTAGATGGCCGAAGTTTTCTCGGTCACGGCATAGCTTTCGTTGGCATAGAAGCCGAAGACGCGGCCGCCGTTATTGCTGTTGAGATAGTTCAGTGTCTTGCTGGCGTCGGCCAGGCTGTAGGTGTGCGAGCCGCCCAGATTGTCGAAGAAGTCCGACGGCGTCTTGGCACCGGCATAGACCGAGTTCAGGGTCGCCGTGCCGACGCTGTTGCCGCCCCAGCTGTAGGCGTTGTAGATGACTTCGCGGGTGTGGTCGGTGAAGCGGGCACCGGCCTTGACGCGTTGCAGCAGGCCGCCTTCGGCGAAGCGGTATTCCAGATCGCCCTTGGCGTAGGTTTCTTCGTCCGGCGACGAGATGTTGCCGCCCCACGACCAGCTATAGTGGTTGTTGAGGTAGGCGGCGGAGCCGGAATCGGTCGGCAGGCCGGAATAGCTGACCTTGGTGGTCGGCGAACCCAGCTGATAGGACGCGCCGGTATCCCAGAAGGTTTCCCACGCATAGGTGTCGTCGGTGACGCCTTCGCCTTCGGTGCGGCCGATCTGACCGGTCAGGGTCAGGCTGTCGGACACGTCGTACTTGACGTCGAGGTTGAGCGACTTGGTTTCCGAGTGGGCCTTACGGAAGATGTCGTCCTGCACCATGCCCTGCACCTTGGAGCCGTCGGCGCCGGTATTGGCCCACGAGGCGGCGACGAGGTAACCGTCCTTGATGGTGTAGGATTGCAGGGCGTTGGCCGCACCGCCGGTGTTGTTGCCCAGCATGCGGCTGACCCACATCATGTTGTTCACATTGACGTTGTCGGCTTCCAGCTTGGCGAACAGGCCCGACAGGGTGAATTCAAGATTTTCCTGCGGCTTCCACTGACCGACGAAGTTGATGCCGGTACGCTTGCGCTGCTGGGTGAAGTAGGCGTTGCCGATCAGGTTCGGGGCGATGACCTTCTGGCCGGTGCCGTTGAAGTTGCTGATTTCGGAATAGCCCAGCACTTCCTGACCGTCGCGGCGGAATTCGCGTTCCTGGCTGAAGGCGGCGACCAGCAGGCCCAGCGTACGGTCTTCGTTGCGCCACGAATAGAGGCCGGAGATCTGCGGCGTCCACTTGTCGGCGCGGCTGGCGTAGAGGCCCTGAGCCGAGGCGTTGAAGGTGCCGGACTTCAGGTCCAGCGGCTTGCGCACGTGCACATCGACCGTGCCGCCAACGCCGCCTTCGGGGATGTCGGCGCGTGAGGCCTTGATGATGTCGATGGTGCCGACGATTTCGGACGGCAGCATGGTGTAGTTGAACGAACGCCCGCCCGCCATCTGGTCCAGCACGAACCAGTCGCCGGTCGCCAGATTGTGGCCGTCCAGAAGCGTCAGGTTGAGTGCCGGGTCGGTGCCGCGGATCGAGATCTTTTCGTTTTCACCGAAGCCACCGGCGGCGGCCGAGCCGGTCACCACGTTGACGCCGGTCACGCGCGACAGCGAGTCGGCGACGTTCTTGTCGGGGAATTTGCCGACGTCTTCGGCGGTGACCACTTCCTGAATGACGTTGGAGTTCTTCTTCTGACGCAGCGCCGATTGCAGCGACTTGCGGATGCCGACGACCTGAACTTCCTGAATCTCTTCGGAAGCGGCAGGCTTGTCCTGAGCCGCGACGGGGGCGGCGCTGAGGGCGGTAAGAAGAAGGCCAGACATGGCGGCCGTAAGGGCCGTGGTCAGCATAGCTCTGGATCTGGTGGTCATGGTTCAAGTCCCCTGTGTTGTGACCAGTGCGGCGAAGGCGTCCATCGGTAGCGCCCTGAGCGGAGTCTCCAGCATACCGGTTAAGCCCGTTGGTGAGGCCCGATATAACTTTTGATAGGACCAATTGGTGATTTGGTATGCAAATTTGTCAACGCCAAAATCGGCGGTTTGTGAAAATTATGTAAAACCGTGAACGTTTGTGGCTAAATCGTCACAAAAAAGCGGTTGAAAACCGCAATTGGTTCCATCTTGTCGGGGTTTTGAGGGTTGTAAAACGGGCGCAAGGGTGCGCGCTGTGCGTCCGGTGAGCGCACATATGAAATACCAATTTCAAATTGGTCGGGTAAAAAGAGGGGAATCCGGGTGGCTTTGCCGCCGTTTTGGGCTGTCCGGTCTCAGAGGTCGTTCAGTTCGGCCACGACATCATAGGCGTCGCCGCGGTAATAGCTCTGGGTGAATTCCGCCGCGCGTCCGTCGGCCAGAAAGCCACGGCGTTCGATGAACAGGCCGGGTTCCCCGACGCTGACGCCCAGCTGTTCGGCCTGTTCGCGGCTGAAGGAAATGGCCCGCAGCCGCTGAAGCGCGCGCACCGGACGGTGACCGGACTTTTCCAGTGCTTCGTAAAGCGAGGCCCCCACCGCTTCGATGGACGGCAGGCAATAGCCGGGAATGGTCGAATATTCGAGCGCCATGGTCGAATCGTCGGCATAGCGCACGCGATGGAAGCGGTAGACCAGCGTTCCCGGCGACAGGCCCAGCGACAGGGCCTCTTCGGGGGTGACCGCCCCGGCGGAGCGGTTGACCCAGACGCTGTGCGGTTTGCGGCCGCGCGAAATCATGTCTTCCGAGAAGGAGGAGAGCTTGGAAAAGCTCTTTTCGACACGGGCGGCAACGAAGGTGCCCGCGCCACGGCGACGGGTCAGAAGGCCTTCGTTGACAAGGCCATCAATGGCTTTGCGAACGGTGATACGGGAGACATCGAACTCTTCGGCCAGATCGCGCTCAGGCGGGATGGCGTCTTCGGCCATGAACAGGCGCGAGCGGATGGCATCGCGCAGAACCTTCTGAAGTTGCAGGTAGAGCGGGGCGGGATCGTCTTTTTCAAGGCGGCCGACGGTATCGATGAAGGACATGTCCCTGCCTGAACTCCTGTGGTGAACCCGCGCCGGCCTGTGGGCAAATCACCGCCGGTACGTCCGGTCTATAATATTGGTATGGTCCCGTCAAAGCCAAAACCGCAATCGCTGCACACGGTTACACGCGCCGCTTCGTCTCTGGTCCTGCTCCACGCTTCCGGCTTCAGGCCCAGACTCAGACTCTGGCGGCGGTGCGCGAGGCCATGGCCTGAGGCGGTATCCAGTCGAGGATGCGCGGGCTGGGGCGGCCGATCAGATAGCCCTGAACCGCGTCGGCGCCCATGTCGCGCAATTGATCGAACTGGGCGCGGGTCTCCACGCCTTCGGCGATGACCGGGATATTGATGGCATGGGCCAGCCCGATGACGGCGCGCACAATGGCTTCGGCCGGAATGCCGTGCTTATGCGCATGGCGTTGTTCCGCGTGCTGTTCGGGGCGGGACGACAGGCCTTCGACGAAGCTGCGGTCGATCTTGATGACGTCGAAGGGAAAGGTTTGCAGATAGGACAGCGAGGAAAAGCCGGTGCCGAAATCGTCCATGGCGATGCGCACACCCATCCCTTTGAGGCTGCGCAGTACGTGCAGGGCGCGGTCGGTGTTTTCGATCAGCACGCCTTCGGTGACTTCGAGTTCAAGGCGCTTGGGGCTCAGGCCTGTGCGGATCAGTTCGCCATGCACGAAGCGCGTCAGGTCGCCTTCGAAAATCTGTACCGGCGACAGGTTGACCGACAGGGTCAGGTCCTGAGGCCATGAGGCGGCGGTTTCGCAGGCGCGGGCCAGGATCCACTGCCCCAGCGCCGAAATCAGACCGGCGGATTCGGCGATCGGAATGAATTCCGAAGGCGGGATCGCCCCCAGAACGGGGTGGTTCCAGCGCGCCAGCGCTTCATAGCCGATGATGCGGTTGTTGATCAGACAGAACTGCGGCTGATAGGCCAGAGACAGGCCCGCGCCATTGTGCGCCAGCGCATCGCGCAGATCGCTTTCCAGACGGCGGCGGTGACGCAGCGATTCGGCCATGGCGGCGTCGAAGGCGCGCCAGCGGTTGCGACCGTCCGTCTTGGCCTGATAGAGGGCGATGTCGGCGTGACGGATAAGCTGCTCGAACGAAGGGGCTTCGTCGGGGAAGACGGCAAAGCCGACGCTGGCCCCCACATCCGGCCCGTGGTGACCGAACAGGTCGCTTAAGGTCGTACGGATGTCGTTGACCAGTGCTTCGGCGCGCGCCTCGGCCTGAGCGCGGTCGCTGACGCCCACCTGAAGGAAGACGAACTCGTCCCCGCCCAGACGCGCGGTGACGTCGCCGGGCTGGGCCTGCGATTTCAGGGCCTGAGCCACCGTGCGCAGCACTTCGTCGCCGACCGGATGGCCCAGCGTGTCGTTGACCTCCTTGAAGTGATCGAGGTCGATCAGGTGCAGGGCCAGCAGGGTGCCCTGACGCGTGGCGCGGGCGGATTCTTCGGCAAGGCGGCTCTGGAAGAAGCCGCGATTGGGCAGGCCGGTCAGGGCATCGTGATGCGCCAGATACTGGATGCGGTCCTGAAACGCGCTGCGCTCGAAGGCCAGATGGCACAGGCGCGCGCAGATATCGACCATGCTCTGGGTGAAGGTGTTCAGGGCAAAGGGCTTGATCGAATAGAAGGCGAAGGTGGCGATGACCTGACCCGAGGTGTTCTTGATCGGTGTCGACCAGCAGGCGGTGTAGCCCAGACGCTCGACCAGCGGCTGATAGGCGGCCCACAGAGGATCGCTAAGCAGGTCGTTGACCAGAACCGGTTCACCGCGCCAGGCCGCCGTGCCGCAGGAACCCACCGCCGGGCCGATCGGCACACCGTCGATGGCTTCGCCGAACCACGGGGGCAGGCCGGGACCGGCCAGAGGCTTAAGCTTGCCGTCGAGAATGCGCAGGACCGACAGGTTGACGCCGTGCAGCAGGGCTTCGACCTCATTGCAGATAAGGATCAGGATTTCCTGCAGCGGGCGGTCCTGAAGCAGGGCCTGAAGCACCTTGCCCTGAAGGTCGTCGTGCAACTTAGCGTAGGTGATGTCGGTAATCGTGGCGATCAGGCGCTTGCGGTTCTGGGCGTCATAGACAGCAGTGGCGTCGAACGACACCCAGATCGGATGTCCGTCGCGGTCGTGCACCATCAGTTCGCCGGTGTGGTGACCCTTGAGGTGGACCTCGGTCAGGATGCGTTCCAGATGCTCGCACGAGGGGGTATGCTGACGGCAGAGGTCTTCGAGGGTCTGGCCGGAAAGCTCATGGGCCGCATAGCCGATCAGTTCCTGAAAGCGCGCATTGGCATAAAGAAACCGGCCATTGGCGTCGGTAATGATCAGGGACGTGCTGATCTGGTCTGCGGCCAGACCCTTCAGCAGCGTCAGTTCATCGCAGGCGTCACCGGCGCGCAGGCCGGCCTGCGGGGGCAGGGCGGTTGTCATTTGGGTACGCCGATCCTTAAATAGTATAACAAGGATACGACATGGCTGTAAAAATACGGATAAGCGGCGTGGTTAATGCCCGCTTAAAGTCACAAAAGACTCAATAATCGCGCGAGTATCTCAGATTTACGCTGGTGCCGGTGGTCGTGCCGACCTGCGTCAGAACCGACAGGGTGCGCGACAGGGCGATCTCGATCTGGGTGGCGGTGAAGCCGCGCGTATCGGTGACGATCTCGACATAGATGTCATTTGTCAGGTACTGACCCGCCGCCACCGCTGCGCCGCGCCCGGTGGCCGCATCGGCCCCCAGCACCCGCAGGCGGTCTATGCCCGTCACCGAGCGCAGCTTGCCCAGCGGATTGAGGCCGCCACTGCCCTGAAGCGCCTGTAGCGAGGCTGCCAGTTGCAGGGCCTGCGTGGTCGACAGGTTGGCGACGTTCTGCCCGAACAGCAGGCGCGACAGCACCTCGTCCTGCGGCAGGGACGGCGAGGAGCCGAAGGCGATCTGCGGGTTCTGGGCGCGGCCCGATACGGTGATGGTGCCGGTGATCTCATCGACCTCGGTAGTGGCCAGCAGGGAC
>JASGGL010000049.1:0-16829 GCA_047605065.1 Asticcacaulis sp.
GCGACCGGCTGCGGCTGGAGGTTCAGGTCAGGGAAATCGATCTCGACACGATCAACTTTCCGCCGGTTTCACTGGATTATAAGCGCGAGGCAAAGGGGCTTTATCTCGACATCCCGCTGGAGAGCCTGCGCGCCGATGCTGACGGGGATGGTCTGACCGATGTGGAAGAGCGTCGCCTCGGCCTCGACCCGGCCCGGGGTGACAGCGATGGCGACGGCCTGATCGATGGGATTGATCCCTTGCCGCTGAGCGCCTACAGCGCCGCAACCGATCCGCGCCTGTCTCAGGTGGCGCGCCTCGTTCTGGAGGCGCTGGCCGGACACGAGGCGAGAGCGATTGTCATCCGTCCGCGGCCTGAGCAGCCTGCGGATGATATACTGGCGGCCATTGCGGGAGGTGCTGCGCCTAAGGGGTTCAGACAGACCCTGTTTGTCGTCGCCGAAAAAGACATCTTTGCCGGTATAGCCGGTGCGCCCTTCCGTCTGATCGTTTATTCGCCTGCCGATCTGGAGCGGCTGGGGCGCGGTAAGGCGCCTTTCTATCCACCGCAAATTATCAGCCTGTTCGCCGCACCCGACGGTTCGGCCTATTTCGTCAACTGGTCGGCGGGGTGGGTCGGCGGCTCGCTGATCATCCGCTGCCAGAAGGAGGTCTGTAAGGGCGAGACGGTCGGCGGCTGGATTACCTGAGGCCGCTGGCGTCCCTCAACGGGACATTAACCTTGTCCTTCAACCGGATTTTCAGGGTGTTGCTCTATTTGTGTCTCAAAACAGATCGTCCGTACCTCCATGCGGACGGTCAGGCGCAACCGGCGGCATAGTCTGCGGCGGCGTCCTACACTCAAAACGAGATGGTGCGGGCAATGGCTAAGACGATTCTGATTTGCGACGACGATCCCACGCAGCGCCGGTTGATTCAGGCGGTTCTGGAACGCGAGGGCTTTGCCGTCCTGCATGCGGAAAACGGCCCGCAGGCCTATGACCGCCTGACCACCACCTCAGGGATCGATGCGGTCATTCTCGATCTGGTCATGCCGGGTCAGTCGGGCATCGACACGCTCAAAGACATCCGTGCCGCAGGCCTGCGCACGCCGGTCGTCGTCCTGACCGCCTCGGGCGGCATCGACACCGTGGTCAAGGCCATGCAGGCCGGGGCGCAGGACTTTTTCATCAAGCCCGCCTCGCCGGAACGCATCCTCGTCTCGGTGCGCAATGCGCTTCAGATGGGCGACATGGCCGCTGAGGTCAGCCGCCTGAAGAAGCACGCCACCAACCGCACCTCTTTCGACGATCTGGTGGGGGCGTCGTCTGCCATGCACATGGTCCGTCGTCTGGGCGAACGGGCGGCGAAGTCGGGCATTCCGGTGCTGATCCTCGGTGAAAGCGGCGTCGGTAAGGAACTGATTGCGCGCGCCATTCAGGGTTCGTCCGAGCGGGCGGGTAAGCCGTTCGTGGCGGTCAACTGCGGCGCGCTTCCGGCCAATCTGGTCGAATCCATCCTGTTCGGTCACGAAAAGGGCTCGTTCACCGGCGCGTCGGACAAGCATCTGGGCAAGTTTCAGGAGGCCAGCGGCGGCACGCTCTTCCTCGACGAGGTCGGCGAATTGCCGCTCGATATGCAGGTGAAGCTGCTGCGCGCCCTTCAGGAGGGCGAAATCGACCCCATCGGTTCCAAACGTCCGGTCAAGGTCGATGTCCGCATCATTTCGGCGACCAACCGTAACCTTTCCGATCAGGTGAAGGCGGGGCTGTTCCGCGAAGACCTTTTTTACCGCCTCAACGTCTTCCCGATCGAAGCGCCGTCCTTGCGTGAACGCCGTGAGGATGTTCCGGCCCTGATCGAGCACTTTATCCGCCGCTTCAATGTCGAGGAAGGCAAGCGCGTGGCGGGCGTGGCGTCGGATGCGCTGCAGATGTTGTGCGCCTATGACTGGCCCGGCAATGTGCGGCAACTGGAAAATACGGTTTATCGCGCCATCGTTCTGGCCGACTCGCCGCACCTTCAGGCCTATGACTTCCCGGCGATTTCGGGTCAGAACCTGCCGCAGATCACCGGTGCGCCCTCCGTGCCGTCGGTGATTGCCGAGCATCAGGCGGCGATGACGCAGCTCGATGCCGGGCTTGAGTCCGGTTTCGCCGATCAGCCGGTGAAGATACTCGACGGTGCAGGACATCTGCGCAAACTCGAAGACATCGAGCGCGACCTGATCGAGCACGCCATCAGCGTCTATGCCGGGCACATGTCCGAAGTGGCCCGCCGCCTCGGTATCGGCCGCTCGACGCTTTACCGCAAGGTGCGCGACTGTGGCCTCGAAGGCATGGTGAAGGAAGCGGGCTAATCTGCTTCCTTATCGGGGTCTTCATCGGTTTTCGGGCTGCGCTTTTTCACCTTCTGGCGGATTTCGCGCAGCTTGACGCCCTGAAGCAGCGACAGCGTGCCGTTCATCGCGCCCTTGTCCGGGTCGGCGAAGGCACGACCATAGGTCTTTACGCGCGCGCCGACGCTGTCGATAAATTCGTTTTCCCATTCCGAAAGTTCGACCCCGGCGTCCTCGGCGGCCTTTTTGGCGCGTTCCAGCGCGCGCAGGGTACGCTTTTGCAGGGCCTTCTTTTCGTCGGCGGGTGAGGGCAGAGCCTTGGGCGCAGGCGGGCTGCGGGTGAGGGTTTTCTTGGCGTCACTGCCTGCGGACAGGGGCGTCTTGCGGGAGAGAGGCTTGCCGGGGGAAAGTGTCCCACCCTGCCGGGGTTTCGACGGTGGGGAAAAGCCCGACCGCTTCACGACTACTGCGCGCTCTTCTTCTTGGGGTAATAGCCTGCGCAGATCGGGGTGACGTGGAAGGCGTCGTAGCCGGTGCCGAAGGGCGTTGCGCGGCTTTCCGGGGCCTGAGTGTCCACCTTCGTGCCGAACAGCTCGCCGAACAGGGTCTCGATCTGCTGTTTGTCCGGTGAGGCAGCATAGGCTTCCGGTTGCGCCCAGGTGACGTGACGGTCGCTCAGATCGAAGATCTGGGCCATGGCCGACTGCTGAAGGTAGGAGGGGGATTGTCGCGCCGATATGGCGTAGGAGACTTTGCGCACATCGGCTTCGGCGGCGTATTCGCCCAGATAGTAATAACGTCCGGCTTCGCCTTTGAAGGTATGGCTGCCCTTGTTGAAGCAGGCCCCCCACTGGGTCTGCACCGACAGGCCGTAAAGCGCGACGTGACCGGCCCGGACGCGGCCCCCCAGATAAACGGCACCGGTCGCCGGATCGGTATAGGCTTTGAAGCTGATGCCGCCGGTCCCGACCGTCATGGTGTGAACCTCTTCGTCGGGATTGAACGTGCCGCCCGACAGGGAGAGTTTGCTGTCCCACGGGAACTTAAGCGTGGCCATGCCGCTGGCGATCATGCCCTGAGGGTCGTTCTTTTGCGCGATAGACAGGGCGGGTTCGCTGCGTAATTCGTCGATAATGTCTTCGGGTGCGCGCGCGTCGGGCACGATTCTGACGATGACATACATGTACTTATCGCCAAGCTTAGGCGCGTTTTCGGCGAAGGCCGCCGTGCCGATGGCGACAAAGGCGGCGGTCGTGATCAGAACCTTACGCATAACTTCCCCCCGGATATGTTTCTGAAAGCGGAACGCCGGTCAGACCCGGCGTCCCTTAATACTAAAGCCCGCCGATGGCCGACAGGTAGAGGTCGAGCAGAGTCTCTTCTTCTTCCAGCTTCTGCTTGTCCTTCTTACGCAGGGAGACGACCTTGCGCATGACCTTGGTGTCGAAGCCTTCACCCTTGGCCTCGGCATAGATGTCCTTGAGGTCGCCGGCGATGGCGGCCTTGTCTTCCTCAAGGCGTTCGATGCGCTCGATGAAGGATTTCAGGCGGCCCTGAGCGGCAGCGGTGATGACGTCGGGATGGGACTGATCGTCGGCCATGGGGTGTCCTTTTGAGGGTAAAATGCGTCCCGTTCACCATAAACGAAGCGAATCGCGCGCTCAATGCGCCGTGATTCGTCCGGTCAGGCTTAGCTGTGGATGAATCGGGCGGGCAGGGCATACAAGAAAAGCGCCCGAAGCCATGCCTCGGACGCCAAATCTCATCAAGCCGTCAGGCGTTGATTAGCCTTGCTTGGCCTTGAAACGCGGGTCGGTCTTGTTGATGACATAGACGATGCCCTTGCGACGGACGATCTTGCAGTCGCGGTGGCGGGTCTTCAGCGACTTCAGCGAGCTACGGACTTTCATGGTCCCAACCTTTGAATAAAAAATGCCTGAGGCCTGAAGCCGGTTTCGCGCAAACCCGTACCGGGGGCGAAGCCTTCAAGCCGTTGTGTGAGGCGCGGTTCCTACGCGAAGCGCCGGTATAAGTCAACAATTCGTGAGGCGGTTTTTAAAGAATTCGCACACCCGTGTCGACAGTCGTCGTGAATATGCATTTTTAGACTAGTTTAAATTTTAAACCAGTTTATATATGGTCGTCGAAACGGCGTTATGCCGGGGTGTGCATGCCGCAGGAGGGCAGGATGACGAACGCAGCGCAGACGCATGCGGGGACGGACGGGCGCTATTACGCGCTGGATGTGGTGAGGGGCGGGGCGCTGATGCTGGGCGTCGTCCTGCACGGCGGGCTGGCCTATATGGAGCCGCGCGTGTGGATCATCGGCGACACGGCGACCGACCCGGCGGTGAATGCCGTCTTTTTCGTCATTCATATGTTCCGGATGAGCCTGTTTTTCCTGCTGGCGGGTTTTTTCGCGCGGCTGCTCTATCAGAAGCGCGGCGCAGGCGGCTTTGCGCTGGACCGTCTCAAGCGCGTTGCCGGTCCGCTGGGCATCTTCTGGTTCCCGGTGCTGGCGGTCATCATCACCTTCCTGATCATGGGCGCGCTCAAGGCCGATCCGTCACTGGCCAGCAAGCCGCCTGCGCCGCCACCGCCACTGACGGTGGACACCTTCCCGCTGACCCACCTGTGGTTCCTGTATGTGCTGCTGATCTTCTATGCGGTCTTCGTGCCGCTGCGCGGTCTGGTGGCCTTTATTGATCGCGGTGGAAGCCTGCGGCGGGCGGCGGACACGGTATTTCGCCTAGCGCTGAAATCGGGGCTGACGGGCGTCCTGTTCGGTCTGCCTCTGTTTCTGGTTATCCTTGTCACGCCGAAATGGCTGTACTGGTTCGGCATAGCGACGCCGGATACGGGGCTTATCCCCAATGCGCTGGCCCTTAGCGGTTATGGTTCGGCCTTTGTGGCGGGCTGGCTCTTGCATCGCAATGTCGCGCTGCTGGAGGTCGTGAAAAAGCAATGGCTTGGCGGCCTTATCTCAGCCATCGGCTTTACCTTTATCTGTCTGTGGCTGGGCCGGCAGGGCGACGATGCCCAGACCATCGCCGGATCGACGCGCCCCCTTTATGCGGCGGCCTATATATTAGGCCTGTGGTCGTGGTGCATCGGGCTGACCGGGCTGGCTCTGCGCTTTCTGGATCGCCCCAGCGCGGTGTGGCGCTATATCGCCGACGCCTCCTACTGGGTCTATATCGTTCATCTGCCGCTGGTGCTGGCGCTGCAATACCTGCTGCTCGACATGGACTGGCCCGTCGGGGCCAAGCTGTGGGCGGTGATTGCCGGGACCTTTGCCCTGTCTCTGCTTAGCTATCAGCTTCTGGTAAGGTATAGCTTCATCGGGGCGATTCTGAGCGGACGAAAGCCGGTTCGCAAGGCCCGCGCCACCTTTAAGGAAAAGCAGGCATGAGCATGGACGAGGAGAAGGTCGCGGAAAACGAGGCCGGTCATGACGGACTGGCGACGCGCGACGATCTGGCCTTTGTGCGGGCTCTGGTCGATCAGGCCCCGCGCACTCAGGCCTCCGCCGGGCTTCTGTTCATGATCTGCGGCGGAATCTACGGTCTTCAATGTCTGGTCTACTGGGGCGAACTGGCGGGGCTTTATAGTTTGCCGCCGCTCGGTGGGCTGCTGACGGCGCTGGTGCCGGTTATTGTGTCCGTAGGGGCGATCATCTGGGTGATCGTGCGCGCAGGCCCTGCGCCCGCTGCTGGGGTGGCGACGCGGGCGCTGAACGCCGCCTTCAGTTCGACGGGGCTGGTCAATCTGGTGATGATCCTACTGTTCGGCGTCATCGCCACGCGTGAAAAGAGCATGCTGATCTGGCTGATCTACCCGGCGGTGATTTGCGCGCTGCAAGGCGGGGCGTGGTACGTGGCCTATGCTATCCGGCGCAAGGTCTGGCTGCTGGCGGTGGCCTGCGGCTGGTTTGCGGCGGCGGCGGTGCTGGGTTTTGTGATCGAGCGGCTGGAGCTGTACCTGCTCATCCTGTCGGTGGCGCTGATCGGGCTCATGGCCGTACCGGGCTATGTCATGTGGCGGCTGTCCAGGCCAGTCAATCCGGTTATCCAAGAATGAGTATGGTCGGCTTCAACATCAACAAGCTGGATGACGCCATTCACGGCCGCTTGCGGCTGGGTATCATGGCGTATCTGGTGGATGCCGAAGCCGCCGATTTCAATGAACTGAAAACCGTGCTTGAGGCCACGCAGGGTAACCTGTCGGTGCATCTCTCCAAGCTGGAGGAGGCAGGCTATGTCGAAATCCACAAAGGTTATCAGGGCAAGAAGCCGCTGACGCGCGTCCACATCACGCCTGCGGGGCGTCAGGCCTTCGCGCGCTATCTCGATGTGCTGTCCGGACTGGTGGAAAAGCGCACATAACGGCTTGTTTACCGGTTTGCGCTTGGAAAGGACACTATTCCCGCGCTAGGATTCTCCGGAACGTAGATCCGACGCGTCTTCGCGTGGGGTCTGATACGGAAGGATGTCTGAATGAAGCGGCGTATTCTCAGCCTGTGCCTGTTTCTGGGTGCGTGTTCGACGGCCTCGACCCTGCCGACGCCGATCGAAAACCGCCCGGAACCCGCCAAGCCGACGCAAGAGGCGCATAAGGGGCACGACAAGACGCCTCAGCCTGCGCCCGCCAAGGCCGGTCCGACCGTTTACGCCTCCTTTGCCGACTGGCGCGAGGCCTTCGTGGCGAAGGCCGTGGCCAAGGGGTTCCGCCGTGACTTTGTCGAAGGCCTTCTGGCCGACGTGCAGCCCAAGGAATCGGTGGTCAAGGCCGATACCGGCCAGCCGGAATTTTCAAAGCCCATCTCATCATATGTAAAGAATGCCGTGTCAGTGGCGCGGGTGCAGACCGGGCGCGACCGCCTGAGCAACAATCCGAACGTCGCCGCCATCGAGGCCAAGTACGGCGTGCCGCGCGAAGTGCTGGGCGGCATCTGGGGGATGGAAAGCGATTATGGCCGCGTGCAGGGCGATATAGATGTCGTCACCGCCTTCGCCACGCTGGCCTATGACGGGCGCCGCCGTGACTGGGCCGAAGCGCAACTGATGAGCGTTCTGACCATTATCAACAGCGGCAAGGCGTCGCGCGCCGAGCTTAAAGGCTCGTGGGCCGGGGCCATGGGCCAGACGCAGTTCCTGCCCGATAACTATCTGAGGCTGGGGCAGGACGGTGACGGCGACGGTCACGTCGATATCTGGAAATCGGATTCCGATTCGCTGGCCTCGGCGGCTAATCTGCTGCGCGCCGAAGGCTGGAAGCCGGGCGAGGCGTGGGCGGTCGAAGTGACCCTGCCTGCGGGCTTCGATTACTATCTGTCGGAAACCGAAAGCCAGACGCCGGTGTGGTGGGCGCAAAAGGGCGTGGTGCGCGCCGATGGCCGGGCGTGGAACGATGCCGAAAAGGCGGAGCCTGCCGTGCTGCTTCTGCCGTCGGGGGCAAAGGGACCGGCGTTTCTGGCCCTGCCCAACCATTTCGTCATCCGCAAATACAACAACTCCACCGCCTATGCGCTGGCGGTCGGTCTGAATGCCGATGGTATTGCCGGCAGGGGCGGGCTGAAAACGCCCTGGCCGGACGAGCAGCCCTTGTCGCTGGGCGTTCGTAAGAATGTGCAGCTTGCTCTCAATGGTGCCGGCTTCAATGCGGGTATTGTCGATGGCGTCATCGGCGTCGGCACGCGCAAGGCGCTCAGGGAGTGGCAAAAGGCCAATGGACGCGTGCCGGATGGCTATCTCAGCTACGAACTGGCCAGCGAGCTTTCGGCGAAGGTGGCCGGTTATACGGTTCTGGGACCATCCAGCTAAGGCTCTCCGGCAGGGTCGCTGTAAAACCTCCCGCCGATCGCAATATTTTACCGCATAAACGGTGGTGCATGCGCGTTGCCGGGCCTATATCCAAGACGGCCGCACGGGATTCGTGCGGTAAATAGTGGCCAGAGCCCGGTGCATCTGACGTAATAAAAATGACATACAGCTTTGAAAGAGGCTGTTTTTTTCCCCCTTGAGGTGCGCCTTACACAGGGGAGGGCGCACCGGGTTAAAAAAAATTCATGCCGGGGTAAATTTATTTCACTGCGCCCCTGAAACTTAACTATCGGACATATTTGATGTTTTCACACGAAAGTGAGAAAGGTCACTTGCCTGTTGCGCAAATGATACGCATGTGAGGACGATAAGCAGCTTGACGGTTCCGGTGCGGATAGGCTTTTTTAGACACAAATCACTTTGTAACTTTTTATGTAACAAAGCGATCGCCGTTATTCGATTTTCGGATCGGATAGGGTAAACAGGTTTGTGCGCAGCGCTGCCGGACGCGGACAAAGATCCGCGACGGGACGCAACACAAGAGAGGTTCACGAAGGGACATGCGACCGAAGGGGAACATGTGTCTTTGCGTGCCACGGTATTAACACGTCTTAGGTTTACACTGGGGGTTCACGCTGCCCCCGAAATCCTTGGTCAGCCCTCCATACCGGGGGTTATCCTAATTCAGGAATTGGCGAAAAATGCTCGAACACAAGAAACACAACCCGCTTATTGCTCTGCTCGGCGCCGCGGCGCTGTTCGTGAGCGCTCCGACGTTCGCGGCCGCTGCCGCGGCTACGTCGCCTGCCGCTGCCGAAGCTCCGGCCGCTGCTGCTCCGGCCGCTGAGGAAGAGTCCTCGACCTCGTCCGCTTCGGGCCACGGTGAAATCACCGTTTCGAGCATGTTCATGATGGCTGTGCCGGTCGTTAAGGCCGTCATGATCGGCCTCGTGCTCGCCTCCATCATCTCCTGGACCATTCTGGTCATCAAGCTGCTGTTCTTCGCAAAGCTGAACAAGGTCTCGAACGACTATCTGGAAGCCTTCCGTGGCGCCCGTTCGATCGCCGACATCAACCGTCTGTCGACCTCGGATGAGTTCGCTGGCAACCCGATGGCCGACATGGCCGCCGTCGCCACCGAAGAAATCCAGATTTCGAAGCAAGCCGGTCTTTCGGTTTCGGGCGAACACCGCGACTCGACCCTGCACCGCGCCTCTTCGTCGATCAACGCTGTTCAGGCCGGTCTGGCCAAGCGTCTGTCGGGTGGCCTCGTGTTCCTCGCCTCGACCGGTTCGATCGGGCCGTTCGTTGGTCTGTTCGGTACGGTTTACGGCATCATGAACTCGTTCATCGGTATCGCGAACACGCAAACCACCAACCTGGCCGTTGTTGCTCCGGGTATCGCTGAAGCCCTGCTCGCCACCGGTATCGGTCTGGCCGCCGCTATCCCGGCCGTTGTTATGTACAACATCTTCAACACCCAGATCGCTGCGTACGGCACCCGTTCGGAACAATTCGTTTCGGAACTGATGAACTCGCTGTCGCGTCAGCTCGACAAAGGGGCGTAATCACTCATGGGAGCCAAGCTATCCTCTGGCAGCGGCGGCTCGAAGTTCCATATCGAGCAGAACAGCGAAATTAACGTTACGCCGTTCGTCGATATCATGCTGGTTCTTCTGATCATCTTCATGGTGGCCGCGCCTATGGCCACCGTGTCGATCGAAGTGAAGCTTCCGACAGCTGTCGCCCCGCCGCAACAAAACCCGCCCAAACCGATTTACATTTCCATCCAGTCGGATGGCGGTGTCTTCATCGGTGATAAACCGACCAGCCTGTCCGAACTGGGCGCCGACATGAGAATTCAGGTCGGTCGTCGCGATCCGGACAAGGAGCGTATCTTCATTCGCTGTGACCGCACGACCCGTTATGCGGACTTCATGCAGGTGATGAACGCACTGCAGGACAATGGCTACTACAGCGTTGCTCTTGTTGGCGAAGATGGTAATAAGTAAGAGGGCCTGAGAATTATGGAAGAGACCCCCCACAGGCGTCGAGATCCTATTCTCGACCCCCCGATAAACAAGGACAAATCGCCCTTGTTCATCGGTATCGGCGTGGCAATCGTGGCTCACGTGGCGCTGGCCTACTACATCTACAAGGAAAAGTTCGAGATCAAGGAAGTGGTCTATGAAGACCAGAAAATTGACACCGAACTGGTAGAACTGGCCCCGCCGCCACCTCCGCCGCCTCCGCCTCCGCCTCCGCCGCCTGATATGCCTCCGCCTCCGCCGAAGCTTCAGGTGCGCGAGCCGCAGATTGTTACCGACGCTCCGCCTCCGCCGCAGCCGATCCAGATCGAAGCGACGAAGAAGGAAGACCGCGTCGAGTACAAGGGCCCGCCGCAGATCGTCCCAGGTCCTCCGCCGCCTCCGGCGCCGGTGGTCCCAGCCGGTCCGCGTTACACCACGGCGCAATGGTCTCCGCCTACGGGCGACCAGATGGCCGATCTTTATCCGCCCCGCGCTCAAGACGCGGAAGTTGAAGGTGAAGTCACGATCGACTGTACCCTTAACTCGGAAGGCAAGATCACCAACTGCTCGGTCGAAAGCGAAAAGCCTGCGGGCTATGGCTTCGGCCAGGCCACGGTCAAGGGCTTCATGCGCTTCGCCAAGGTCAAGAAGGGCACCGACGGTGAACTTCGTGATGGCGACCACAAGAAGTTCCGCTTCAAGTGGACCCTGCAATAGGTTTTCGGACCTGACGACATTGAACCCTCCGGTTTCGGCCGGAGGGTTTTTTGTTGCGCGTAAGGGACTGTTGGATGGCGTGTGTGCGATGCGACAGGGCGTCAGGGTCACCAGAGGTCGGCAAATCAGAGGCCGCTCTCTGCTCAATCCAGACATAATGAGCCAAATCGCCGTGATCACAAAAAAGGTATTTGAACTTAGCAATGCTAAGTGATACGGTGTAACCAGACACAGGGACGTCGTATTCCCGATGACCGTTTTCAGGCGAGGGGGCCTGAGAAGCATCGGTGCCAGACTATTTTCTTTCAGACTGCTGTTTTCACGTACAGGCACCGACCGATAAGGCCGGGCCGCCCGAAACGAACCGCTTCCGGAAAAGGGTTTCATCGGGTCAAGACAGGAAGGAACCCGACATGGCGTCCGCACTCACACCGTCCACCCGCAACCCGCTGTTCAATACGACGCCGCAAAAGCGCCTTTCGAAGCCGGTGCTCACCGGCATTGCCGTCGCTGGCGTTCTGCATCTGGGGCTAGCGGCCTATATCATTCAGGAAAAGTTCGTGATCAAGGCGGCCCCGATGCCTGACGGGCCTCCCGCGATCGAAGCGCCGTTCATCACGATCGAACCTAAGAAGCCGAAGCCTGTGCCTCAGGAAGAGGTGCGCAAGACGCCGATCAAGGTCCACAATCCGGATGTCGTTACGGAGATCGCGCCGCCGCCGCTGGAGGTGACGCCTGCACCGATCGATACGCCTGCGCCTGCCGGTCCGGCTATTCCGGTTATCAACGGTCCGGCAGAAGGCACGGCGGCACCCACATCCGTCGCGCCGGTCGGACCGGCCTATGTGAAGGCGGTGTGGTCGCGCTTCCCGGATTCGGCGGCGTTGCTGGAATATTATCCCGCGCGGGCCATGGACGCGGAAATCGAAGGGACGGCGACCCTGGCCTGTACGGTCCACGACACCAAGGGCCGCGTGAAGTGCCAGATCCTGTCGGAATCGCCTAAGGGGTATGGCTTTGGCGACGCGGCGGTGCGGGCGGTCGAAGCCCGTGGCCGTGCCGATACGTCAAATGGCGCGGTAGAGGTCGGTTCGGTCATGCGGATGAAGATGGGCTTCTCGCTCGAATAGGGGCGGTATGCATTGCCCTGAGATATGAAGGCCTCCGGGAAACCGGGGCCTTTTACGCGTCTGTTATCTATTCATGGCCGGGGTTGATTGACCGGATCGTGTCAGGCCTGCAATATGGCATTAACAGAAATGCTCAGGGAGGCGCACATGCCTGCTTTTACCCGTATCCTGTCCGCAACGGCACTGGCGGCGGCTTTTGTCACGCTCAGCGGCTGCGAGACCAATGACACGCTGGGCCGCAGCCAGTTCCTGCTGGTCGACAATGCCGATCTGGAGCCCTCGGCGCTTCAGGGCTGGAACGAACTGATGAAGACGTCGAAAGTGTCTACCGATGCGGCGTTGAACCGGCGTGTGCGCACGGTTGGCGCCAAGATCGTCGCGGCGGCGGGCTATGATCCGGCGCAGTGGGAATACGTGCTGTTTCAGGACGATCAGCCGAACGCCTTCGTCATTCCGGGCAATAAGGTCGGCGTCAATACCGGCCTGTTCAAGGTGGTGAAGAACGACGATCAGCTGGCGGCCGTGCTGGGCCACGAAGCGGCGCACGTGCTGGGTAAGCACGCGGCGGAACGCTATTCGCAGCAGATGGGCACGCAGATCGCTCTGCAAACCGCCACAGGCGCCACGTCGGGCCGCACCCAGCAGATCATCGCCAATTACGGCGGCATGGGCGCACAGCTTGGTCTGCTTTTGCCCTATTCGCGTAAGCACGAGCTTGAGGCCGACCGTATCGGCGTCGATATCATGGTCAAGGCGGGCTACAAGGCTTCCGAATCCGTCGCCCTATGGCGTAATATGCAGGCGCTCAATCAGGGCAAGCCGCCGGAATTCCTGTCGACCCACCCGTCGGACAATACGCGCATCGCCCAGCTTGAAGCCTATATCCAGTCCAAAGGCTACAAGTAACCGGACGTATGGGGGGAGGTGGTCATGATTGTCGAGGACGGGCGTGAAGCGGGGCCGCGCCGCTTACAGCGGCTGGTTTGGGGGATCGCACTGATCGTCCTTGGCGGTTTGGCAGGTCTGTGGCTGGAATACGGGGACCGACTACCTGACGGGAAAGGCCTGAGCGACAATATACGTAAGTTCGTGCAGGACTATCTGCCGGATCAGACGCCGCAGGCCGCCCTGACGCCTGTGGCCGAAGCGTCGCCGCCCGTGTCCGGCGATCTTCCCCGCGACCCGAAGGTGACATGGGCCTCCATGGAGGGGGTGCGCATGGCTGACTACATGCCGCCGAGGGCCGTGGACGAAGAGGTGGATGGCGAAAGCACGGTGGCTTGCCGCTGGGACGCCAATGGCCGGGTGACGGGCTGCACGATTCTGTCCGAACGTCCGGCGGGCTATGGTTTCGGTCAGGCGACGCTGCGTCTGGTCTATGCCCATGGGCGGGTGGAGTCCACCGATCCGGCGGATACGCTCAGCGCGGGCGAGGGGCTCAAGATGCGATTCCGCTGGGTGATGGAATAGGGGCTCAGGCAAGGGCGCGCGGATTTTTCACCGCTTAATGCGCTGGGGGTGAAAATACCCCTTGATTGCCGGGGCATCGCGGTTTAGAGGAACAGCCCTCGTAATGTGTGCCGTCTTAGCTCACTTGGTAGAGCGCCAGATTGTGGCTCTGGAGGTAGCTGGTTCGAAACCAGCAGACGGTACCATTACGATAATCTCCCCATAAAATCCGATAGCTGGACCGATTGCCGCATTTTGCGCGCAGCGTCTGGCCATGCACGGATCAGGCGCTATATAGAGCTTCGCGCGCGTCTGGCGCATCCGGGATATGTATTATGGTGTCTTCCTACAGTCTGATCGTTGTCGGCGGTGGCATTACCGGTCTTTGCGCGGGCTTGCGCGCGCTCGATCTGGGGTTGAGCGTGACGCTGATCGCCAGGGACGCGGTGACGGCGTCGACCTCGGCCCTGTCGGCAGGCATGATCGCTCCGGCCATGGAGGCGCTGACCGAAGCCGATCCGACGGGGGCGTATGCGCGCTATGTCGCCGCCCAGAAGCACTGGCCCGCCTTCGCCGCCGATCTTGGGCTGTCGGAAATCCTTGAAATGGCGCAACCGGCGGTCTGGCTGTGGTCGGGGGAGGCGGGGCCGTCTCCGGACGACATGATGGCGCGCTTTGCCGCCATGGGGGCCAAGGGGCAGGTCATGGCAGAGGAGGATCTGGCGAAGCTGGGCTTCCATGCACCTTTGCAGGGTATCGAAATCGTCGGGGAATGGCTGATGGCCGCTGAGCCCGTGCTGGCCTTCTTCAGGGCGCAGTTCGAGGCACGCGGCGGGCGCTGGGTCGACGCCGAGGTGACGCACGTCGAAGCCACGGCGGTGATCCTTGGCGACGGGACGGTGATGAGCGCAGGGCAGGTGGCCATCTGCGCGGGTTTCGGCTCGGCAGGGTTCGGCGAAACCGTGACGTCCCTAAAGGCGCTGAGCCCGGTGAAGGGGCATTTGCTGGATCGCGCGGCCCGCAGCGAACCGGCGCTGGCCGGACGTATGGTGCGCTCGCCTTGGGGCTACTGGGTGTTTCTGGAAGGGCTGACCAAGTTCGGAGCGACCATGCAGACGGGACGAGCCGATGAAGCGGTCGAACCGGGTGTGGTCGATTCGCTGAAAGACAAGGCGCGGAAATTCACGCCGTCGACGATCGCGCCGCTTGATGAGGTAACGCCGCGGGTGGGCGTCAGGGCCTCGACGCCGGACCAGTGGCCGCTGATCGGGCGGGATGCCAGCGGGGTCTATGTCGCCACGGGTATGCGGCGCAATGGCTGGATATACGGGCCGTTCGCGGCAGAAATTCTGATGGCGATGATCGCGCAACAGCCTTTGCCGGACGGGGCCGAAGCCTATGACCCGCAACGCTTTGTGTAAGGCTGGTAATCTCTGTTAAAGTCACGTTAACCATAATCGGGCAAATTTTGCCTATCGTCCCGATTCTGTCCGTGGCTTCATGTCGTCGTCGCCTTTTCCCGATCCCTCAGCCATTACCCCGCGCAAGCAGGGCGTGGTCGCTGCCATTACGCGGGCGGCGCAGCGGACGGGTGTGGACTTCACCTATCTCCTGAAGACGGCGCAGCGCGAAAGCGCGCTCAATCCCGGTGCCAAGGCTCCGACCTCTTCGGCAGCGGGCCTGTTTCAGTTCATTGAACAGACCTGGCTTTCGGTGGTCAAGAACCATGGGGCCAAACACGGCTACGGCAATTTTGCCGATGCCATCCAGCGTGGTTCCAACGGACAGTACTATGTCGCCGATGCGAACGCCCGTCAGCAGGTGCTGGGCCTGCGCTACAATCAGGACGCGGCTTCGGCCATGGCGGCGGAAATGACCGCCGGGAATGCCGCCTACCTCAAGGGGCGCATCGGTCGCACCCCGACCGCGGGTGAGCTTTATGCCGCGCATTTTCTGGGGCCGGCGGGGGCAGCGAACCTGATTCAGGCCGTTCAGCAGCGGCCGGGCCTTTCGGCGGCGGGGCTGTTTCCGGCGGCGGCAGGGGCCAACCGCTCGATCTTCTATCGCAACGGTGCGCCGGTCACCGCCGCTCAGCTTATGGCCAATCTGGAATCGAAGGCAGGCGGCACGGGCGAAGTCGGCCTGCCCGAAGGCGTAGATACCGACGACCTGATGATGCCTCAGAGCCGCGACGGTTTCATCATGGCGCGCCTGCAAAAGGTGCAGGCGGACGCGCAACTGCTCAATCTGGCTTTCGGGAACGGCGCAGGCAGCCAGAGCCTGCTGATTGCCACGCAACTCCTGTCGGGGTTCGGTCCGGATAAGGACGACGACAAGGAAAATGGCGGCCCGATCCTGACCTGAGGCCGTGTTTAGTTTCCGGCCAAAGCGCGGCGTAGCGCCCCTTCGCTGGGCGGGGCCAGAAGCGGGGTGATCCCGATTTCACTCAGATCTTCCGCCTGATCGCCATCGGCCAGCAGGGCCAGTATGTTCAGCCGCGCCTGAGACTGCGTGGCGCGCAGGCGGCCCAGCCAGTCTTCGATGGCCTCGCGGTTACCGGTCTGGCTCAAATCTTCCATATCCCCGGTCAGCAGTACGGCATCGATGTCGCCCTTGGATGCCAGAGACAGGGCGCGCTGCCGCGTGGTGGTCGTCAGGCAGCGGTGCCCCAGCGCCTCCAGCGTGTCGCGCAACTGCGCCGAACGTAAGGAATCGCCCGACACCAGCATGACCTTTAGCCCTGTGACGGGGGCATCTTCGACGATAGCCACAGGCGCTTCGGGCATGGGGCGTCGGGCGTCGGGGTCGAAAGGCAGGTCCAGCCAGAATTTCGAGCCGACATCGGGCGTACTTTGCGCCCCCAGTTGCCCGCCCATCAGCCCGGCCAGGCGCTGCGACAGGTTGAGGCCCAGACCGGCTCCGGAATGCCCGGCGGAAGTGCGGGCGATACGTTCGTGCGGCAGGAAGGCGCGCGTCAGTTCGCTGGCATCGAGGCCCGGTCCGGAATCGACCACTTCGATGCGCACAGAGTTCTGCTCCGGCGGCAGGATACGGATCTCGACCTTGCCTTTCAGCGTATACTGGATGGCATTGGCCAGAAGGTGCGACAGGATCTGTTCGGCGCGCAGCGGGTCGCCCATGGCGGCACCGCGTTCCGGCCAGACAGGCAGGGTGACGCTGAGGTGCAGTCCCTTGGCCATGGCCATGGTCGCAAAACCGTCGGCCAGTTCCTGAGCCAGTTGATCGAGGTCGAGCGGTTGGCGATCGACGCTCATCTGTCCCGAACGGGCCTCATCCTCATCGACCGTAGTGGTGATCAGGGTCAGCAGGTCTTCGATCCCCATGCGCGCGCTTTCGACATAGT
>JASGGL010000050.1:0-16783 GCA_047605065.1 Asticcacaulis sp.
CCGATTTCGACCCGAACGCCTCTCAGCCCGTGTCGGTCGTCTATGACGACGTGGCGCTCGAAAGCCCGATGCTGAAATCCTTCCCGATCTTCGACCTCGCTTCGGTCGAAGTCATGCGCGGCCCGCAAGGCACCCTGTTCGGGCGCAACACCCCCTCGGGCGTGGTCAAGCTGACCTCGGCCAAGCCTTCGGAAGTCTTCGGCGGTTACTACAGCGTCGCCGCCGGCAATCTCGGCACGGTCAATGCCGAAGGCGCGGTCACCGGTTCGCTGGGCAACGGTTTTTCCGGCCGCCTGTCAGGCCTGATCCAGCGCCGCGACGACTGGGTCGACAACCTCTATAACGGCAGCAAGCTGGAAGGCTATGAGGACAAGGCCCTGCGCGGTCAGGTCATGTACCGCAACGGCAATTTCGAAGCCCTGCTCAATGTCCATGGCCGCTCGCTGGACGGCACGCCGCGCCTCTTCCGCGCCAGCGCCATCAAGCCCGGCACCAATGACTTCAACGCAGGCTTCGACATCGAAAAGGTCCGCCTCGACGGCCCGGTCATCAGCCAGTCGCTCGATTCGATCGGCGCGAACCTGCACCTGAGCTATGCCTTCGAAGGCCTCGGCAGCCTGCACTCGATCACCGCCTACGAAAAGGTGAAGACCGAAAGCTCCGGCGATATCGACGGCGGCGTCTCGACCATCGTGGCCCCGACCCTCTACGGCACCTTCTTCCCCGTCGGCACCGGCGGCACGACCGAGCCGGAAGAGTTCTCGCAGGAACTGCGCTTCGAAACCGAGCAGTTCGGCAAGTGGCGCGGTCAGGCCGGTCTTTATTACTTCGATCAGATCCTGAAGTATAACGAGCTGGACTACATCAATAACGGCAATGTCCTGCACAAGAACCACGCGACCAGCTTCGCCGTCTTCGGTTCGGCGGAATACAAGGCCACCGAAAAGCTGACCCTGCGCGCGGGCCTGCGTTACACCTCCGACGAAAAGACCGACATCGTCTGGGGCCGTGGCGTCTTCCCCGGTGTCACCCTGCCCGTCACCACCAAGATCGACGGCGATAACGTCTCCGGCGACATCAGCGCCACCTACGTCCTGTCGCCGACCCTGAACTGGTACGCCCGTTTCGCCACCGGCTATCTGGCCCCGGCGATTCAGGACCGCGTCAACTTCGGCGGCGTGCCGACCACCGCCGGTGAACAGACCACGACCTCTTACGAGACGGGCCTCAAGGGCACGGCGCTGGAACGCAAGCTGCGCTACGACCTGTCGGTCTACTACTTCAAGACCGACGATCTTCAGATCACCGCCGTCGGCGGCGCGGTCAATACCGCCAAGTTGATCAATGCCAAGGAAGCCGTGGGTAAGGGCGTCGAAGCCGACGTCACCTATAAGCCGATCGACAACTTCCTGCTGACCGCCAGCGCCAGCTACAACGGCACCGAAATCAAGGACCCGGTGACGGCGGTCGCGGTCTGCGGTTCGGGCCTGTGTACGCCGACCGACCGCACCTATGTGTCGGGCGGAACGCGTTATGCCTATATCGACGGCAACCCCCTGCCTCAGGCCCCGGAATGGGTGGCCAACGTCACCGCTCAGTACAACTGGCCGATGGCCGACGGCAGCCGCTTCTTCGTCTATGGCGACGTGGCCTATCGTTCGGAGATCAACTTCTTCCTCTACGAAGCGGTCGAATTCACCGGCAAGGCCTTCACTCAGGTCGGCCTGCGCGGCGGTTACGTGACCAAGAACGGCATGGAAATCGCCGCCTATGTACGCAATCTGGGCGACGAAATCGTCTCGGAAAGCGCCATCGACTTCAACAACCTGACGGTGATGGTGTCCGAACCGCGCACCTTCGGCGTTTCCTTACGCAAGGCGTTCTGATCTCATCAGCCCCTGCCATAAGAAAAGGCCCGGCACATCGCCGGGCCTTTTTTGTATCCGTCAGACCGTTGCGGCCTAGGACGCTTCTTTTCCGAAAAGTGGTGCCTACTTTATCGGGAAGCGCCCTAAGTTTTTGCCTTGACGCGCTTCTTTTCCGAAAAGTGGTACCCACTTTATCGGGAAGCGCTTTAGCCCCCGTGCGGCACAAAGGCCTGAAACTCGAGCTCGACCTCCGCGCCATAGGCCAGATCGCTGACCCCGAAGGCCGTACGCACCGGCAGGCGGGTCGGGTGGAAATAGGGCTTATAGAGGCGGTTGAACGCGCTCCAGTGGCTCATATCCTTGAGCATCACCGTCGTCTTGAAAACGTGCTCCAGCCCCAGACCATAACGGCGCAGCACGGCCTGCGAATTGAGCATGATCTGCCTGACCTGAGGCTCGAACCCGTCGACCAGCCGCCCCTGCCCGTCCAGCCCGATCATGGCCGACAGATAGAGTACGCCGCCGACCTGAACCGCTTCGGAAAACGGCGAGCGCGGATGCGGATGCATGTAATAGGTCACGCCATCGGCGTGGACCGGCTTTACGGGGATTTCAGGCAGGCTCATATCGATCCGTTCCACAAAATGAAGACGCCGCCAGACGGGACCGGCCCGTCGCGGCTTTGGACATGATTTTGAAACATTCGCCCCGCTGCTGGCAAGCCCCAGCCTCAGCGGATGAAGCCTCCGCGCCACAAAAAAACGTCCCGCCACAAGGGCAGGACGTTGTTTGAAGAAAAGGCATAATGAAAAGGATCTAAGTATGTCTGAAGAGACATGGGTCCGGTTATCCCACCCCCAATGCTGCATTGCAGCTTAGATACACCTCTCCACTCAGACAAGAGAAAAATAACGCTTTCCGACGAAATTTCGGAAAATTATTCCCCCCTGATCAGACCTTTTGTGCTGCACCGCGGCACCAGCTGTAAAGCCCGGCTACGCCCGAAATCCCCAGCACGAGCGCGACCAGCATGGCCACGTGTTCGCCGTAAGGAATAGGCAGGACCGCCAGCGGTGCCTTGACGCCGGTGAAGGTGATCACCCCGGCCAGAACGACCTTGAACAGGCTTTCGCCGACGATGAAGCCCGACGCGACCAGCACCCCCAGACGCCCGGCGATATCGCCCCACGGCTTGTCCTTGACCCAGTTGTCGAACAGCCAGCCACCGAAGGCCCCGACCACCACCGGCGCGGTCACCGACGACGGCAGGTAGATGGCCAGCCCGACGCCCAGCGGCGGCAGGCTCAGGCGGTCTTTGCTCACCTTGCGCAGGAAAAGGTCGAACGCCACCAGCACCGCGCCGATGGCCGCACCGGCCCCCAGCAGGTCCCAGGGCAGGCTGCCGCCGATGGCCCCCTTGGCGAGGGTGGAAATCAGGGTCGCCTGCGGTGCGCCCAGCGGCTCACCGGTAATGGCGCGATAGTTGGGGTCGCCCGCAAAACCGAAGGCGTTGTTGAGCAGGTTGAGTACCAGCGGGATGACCACGGCCCCGGCGATGACGCCGATGATCAGCGCGACCTGCTGCTTCCACGGCGTCGCACCGACCAGCTGACCGGTCTTGAGGTCCTGAAGGTTGTCGTTACCCACAACGGCGACGGCCAGCACGAAGGTCGTGGCGAACAGGGCGAAGGCCGTCAGGGCCTGACCGACATCGGGACCGCTGACCGTATGGCCGACCGCGCCGATCAGCAGGGCCGCGCCCAACACGCTGAGAATGCCGACACCCGACACCGGCGAATTGGACGAACCGATCAGGCCGGCCATATAGCCGCACACCGCCGCCGCCAGAAGACCGGCCACGGCCAGATAGAGCACACCCAGCGCCGCCAGAGGCAGGCCCAGAGACTGGATCGTCGTGCCTTTCAGGAAGTACGCCATCAGGAAACCCGCCGGAACCAGCATCAGCACGCTGATCAGACCGACCAGAGCGATCGGCATGTCCTGCTCTTCGCGCGGCAGATCGCCGTCGCCCGCCTTGCGGCGGCGGTTGGCCTCAAGCGAGGACATCAGACCGGTCCATACCGGCACCAGCAGCTTGCCGATGGTCCAGATGGCCGCCGCACCGATGGCCCCCGCGCCCAGATACCGCACCTTGGTCGACCAGATGGTCCCGGCATGATCCGCCGCGCTGAGGTCCGCCATGGGATTGAGCGAGGTGAGAACAGGCACGGCGACACCCCATGCGATGGTCAGACCGACCAGCATGGCGATACCGACCGTGATACCCATCAGGTGACCGGCCCCCAGCAGGGCCAGCGAGCTTTCACCGGCGATGCCGGTCGCCGCGACCTTGCCGCCGACATTGATCTTGAAAAAGGCCGCCAGTTCCCCGGCCAGTACCTTGGCCGCCGCCAGCGCCGAATAGGCTGCCGAGGCCACGCTGCCCAGAATGACCGCGACCAGCCCGGCCTTGCCTTCGCGTGCGCCTTCGCGCGACGTCGTGCCGACCTTGAGCACTTCGGCGGCGGCAACGCCTTCGGGATACGGCAGGGTCGAATGGGTCACCAGCGCCCGGCGCAGCGGGATGGTGTACATGACCCCCAGAATACCGCCGATGGCGCAGGCCGCGAAGGTAATGAAGAAGGGGACGTCGCGCCACCAGCCGATAATGATCAGGCCGGGCAGGACGAAGATGACCGAGGCCAGCGTGCCTGCGGCTGAGGCAATCGTCTGGACGATGTTGTTTTCCTGAATCGTCGCGCTCTTGAAGGCGCTCAGGAGCGCCATGGAAATGACCGCCGCCGGGATCGAGGTGGCAAAGGTCAGGCCGACCTGAAGCCCCAGATAGACCTGAGCGGCGGTAAAAATGAGGGTGATGACGATGCCGAGGATGACCCCGCGGATAGTTATTTCGGTTTGGGGAGCGGCAGGCGGCGGCGTCATGGAGTCTCCGGCGTAAGTCGATTGCAGACTCCGTATCTTGCGCAACCGTCCGGTTGTGACAACCCTTTATTTGCGTTTACACCCGCCGCACGAAAAATCACAAACGATCAACTTTTTGCGACTTTTGTAAAAAATCTGACAAATCAGAGACGCAATTGCGCCCCCTCCGCTTCCCTACGGAAATAAAACACCGTATCCTGATCTTACCGAACACAATCGGTCAAAAATACGCATTACCAAAAAATACAATCCGGCCCCGCAGCCGGAGCCTTCACACAGGAATGGCCCGCTTAAGCGAGCCGAAAGAGGAAACTAAAGGATGCACACCCCCATTCCGTCGCCGCGGAAGGCGGCGCTTCTGCGCACATCTGCGCTTATCGGTTCTGCGCTTGTGGGCGCGACCCTGCTGATCGCCGCCCCGTCCTTCGCTCAGGAAACGGCACCCGCCCCTCAGGAAGAGATCGAAACCGTCACCGTGACGGGTTTCCGCAGCTCTCTGAAAAGCGCGCTGAACGTCAAGAAGAACAGCGCCGCGACGATCGATTCCATTCTGGCCGAAGACGTGGGTAAATTCCCCGATTCCAACCTCGCCGAATCGATGCAGCGCATCCCCGGCATCGCCCTGTCGCGTGGCGACGGTGGCGAAGGCCGCCAGATCGCCGTGCGCGGCCTTGCCGCCCAGTACACCCGCGTGCGCCTGAACGGCATGGAAGGCGCGGCCCAGACCGGCTCCTCCGACATCTACGGCGCGGGCAATTCCGGCCGCAGCTTCGATTTCAACGTCTTCCCGTCGGAAATCTTCTCCTCGCTGGCCGCGCGCAAGACCGCCTCGGCCGATATCGAGGAAGGCTCACTCGGCGCGACCGTCGACCTGCGCGCACCCAAGCCGTTCGATTATAACAAATCGGAAGTGTTCAGCTTTTCCGCCAAGGGCGTCTATAACGAACTGGCCAAGAAAACCGATCCGCGCCTGACGGTACTGGCGTCCAAAAAGTTCGGCGACGGCACCTTCGGTATCCTCGGCTCGCTGACCTATCAGGAAAAGCACACGCGCGAAGTCGGCTATTCGGCGGTGGACATCCTGTCGGCCAATACCAATGGCCTGAGCGTCGGCGGCGTCGTGCACCCCTTCTGTACGCCCATCGGCTACGCCACCACCAGCCCCTCGCCCGTCGATCAGGCCGCGAAGGGCGCTACCGCCACCAACTGTTCGACCAACAACCCGCGTACCTCGACGGTCGCGGCTTATAATGCCGTCGCCAACCTGCGCCGCGCCGACCTGCCCAATACGCCGGGTTCGGGGGCCTTCCTGCCGCGCATCCCGCGTTACGTCAATTCCGAGCAGGACACTGAGCGTCTGGGCGGCAGCCTGACCTTCCAGTGGCGTCCGGACGCCAATACCGACGTGTCGCTGGACGTGCTCTATTCGAAATACGATGTCGAGCGCCGCGACAACTATATTGCCGGCCTCTCTCTGGCGCGTAACGTCGGCAATAACGGTCAGCCGATGGTGTCGGTCAAGGACATGCAGTTCAAGACCAACGGTTCGCTGCTGTACGGGCTGTTCGACGGCATGGACGTGCGTTCCGAAGGTCTGGTCGATATCTTCACCTCGGAATTCACGCAGGTGAACCTGAACGCCCGCCATCGCTTCAACGAAAAGTTCGAAGTCACCGGCTTCGTCGGCAAGTCGCAGTCGGTGTGGGACGGGCCGATGCGCCTGCAAACCTTCATCGACGCCATCGATGTCGATAACTTCTCGATCGACTATCGCGGCGGCGACACCACGCCGAACATCAATTTCGGCATCGACGTCTCGAACCCGGCCAATTTCAGCTACGCCCCGAACCAGTCCGACGGCACCGTCCTTGGCGGCTGGACCGCTCAGGGCAAACCCGCCAACAACACGACCGACATCACCACCGTCAATCTGGACGGCAAGTACGACGTGACGTCTCAGATCACCGTGAAGTTCGGCGCTCAGTACCGTTCGAACGACTTCAACGCCTGGAACCTGAATGTCGTCCCGACCCAGACGGCGGTGACCGCCCTGCCGACGGGCGTCACCCTGGCCAGCATCACGCGTCAGATCACCGGCCTCGACGACCTGTGGGGTCATGGCGCCCCGGCCAGCTGGGTGGCCATCGACCCGGCCAGGTGGCGCGAAACCTTCAACTTCGGTGCCAAACAGTATTGCGGCGTTGAATGCGGCGCGGGCAAGTCGCAGATCAAGGAAACGGTCAAGTCGAGCTACATCATGGCCGAGTTCAACTCGGACACCTGGCTGCCCGTTCCGGTACGTGGCGATGTCGGCGTGCGCTCGGTCTTCACCCATCAGCTGGCCGTGGGCTACATCCCCGTTGCCGCCCCCACCGGCTCGACCTATCCGACCGTGGGCCTGCGTAACGAGGTGGAGCGCGAATATCACGACATCCTGCCGTCGGCGAACATGGTGTTCGAACTCACCCCGGAACTTCTGGCACGCTTCTCCGCCGCCAAGGTGATGACCCGTCCGGAACTCGGCAACCTGACGCCGTCCAGCGGCGTGAACGGCATCAACCGCACGGGGACGATCAACAACCCGTTCCTTGAGCCGATCCGTGCCAATACCTTCGATGCGGCGCTGGAATGGTACTACCGTCCGGGCTCTCTGGTTTCGGTGGCCTATTTCCACAAGGACATCAAAACCTTCATCCAGCGCATCTCGGAAGTCGTTCCGTTCAGCCAGCTGGGCCTGCCCGATGCGCTGCTGCTGAACACCGGCTCGGTGCCCACCGACCTGTTCACGGTCAACCGCTTCACCAATACGCCGGGCGGTCCGCTCAAGGGCTTCGAACTGAACCTTCAGGCCGAACTCGACTTCCTGCCCGGCTTCTGGAGCCATTTCGGCGTGCTGGCGAACTACACGCACATCTCGTCGGAGATCAACTACGTCCTGACGCCCACCACCTCGACGACCAACGACCTGACCTTCCTGTCGCGCGAAACCGCCTCAGGCACCCTTTACTGGGAAAATGACAGGTTCAGCGTCCGCACCACCGGGTCTTACCGCGGCAAGTACATCCGTGGCATCCCGGCGTCGGCAGGCAGCGATCTTCAGGGCAATGACGACACCTTCTACCTCGACGCCTCGGCCTCGTATCAGGTGAACGACAAGATCCGTCTGTCCATCGAAGCCCAGAACCTGACCGATGAGCAGAACCGCCTCTATATCGACTCCAACCGTCAGGACACCCTGTTCGAAACGCGTATCGGCCGCACCGTCACCTTCGGTATGACCTATAAGTACTAAACCCGATCACCTTCACCAGACGGCGCATCTCTCCGGTTGCGCCTGATCTCGACCCGCGCTTGCACAGAGCGCGGGTTTCTTTTTAGTGTAAGGCAAAACAGAGGGAGCGAAGTCAATGAAAGCGGCAGTCATGGCGGGCCTGATCGGCCTGCTGTCGGGCGGAGCGATCCTCACCCAAAGCGCCTATGCTCAAAGCGACACTGCACCGGTCCTTAAGGCAGAGACGCTGCTGAGCGCCCCCCTTCGTCTGGACGAGCCGGCGGCACTGGCGGAACATGCACCTGTCGCCCGCCGCGAAGGCAATCAGCTGGTCCTCACCTATTACGCCGGTACGCGCCACGCGCAGACGGTGGCGCGCCTTACCGATGGCGACGGGGTTTGCCAGCGCTATGTGTTTACCGGGACAAAGCGCCTGTTCAGCGGCTATCTGCACGCCATGACGGACATGGCCGAGGTCAATTGCGACAATGGCGATATCGCTGCGCGTTTCATCCAGAATGATCGCGGGCGGCTGTGGACCTACACGACCTCGACAGCGACGCCCGATGGCCGCTACCTGCTGGCGGGCGGCAACCCCATCTATCCCGATGTGCCCGGCGCGACCGTGTTCAGCGTGGTGCATAATATCGTCAATGATGGCTTTCACATCGCCTGCCCGACCGCCGAAGCCGTCTCCGGGTCCCTGTTCCGGATCGACTGCGTCAGCTTTTCCGGCGAAGCGGTTCTGGACGGCAAGTGGCAGATACGGATCAGACGCTATGCCGGAGATGACCGCGACAGCACCGCGAAAACGATCGAGCCGTACCGCGGCTTCATCACCAACGGCGGCGACATCTTCCGCGACACAGCCCTGGAGGCCGAACAGATGGCGGCCTTCCCCGGACAGGCGCAGCGCGACGGGCCAGACCTTGTCATCCTTGAGGGGAAACGCGAGGTGCGACGCCTGACCGATGCCGTTAGCGGCTGTCCGGACAAGTCCTTCCGGGGCAGCCCCAATCGCTTCTGGTTCGGCGGCACCGTGCCGCTTTATGACGCCCGCGCCCGCCGCCCCGTCCCGGTCGCCGTCGTCGCCTGTCAGGCGGGAGAATTCCGCATCCGGATGCTGGTGCCTGCACGTGGCGAACCCTATGTCGCCGCACAGGGCGCCACGCCGTCACCGGATGGCCGCACCCTCGTCAAGGCTTATGGATCGACCGAAATCGTCGACTGGCTGAGCCGCAAAACCTTGCTGGCCGTACCGGACGCCTGCGGGTCATTCCGCTGGACCTCGAACACGCGTCTGGAGGCGGAATGCCAGAGCAATCTGGCGGACCGCGCGCGGACTCAGATCGTCTTCAGCAGGATCAATGGCGTCTGGCGTGCGGACAAGACCGGTTAGAGCGCCGCGACCTGGTTAAACCAGATCGGCGCTCTAACCATTTGCTTTAACGCGCTTCTTTTCCGAAAAGTGGTGCCCACTTTATCGGGAAGCGCTCTGATCATTAATCAGCCGCTTTTGGCGACATCCTTGAGTTCGGCCTCAAGGGCAGCGGCCTGCCCCTCTTCGCGCACCTTGCCGTCGTCGAAGATACGGCCGATGATATCGCGGTATTCCTTGTACTGACGCAGTTCATGCGCTGCCGCCATCTTTTCGGCCCACGAGGTGTCTTCGCGCCCAAGCTGGCGCATGACGGCCTGAAAACGCAGGTAGCGCTCATGGCGGTTGCGTTCCGCCGCCAGTTCACCGCGCCAGACCACGGCCCAGGCGATAACGATCAACGGCAGAACCAGAAGCCCCCACGCGATCATGTCCTGAACGGTTACCAGCATTTGCGCCTCATGAATAATGCAGGGGTATCATAGCGCAGGCCTGTGCCCCTGCCCAACCCCTGCACCTGAGACACGAAGAAAAAAACTTTGGCAAAAAGTTTTGACAAAAAAACCTCTGGCACGGATGCCAGAGGTTTTTCAGGGTCAGTAAGCGGTTATCCTTACCACCCCAATCTCTACCACCACTGCGCGGGCTTGTGCCCAAAGGCCGCGGCCTTTTCGAGCACCGAGCCGACCGCCAGGGTCGTGCCTTCGTCCAGCGCCTTGCCGATGACCTGAAGGCCCAGCGGCAGCCCCTTGGAATCGAGGCCCGCCGGGACCGACATGCCGGGCAGGCCCGCCAGATTGGTCGTCACGGTGAACACGTCGTTGAGATACATCTGCACCGGGTCAGCGGCCTTTTCCGTATCACCCAGCTGGAAGGCGGCGGACGGCGTGGCCGGCGTCAGGATGACGTCGCAGCTGTTCCAGGCATTGACGAAATCCTCGGCGATGCGACGACGCACCTTCAGCGCCTTGACGTAATAGGCGTCGTAGAAGCCTGCCGACAGGACGTAGGTCCCGATCATGATGCGGCGCTTGACCTCGGCACCGAAGCCTTCGGAACGCGACAGCTCATAGGTGTCGGTCAGGCTGGTGGCCGCGTCGGTGCGGTGGCCGAAGCGCATGCCGTCATAGCGGGCGAGGTTCGAAGAGGCTTCCGCCGGAGCAACGATATAGTAGCACGGCAGGGCGTATTTGGTGTTGGGCAGCGAGATGCGCACGATTTCCGCGCCCGCATCCTTAAGCCACTGGATGCCCTGCTCCCACAAGGCGTCGATTTCACCCGGAATACCGTCGAGGCGGTATTCGTCGGGGATACCGATGCGCAGGCCCTTGATCGACTTACCGACAAAGCTCGAAAAGTCGGGCAGCGCCTGAGCCAGGCTGGTCGAGTCCTTGGCGTCGTGCGAGCACATGGATTGCAGCATGATCGCCGCGTCTTCGACCGTCTTGGTGATCGGACCGGCCTGATCGAGCGACGAGGCGAAGGCCACCATGCCGTAGCGTGAGGCACGGCCATAGGTCGGCTTGATACCCACGGTTCCGGTAAAGGCCGCGGGCTGACGAATGGAGCCCCCCGTGTCAGAGGCCGTGGCCGCCAGACACAGATCGGCCGCGACCGCCGTGGCCGACCCGCCCGAAGACCCGCCGGGGGTCAGGGGCGCGTTGGAGGCGTTCGACTTCCACGGATTGGTCACCGGCCCCCAGTGCGAGGTCTCGTTGGACGAGCCCATGGCGAATTCGTCCATGTTGAGCTTACCCAGCATGACCGCGCCATCGTCCCACAGGTTCTGGGTGACGGTCGATTCATAAGGCGGCACGAAGGTGTCGAGAATGCCCGAACACGCCGTGGTGCGCACCCCTTTGGTACAGAAGAGGTCCTTGATCCCCAGCGGCGCGCCTTCGAGTGCGCGGCCTTCACCGGCCTTGAGGCGGCGATCGGACTCGCCCGCCATCTCGCGCGCCTTGTCGAAGGTCGTCAGCACATAGGCATTGAGCGCCGGGTTGGCCTTTTCGATCGCGCCGATAAAGGCTTCGGTCAGTTCGGTCGAAGAGAATGACTTCGCCTTAAGGCCGTCAAGCGCGCCCTTAAGCGTCAGTTGCGTCAGCTCGCTCATTACTCAACCACCTTCGGCACGATGAAGAAGCCGTCGATGCTCTTCGGCGCGTTCGACACGACATCGGCGACCTTATCGCCGTCGCTCACCACGTCATCGCGCAGGGGCTGGGTCATTTCCACGCAGGAGGTCATGGGCTGAACGTCGGCAACGTCCACCTCGTTGAGCTGCTCGATCCAGCCCAGAATGCCGTTCAGCTGCCCGGCGAGGCTTTCAAGCCGTTCATCGCTTTCACGCAGGCGCGACAGGCTCGCCACCTTGCGCACGGTTGCCACATCGATGGCCATGCGGAGACTCCTATATCAATAGAGTTCCGGTTAGCGAGGGCGAACCCAAATGGCAAGGCCAGACATGAAAAACAGACATGAAAAAGCAGATACGAAAACGGCGCGCGGAGAGACTCCGGCGCGCCGTTACGCATTAAAGCGCTTTCCGAAAAGTGTGACGCACTTTTCGGATCAAAAAGCGCGTAAATTATAATCTTAGAGCCTTTTTTCGATTCACCCTGAACGAAAAAAGGCTCTAAGGCATCGTGAACAGAGCTTTACTTGTTACATAAAGTATAGTTTCAGAAAAAACCTTCCCGAAACCGTACCGGCCTACTTCGCCGCCACACGCATCGCTTCGCGCGAAGTCCGCGCCATTTTCACGCCGCGCTTCGACAAATCGTCGGATTGCGCCGCATAGAGCATCGGATGACCGATATCGGCCACCGCCTCTTCAACCGCCAGCATTTCGCACTGACGATCCGTGATAATCAGGCCGTGCGGCGAGCTGAGCCCTTCGTCACAAACCTCCCGCGCGGCGGCCTTGATGCGCTTGAGCACCTCTTTGGCCTGCGCCGGGTCGTTAAGATCGGCCTGCGTGAAACGCACGGACCGCTCAGGGGTGTTTTCCCCGGCCATGGCCGCACCCGACACACCCAGAGCCGCTACGACAACAAACATCGATACAATCTTACGCATTTTTCACTCTCCCGTTATTTAAGATGAAATCAAAATCTCAAAATCAGAAGTAAAATACCATCTTTTTATTATTAATAATGCGCAATACATTAAATTGAATTTATGATTACATGAATTTAATCCATATTCGCGCCACAATGTAAAAACGCCCACGCGCCTTTGCGGTTGACTCACAAGGGTTCCGGGGCCAAAGGCAAAGCCATGGCCGTCATCGATATCACCGAACTGAAACGCACCCTGCCCGTCCGCCGCGCCCTCATCGGGCTTGATCTCGGCGAAAAAACCATTGGCGTAGCGGTCAGCGACATCTCGTTGAGCATCGCTTCGCCACTGGAACTGATCAAAAAGAGCAAGTTCACGCAGGAGGTCGAGCGCCTGCTGGTCCTGATGAAGCAGCGCGAGGCGGCGGGCCTCGTCATCGGCTTGCCCGTCAATATGGACGGCACCGAAGGCCCGCGCTGCCAGTCGGTGCGCGCCTTCGCCCGCAATCTCCTCAGGCTGTCACCCGATAGGTTCGCGGCGGCGGGCCTCGACCCCGACCTGCCTGTCGTCTTCTGGGACGAGCGCTGGTCGTCGTCGGTGATGAACCGCTTCCTGATCGAAGAGGCCGACCTGACCCGGGCCAAACGCGCCGAGGTCATCGACCGCTCCGCCGCCGCCTATATCCTTCAGGGCGCGCTGGACCGCATCCGCAGCGCCGCATGAGACCTCCGCACACTCCAAAGGGCCCAAGTGGGATCGGACGAAAGGGGTTGGCATGACCCCCGAAGTCTTTATCAACGGCATATTACCGGTCTTCCTGCTGATCGCGCTGGGCTTCGGCCTCAAAGTGTCGGGCTTTCTGCCGCCCAGCGTGTGGGGGCCGATCGAGCGCATCGCCGTCTACGTCTTCTATCCGGGTTTTCTTATTCCTGCCATCTGGCATGCCGACCTGTCGGGGCTTTCGGCAGGCCCGATCAGCCTGTCGGTGACCATCGCCATGGTTCTGTCGGCGCTTCTGGGCTTTGGGCTGAAACCGGTCCTGCGCCTGTCGGGACCGACCTATACCAGTGTCTTTCAGGGCCTGATCCGCTTTAATTCCTTCGTCTTCCTGCCCATCGCCACCTCCATCTTCGGCCCGGAAGCCGTAGGCCTTGCTGCCGTGGCGATGAGCGCGCTCATCCCGCTCAGCAACATGGCCTCCATCATGGTGCTGGCCCGCTGGGGCGAGCCCGAGGGCGCGGACGCCGTCGACCGCAGTTTCCGCGGCATCATGGCCCGCCTGTTCACTAATCCGATCTTCCTGTCGTGCCTGATCGGGCTGGGGCTCAATGCCCTGCACGCGCCCTCGGTGCCGTTCATCGAAAAAGATCTGTCGATGCTTGGCGACGCCGCCATCCCGACCGGCCTGATCCTGGCCGGCGCCGGACTGAACTTCGGCTATATCCGCGGCAAGCCGTTTCTGGTCACCGCCGTGTCGGGCTTCAAAATACTGATCGTGCCGCTGATCAGCTGGGGGCTGTGCCGCCTGTTTGGCGGAGACCATCTGGCGCAGGGCGTGGCGCTGTGCTGCGGTGCGGCTCCGTGCGCTGCCGTCGCCTACGTGCAGGCCCGCCACATGGGCGGCGATGCGCCGCTGATGGCCGGGATCGTCGCCCTGACCACTTCTCTCAGCCTGATCACCCTGCCGCTTCTTTTATGGTTATATAATCTGGTCTAAAACGTCCGAGGCTTTTTCCGGATTTTCGGATTTATCAACAGGCGGAATGTGGCGCACGCCCTGCCGCCCACCTATATGCGTGAAGTTCCACAACAGACGCACCCTTTACGCCCTCAGAGACAGTCACCCCTGCCCTGCACCGTGCGGCTGCGTTCAGCATCGAGGTATTCTCATGTCTCTCGCCAAAGCCTATGCCGCCCTCGCCCCCAAGGCCCCGCTCGAACCCTTTACGTTCGAGCGCCGCGCCCCGAACGCCGACGACGTGGTCATCGACATCCTCTATTCCGGCGTCTGCCATTCCGACATCCATCAGGTGCGCGACGAATGGTTCCCCGGCATCTACCCTCAGGTCCCCGGCCATGAAATCGTCGGCCGCGTGCGCGAAGTCGGCGCGAACGTCACGAAGTTCAAGGAAGGCGATGCCGTCGGCGTCGGCTGCTTCGTCGATTCCTGCATCCACTGCCAGACCCGCGACCTCGACCGCGAACAGTACATGCCCGAGCAGGCGGTCATGACCTACAACAGCCGCGACCGCGAAGGCCTGCCGACATACGGCGGCTATTCCGACCACATCGTCGTCAAGGAAGGCTATGTCCTCAAGGTGCCGGAGCATCTGCCGCTCGACGCCGCCGCCCCGCTTCTGTGCGCCGGGATCACCCTGTGGTCGCCGCTGAAGCACTGGAACGCCGGTCCGGGCAAGAAGGTCGCCATCATCGGTCTCGGCGGCCTCGGCCATATGGGTGTCAAGCTGGGTCATGCTCTGGGCGCTGAAATCACGGTGCTCAGCCAGTCGCTGGCCAAGAAGGACGACGCGCTGGCGCTGGGGGCCGATCACTATTACGCCACCAACGACGCCGAAACCTTCAAGACGCTGGCCGGATCGTTCGACCTGATCATCAACACCGTGTCGGCTCCCATCGACTGGAACGCCTATCTGGGCCTTCTGAAGATCGACGGCACCATGGTGCTGGTCGGTGTGCCGGAAAACCCCGTCCCGGTGCATGCCTTCTCGCTGATCATGGGTCGCCGGTCGCTGGCCGGTTCGTCCATCGGTTCGATCAAGGAAACGCAGGAAATGCTCGACTTCTGCGGCGAGCACAACATCGTCTCCGATATCGAGCTGATCAATATTCAGGACATCAATGCCGCCTATGAACGCGTCATCAAATCCGACGTACGCTACCGCTTCGTCATCGACATCGCGTCGTTGAAGTAAGCCAGACAAAGTAAGCCCGCATCCGATTGCGCAACACATCAGCCCGGTGGCCCATGCCGCCGGGCTGTTTTTTTGTGGCCGCAGGAAGAAATTATATTCATAATACAATTAAATGCGCGCCGCTCAGAGCGCCAGAACAGGTCACAGGAACAAAACAATGCCCCTTTCCCGGCGCTTTTATCTGCTGGCCACCGCCGCCTCGGTCGCGCAACTGGCCCTCGGTGCAAAGGCCTCGGCGCAGGCGGCGGTCCATACCCTGCGGCTTGACGGAAACGCAGGCGGCAGGCGCTTCGACGGCATAGGCGTGGTCAATGGTGGCGGAGCCACCTCGGTCCTGCTCAAGGATTATCCGGAGCCGCAGCGCAGCCAGATCCTCGACCTGCTTTATAAGCCGAAATTCGGGGCTTCGGTCAGCGCGCTTCTGGTCGAAATCCCCGGCGACGGCAATTCGACGCAAGGCTCGATGCTCAGCCACATGCACACGCGCGACGACCTCGATTACGGACGCGGCTATACGTGGTGGATTCTGAAAGAAGCCAAAAAGCGCAACCCGCACCTCAGCCTCGATGCCGCAGCGTGGAGCGCGCCCGGCTGGATCGGCGATACAGGTGGCCATTTCGACAAGATCGGCAAGAACGGCAATGTCGAGTTCTTCTCTCAGGATGCCGTCGACTACTACATCAAATGGCTCGAAGGTCTGCGCAGCGTTCATGGCCTTAAGCTGGACGCCATCGGCGTGCGCAACGAAAAAGGTGTCAGCTACGGCTTCGCCAAGGCCCTGAAAAAAGGCCTGATGACGCGCGGCTTCGAGGCGGTGAAACTGCATGCCTTCGATAACTGGCCGAAGGACAAGCTCGACTTCCTCCCCGACATGAAGACCGATGCCGAACTGCGCGACGCCATCGACGTCATCGGAGCGCACGTCTTCTACGCCCATACCCACGCCACGCCCGAACAGCAGGCCCTTGCCGCCGAACTGGGCAAGCCGATCTGGAATACCGAGGACCACGTCTATCTGAAAGGGTTCGACTGCACGATCGGCCTCGTTCAGTGCTTCAACCACAACTACATCAAAAGCGGCGCGACCCGCGTCGTCAACTGGTACGACATTGCGGGGCTTTACCCGACCGAACCCTACGCCGAAGACCCGGCGACCGTTCTGGCGTGGGAGCCATGGAGCGGTCATTACCGGGTGCGCGAAGCCCTGTGGGGCTATGCCCATTACGGTCAATTCACCGAAATCGGCTGGACCTATCTCGATGGGGGCAGCGGTGACCTGCCGCTGGGCGGCTCCTATGTGACGCTGAAATCGCCCGACAAGGATTACAGC
>JASGGL010000051.1:0-16719 GCA_047605065.1 Asticcacaulis sp.
GCGTTTCGTGGTGGCCGATGCTGGCCAGAATGTCAGGGTTCTTGACGAGGGTGAGGCTCAGTTCACCGTCGACACCCTTTTTCTGTTTGTCGGCGGCCACCTCTTTGGCGCGCCAGTCACCGACGGCGGCCACACCGATAAACACATCGGCAGGCAGGTGTGCATGTACGGAGTCGTACATCTGCTGCGCCGTCACGACGTCGATACGCGTCACGCCGTCGGGCGTGCTCAGGCTGACCGGGCCGGAAACGAGCGTGACCTTAGCACCGGCTTCGGCGGCGGCGGCGGCGATGGCGTAGCCCTGCTTGCCCGAAGAGCGGTTGGTGATGCCGCGCACAGGATCGAGCGGCTCAAAGGTCGGTCCGGCGGTGATCAGGACGTGACGATCTTTCAAGGGCTGCGCTTTCGGTTTCAACGCGGCCTGAATGGCGGCGAAGATGGTGTCGGGCTCGCTCATCCGTCCCAGTCCGTATTCACCGCAGGCCATGTCACCTTCGTCCGGTCCAGTGAACAGGACGCCGTCCTGACGCAGGGTTTCCAGATTGCGTTGCGTTGCCGGGTGATGCCACATGCGCACATTCATCGCCGGGGCCATCAGCACGCGCTTGTCGGTGGCCAGAAGCAGGGTGGTGGCCAGATCGTGGGCCTGACCCTGTGCCAGAGACGCCATCAGATTGGCGGTGGCCGGGGCGACGACGACCAGCTCGGCCTGACGCGACAGGCTGATGTGACCCATTTCCGTTTCATCGGTCAGGTCGAACAGGTCGCTATAGACCTTGTCACCGGACAGGGCGGCGGCGCTCAGGGGCGTGACAAATGCCTGCGCGGCCTTCGTCAGGACGACGCGGACGCTCATCCCGGCCTTTTTGATCAGGCGGATCAGCTCCAGCGACTTATAGGCGGCGATACCGCCACCGATGACGAGCAGGATACGGGGTGGGGTTGCAACAGTCATGGGATAGCCTTTAATGGCCTTTGACGCGGTCTGGCAAGTTATATGGGGGGCTCATGACCATCGCACAACGAATCCTGAGCGTACGGGGAATCCTGAGTATGCTGGCCCTGCTTCTGCTGGCGGCCTGCGATGCCGGGCCGTCGGCTGTGCTCGAAGACGGCAAGGGGCAGGCCCCGGCGGAACAGGTGGCGGTTGCGCCCGCGCCTGTGGCACCTGTCGAGGCCATTCGTGCGGAAAGCGCGCCTGCCCCGGAAGTGCCTGATGCCGCGCCGGTCAGGGCCGGGGCGGACGCCATCCGCCTGCCGGTCGGTAAGGTTGCCGAGATTAGCCGTACCCGCTACGGCGACTGGCCTCTATGGTCGTCGAACCGCAAATATACCGCCTATGAGAACGCCACCTATCATTTCGAAAAGCACGGCGCAGAGGTCAGCGCGCGCAGCTACGAAGAGTGGCTGTCCATGGTACACGGCTTTATCCATAACCCACCGCCAGGCACCGAAACGATCGCCCGCAACAATGGCGACACGCTCCTCTATGATGCAAAGCGCAATGTCTTCGCGGTCATGACCAAAAAAGGCGCGCCGCGCACCCTGTTCCGGCCCTATGAAGGTGCCGGCTACTGGCAGAAACAGAAGCAAATCGAAGCCGAGCGCCGGACCATCCGCCGCGACAGTTACGCGGGTGAAGAAGATTAACACGCGGTTCGTGACTACCACCCCGCGTGATTAAATCAATGTTATATAAATGCGTGTAAGGTGAGGGTACGCTTAATGAAGTGACCCCGCCGTGTTGACTAGCCTATCCCGCCGCCTATCCGCCCGCTTGACCCTGTTTCGCGTCCCGTCCGACGATCCGGACCTGATACAGGCGCAGTTTCGCGCCCTGACGCGTCAGATACCCCTGCTGCATTTCATTCTGGCGGTAAACACGCTGGCGGTCATCTATACCTATAGCCGTCTGGCGCCCCTGTGGCTGTCGGTCTTTCTGCCGGTGGTCCTGTGTGGCGTCGGTGCCTCGCGCGGCCTCTACTGGTGGCGGCATCGTCACATCGAAGTGTCGAACGAGCAGGCTCTGGCCAGCCTGCGCCGTGTCAATACCACTACGCCGCTTCTGGCGGTCTTCTTCACGTTGTGGGGGCTGACGCTCTATGGCTACGGTCAGGGCGATGCCCATGCTCAGGGGCAGGTGGCCTTTTATATGGGCGTGACCATGATCGGCTGTATTTTCAGCCTGATGCATCTGCGCTCCGCCGCCATCGTCGTGACTCTGATCGTCAATATCCCTTTCGTCGCCTATTTCCTGTTTCAGGGTGGAACGGCGGAAAAAGCCATCGCCATCAATGGCCTTCTGGTCAGCGCAGCAATGATCGACATCCTCTATACCCATTATAAGGATTTCGCCGATCTGGTCCGTTCGCGCCGCGATCTGATGTCCAGACAGGCCGAAACCCAGGCCCTGTCCGATGAAAACTATCGTATGGCCAGCCTGGACATGCTGACCAGCCTGCCCAACCGGAGACGCTTTTTCAGCGACCTCGAAGCCGCTTGCGTGGCCAATGCCCAAGGCGATATCCACGTATCCGTGGGGGTCATCGATCTCGACGGCTTCAAGCCGGTCAACGACACCTATGGTCACTCTGCCGGTGACCGGGTGCTGGTCGGTGCGGCAGAGCGGTTGGCGCGGATAGGCGCGGCCTTCGACAAGGCCAATGCACGGCTTTACCGGTTGGGCGGCGACGAGTTCGGTCTGATCGTGACCGGCGTGGCCTCGGCGGAGACCCTATCGGAACTGGGCGGCCGGATGACCGACGCCATCCGCATTCCCTTCGCCATCGGCAGCAACCATGCTCAGATGGCCTGCTCTATCGGCATCGCCACATGGCCTACTGAGGACCGCACACCGGAAAGCCTCTATGAATGTGCCGATTACGCTCTTTATTACGCCAAGCGCAACCTGAGGGGACAGACGGTTCTGTTCGATGAGCGCCATCAGGCCGAAATCCGCGCTCAGAATTCGGTCGAGCGTCACCTGATCTCCGCCGACCTTGAGACAGAGCTGACCCAGCAGTTTCAGCCGATCATCGACATGACCAGCGGTGAAGTGCTGTGCTTCGAGGCGCTGGCCCGCTGGCGCAATCCGCATATCGGTGCGGTTATGCCCGACGTGTTCATACCGGTGGCCGAACGTACCGGCCTGATCGGCAGTGTAACGCGCATCCTTCTGGAAAAGGCTCTGAACGAGATGAAGGGCTGGCCAGCAACGGTCGGGCTGTCCTTCAACCTGTCGGCGCACGATATCTGCGCCGCCGAAGGGGTGGTGCGTCTGATCGCCATCATCAATGCTTCGGGTATCGATCCGCGTCGCATCGATTTCGAGATCACTGAAACCGCCATGGCCTTCGACTTCGTGCGCGCCCGTCAGTCCATGCTGGCGCTCAAGGCGCTGGGCTGTCAGCTGTCGCTTGACGATTTCGGCACCGGCTATTCCTCGCTCAGCTACGTCCATCGTCTGCCGCTCGACCGCATCAAGGTCGACCGCAGCTTCGTCAGCGATATCGACAACAACGCCACCAGCAGCAAGATCGTGCGCTCGCTGGCCGGGCTGTGCTCGGACATGGGGCTGAAGTCAGTGATCGAAGGCGTCGAAACGCCGGATCAGCTCGATAAGCTGCGTCCGATGGGTTTCGACATGGTTCAGGGCTACTACTTTGCCCGACCGATGGCCCCTGAGGATATTCCGGCCTATCTGGGCTTAGATAAGCCGGAGCAGGGTACGCGTGGCCGTCAGGCCCTGTAGTCGGTGAAATCAGGGCGTCAGGCGCTCAGGGTGACCGAAAAAGGCGCGTCCGCGGTCCAGTAGCTGCGGGAGAGTCAGCGGATCTGCGGTTTCATAGCCCGCCGCCTGATCGATCAGATACGGTCGGTATTTGCCAAGATAGCGGCGGAAATCAGAAACGCCGGTCTTCGGTCCCACGACCACAAAGGCATCATAGGCGCTCAGGGCATCGCACACGTCCGAAAAGAACGCATGAAGCGCACGCGGGTCGGTGCCCTGAGTCGTTGGGCCATGTTCCAGTACCCGTATGCGATCATGGTGCAGGGTGTCGAATGGCAGGATTTCCGCCCGCTGATGGTCCACGAACGCGATGGCGCGAACATAGGGCGCAGCGGGGGATGAGGCGAGGGCGTGAGACATGACGGGCCTCCGGATAAAGCAACCGTCTCAGTCTACGCTATCTGCGCATCTATGGTGATGCGGCGGATCGGCACAGGCTTCGGGTGAAATTGCATTTCGCTCAGGCCACCGTCTGGTAAGGAGCCAACCTAATGCGCGAAGGTCATCCACACCGTCACGCCAAGGGCCAGGACGGCGGCGATCAGGGCCATGAACGACATCGTCCGGCTGTGGCGCAGGTCTGAGCGCAGGGCGATCAGCGCCTGCTGCTCGCGCTCACGCGACTGAGTGGATTCGTCGTCATCCTTCAGGCGCTGTACCAGCCGGTCGAACAGGCGGCGCGCTTCGGCCAGCGGTGACAGTTCGGACTGGATGAAGTCGCGGACCACCGGGCGGGCGGCCTCCCAGATGTCGTGCTCCGGATAGATGCGCCGCGCCACGCCTTCGACACTGACCATGGTTTTTTGCAGAAGGACCAGTTCGGGCCGCAGGTGCATGTCGAACTGGGCGGTGATTTCGAACAACTGGGTCAGCAGGCGACCCATCGACACCTCGGTTGCCGCGCGCCCCAGTACCGGCTCGCCCACGGCGCGCAGGGCCTGAGCGAAGGCGTCGACATTGTGATGGCGGGGCACATATCCGGCCTCGAAATGCACCTCGGCAACGCGCTTATAGTTACGACGCAGGAAGCCCCACAGCATTTCAGCCAGATAGAGCCGTTCCTTGGGCTTAAGGCGGCCGACAATGCCGAAATCGATGGCGGTGAGCTTGTCCGGGGCCTGCGCGAACAGATTGCCCTCGTGCAGGTCGGCGTGGAACATGCCGTGATTGAGCGCCTGAGACAGGAAGGCGCGGATCAGGTTGTCGGCCATGGCCTTCGGTTGAAGACCGGGCAGGCTCAGGGCCTCGGGGCGGCTCAGCGGTACGCCCTGCGCCCATTCGGTGACCATGACGCGCCGCGCCACATAGTGCCAGACGACCTTAGGCGTCGACATATAGGGCTCGGCATTGATGATCTGACCCAGTTCATCGGCGGCGGAGGCTTCGAGGCGCAGATCCATCTCCAGCAGCAGGGATTGTGCCACGGTGTCGATGAAGGCAACGGGTTCAAGTCGGCGCGAGGCGGGGGCGAAGACGACGATGAGCTTTGCCGCCAGAGTCATCATGGCGACGTCGTCGGCGATGATCTCTTCGATGCGCGGGCGCAGGATTTTCACCGCCACCTGCCGCCCGTCCTTAAGCTTTGCGCGGTGCGCTTGTGCAATAGAGGCCGCGCCGATCACCTCACCGAACTCGGCGAACAGGCTGTCGACCGGCTTTTCCAGCGCCTCTTCGATCAGACGGCGCGCCGTGGCCTCATCGAAGGGCGGCAGCTGGTCCTTGAGGTGGCTGAGGTCGCGGATGAAGTCTTCGCCGAAGATGTCGCCGCGCGTCGAAAGCACCTGCCCCAGCTTGATGAAGGCGGGGCCCAACTGTTCGAAGGCACGGGCGTAACGCAGGCCGACACGGGCCTTTGCGCCTTTGCGTGCGAACAGCAGGCGCAGCAGATCCGACAGGCCGCGTAAGGGCGGGCTCAACTGGTCGCGCAGCTCGTGCGGGATCAGCACGTCCTCGCGCATGAGCACGAAGCCGGTGCGGATCAGCCTGAGCAGGGAACCGAAGGTCGAGGCCAAGGCTTACGCCCAGCCGTAATGCAGGGCGCACACCCCGCCGGTAAAGTTGGTATAGCCGGTACGGCGGAAACCCGCCGTGTCCATCATGCCGCGGAAGGTGTCCTGATCGGGGAAGCGTTTGATGCTTTCGACCAGATACTGATACGACTCGCGGTCATTGGCGATCATCTGGCCCATAAAGGGGATGATTTTGAAGGCGTAGAATTCGTAGCTGGCTTCGATCAGGCCGGTGGTGGGGTGCGAAAACTCAAGGCAGAAGAAGCGTCCGCCGGGCTTCAGCACGCGTTTGGCCTCATTGAGTGCCACCTGAACGTCGGCGACGTTACGGATGCCGAATGAGATGATGTAGGCATCGACGCTGTTGTCGGCGATGGCGAGGTTCATGGCGTCGCCGACGGACCAGGTGATCTCTGGCTCACCACCCTTGGCGATGCCGGCTTCGATCATGGCCTGATTATAGTCGATGATGCGGATTTCGGCGTTTTTGCCACCGCGTCGCGCCTTGGCTGCGCGGGCCAGTTTGGCCAGACGTCGCGCGATATCGCCGGTGCCCCCGGCGCAGTCGATGATGACTTCGCCCGGCTGAGGATTAAGCTTGGCGCAGGCAGCATCCTTCCAGAGATGGTGTACACCTGCCGACATGACGTCGTTCATCAGGTCGTATTTCGAGGCGACGTTCTTGAACACGCCATGGACCAGATTGACCTTTTCCCTGGCGTCGACATCGCGGAAGCCGAAGGGCGAGGTTTTCAGGGTATCGGAGGAGGGGCTGTCTTCGCTCATGCGGCGGTTTTAGATCAACTGCGGCGCTTTGGCGATAAGGAAAGTCCCTATTTGAGGGCCTGCGTCGTTTTTTCCCGCCCGATCAGGGCCAGAGCCGCCTTGGCGCGGTATTCGGGCAGGGACACCTTATGGTCGTCATTGTCGTCATAGAGCGAGATGAAGAATTTGGCATCGGCCTTGAGCGTTTCAGGGTCGCTGCTGGTGTGGGGAAGGCGCGGGGCCTCGTCTTCGGTGATGAAGCCATCCTTGTTGCGGTCGAATTCGTTGAAAACGCGCTTGATTTCGGCCTCGCGCTCTTCGGGCGTCATCTTGTCGGTGCGCTCGGTGAAGGACGGTTTCGCCTTGGGGTCGACCACGTCCTGAGCCATCGTCACGCCTGCGCCGCCGACAAGCGACAGGACAATCGTGAAGAACAGGATCGGACGCATTTGGGATCACTCCGGACGGTTTACACCCATATTGGAGCGCCACAGTGCCTGTTCAATAGGGCCGGATTTGGGCAGGCGGGATTGGGCCCTAAAGCGCATCCGGGCCGTAATCGGCCTGAGCGGCGGAGATTTCAGCGGCGGAGACCTCGGCGGCGCTGTCGCTGGCAGCCGTTTCGGCAGCCGGTGCCTTTGAAGGCTGCGGCGCGATGCCCGGTTGCGTCGAGGCGACAGGTGCGTTCAGGCTTTCGCGCACGAAGTGGTACATGCGCTCGTCCGAACAGGCGCAGACCTTAATATGCTCGGTCCCGTCGCGCCAGATAATCAGCGGATAGCGGATTTCCACACCGTTCTCGGCCATGAGGGGCTCAAGCTGGGTGATGAAATCGCGGCTGGCCTGCACCACGGCGGTGCGCGCCAGATCGCCGTCCGCCGGGCGGAAGGTCGGCTGCCACAGCTCGTCCGGCGTGGCGCGCCACTGCTTATAGAGGCTGTAGGAGCGGTTGAGCCACAGCTCAGCCAGGGTCGAGCGCTCCGAAGGCGTCGACTTTGTCTTGCCTTCGATATCGAACAGGGCGAACGGCACGATGCGGATATCGGTCGGCAGGGCTTCGAAGCGGGGCAGTTCTTCGGCTTCCCATTTGCGGCAGGAGTCGCAGTCGCGGTAGGTAATGACCCACATCTCGCGGCCTTCCTTGCCCAGCGCGGCATAGCCTGAGGCGTCGAGCAGGGCCTGAAGCTCCGTCTGCTTGCGGCTGATGGTGATCGGCTGCCAGCGCGCGTAATAGTTCCAGTACGCCCAGTATCCGGCCAGTCCCAGAATGGCGGTCACGGTCAGGATCAGTATGGCGTAAAGCAGGTGTTTCTTGGTCATGCGGCGCGGGAGCCCCCTCGGTCCTGTCTACCCCTGTCTTCGGGGCGGCGGCGTACAGTGTGCGAGTATAAACGTAAGAAGGCCGTACTGTTAAGACTTTGGTTAACAGATTCAGGTCGATGACAGGGCCAAAAGGCCGAATATGATACCAGTGAGGGCTGCAAACCACAGCCACAGATAGGGCATCTTGGCCTTCAGGTGACGGCGATCGGCTGATGGCGGCGTAGATTTCGGGCTTGCGGTGCGCATGAAGACCACCCTATCAGTAAAGCGCTGCGGCGAAAAGCCGAAGCTCGGGGGAGTGCGATGGCCACTACAAAACGGCCTGAAAATATTGTCGAGGAACTGATTATCGAGCGCGCGCCGCGGCTGGCCGCATCGCCTCTGTGGCCGGTGGCGAAGCCCGTTCTGTATGGCCTTCTGGGTTATGACCGGGCGGTGCGTATGGCCGAAGCGGTGTCGGGCCTGTCCGGACAGGCATCGCTCGATTATATCGCCTCGCTTTTGTCGCTGACGGTAGGGGTGCGTCACGCCGATCGGATTCCGGCGCAGGGGCGTTGTGTGGTGGTCTGTAACCACCCGACCGGCATTGCCGATGGCATCGCCGTCTATGACGCCATCCGTAAGGTACGCGCGGATGTGGTTTTCTTCGCCAATGCCGACGCGTTGCGGGTCAATCCGCGCTTTGGCGAGGTGCTGATCCCTGTGGAGTGGGTCGAGGCGAAACGGACGCGCGAAAAGACGCGGGCCACCCTGACCGCGGCGCGGGATGCCTTTGAGCGCGAACAGTGCGTGGTGCTGTTTCCCGCCGGGCGTCTGGCGCGCCGCGACGCACAGGGCCGCCTCAGCGATCCGCCGTGGCAGCCGACGGCCTTTTCGCTGGCGCAGAAATACCGGGCGCCGCTGATACCCATGCATCTGTCGGGGCCGGAGTCGGTGTGGTTTCACACCTTCAACCGCTTTTCACAGGAGTTGCGCGACATCACCCTGTTCCATGAGTTCCTCAACAAGGCCGGGTGCCGTTTCGACCTGACCGTCGGGCCACCGATTGCCGCCGACGGGACGCAAGGCGTCGAAATGGGCCTGTTGTGCGAACGGCTGAAGACCTATATCGAACGGGAATTGCCGCTCGACCCGGACCGCCCCGCCTTATGACCTTTTCCGACGACTGTTTTCTCAAAGACGAGGCCGAAACCGCCGCCTATGGCGTCTGGCTGGCGGCGCAGCTTGGGCCGGGGGAGGTCGTCTATCTGCTGGGCGATCTGGGGGCAGGCAAATCGACCCTGGCACGCGGCCTGATCCGCGCCCTGACCACGCCTGAGGAAGACGTGCCGTCGCCGACCTTCACCATCGTCCAGACCTATGAGGGGCGCGATTTCGACATTGCGCATTTCGATCTTTACCGCCTCACCGACCCGGACGAAATTCATGAAATCGGTCTGTTCGAAATGGCCGACAGCCATCTTTGCCTGATCGAATGGCCGCAGAGGCTCGAAGGCTTGCGGCGGGGGCATCCGGCCTTTGACGCGCCGTGGATCGTGACCCTCAGGCCGGACGGCGAGGGCCGTCGCGTCACCTTAAGCCGGGATGGAAAATGACCGACCGCGAAGACCTGATTGTCGATTTTCTGCGCGAAGCCGGTTTTGGAGACGCGGTGCGCACGCGCCTGCCCGGCGACGCTTCGACGCGCCGCTATGAGCGTCTGACGAAGGCCGATGGCTCGACCCTGATGCTGATGGATCAGCCGCCCACCGGGGCCGTGCCCTGTCCGCCGGACGCCGATGAGGCCACACGCGAAGCGCTCGGCTATTTCGCCTCGGTGCGCCTGTCCGCCGGACGGCTGGAGGCCTATGAGGGGGCGGCGCGCTACCTGAAAGGGCGCGGGTTTTCCGCTCCGGACATCTACGCCGCCGACCTTGAGAACGGCCTGATCCTGCATGAGGATTTCGGCGATGCCCTGTTTGCCCGTCTGATCGAAGCGGGAGAGAACGAGACGCCGCTGTATCTGGCCGCTGTATCGGTGCTGGCGAAGCTGCATGAGGACGCGCCACCGCCGACCATGGGGAGCTGGCCGCTTCTGACCTATGATGCGCTGGCGCTGAAGACCGGGGCCGATCTGTTTCTCGACTGGTTGCCGCAATACGATCCGTCCCTGTCGTTTTCGGATGCGGCGCGTAAGGATTGGGATGCCGTGTGGCGGCCACTGCGCGAAGAGGCGCAGGCGTCGGCCAGCGTCTTCGTCCACCGCGACTATCACGCCGAAAACCTGATCTGGCTCAAAGGGCGCGAAGGCGTGGCGCGCGTCGGCCTGATCGATTTTCAGGACTGTCTTAAGGGCCACGCTTCGTGGGATCTGCATTCCCTGCTTCAGGATGCACGCCGCGATGTGTCGCCTGAGGTGGAGGCCCTGTGCCTCGACCACTATTTCAATCTGCGTCCGGATGAGGATCGCGCGGCGTTCATGCGGCTCTATACGGCGCTGGCGGCGCTCAATCAGGCGCGGATTCTGGGAATTTTCGCCCGCCTTGTGACGCGCGATAAGAAGCCGCGCTATGAGGCCTTCATGCCGCGTATGTGGCGGCATCTGGGACGCAATCTGAGCGCGCCGGGGCTGGAAGACGTAAAGGCGTGGTTCGTGGCCAACGGGCTGGAAGGGCGGATCGGATGACGAAGATACATACCGCCATGGTGCTGGCGGCGGGTCTGGGCACCCGTATGCGACCGCTCACCGACGACCGTCCCAAGGCGCTGGTCGAGGTCGGCGGACGCACCCTGATCGACCATATGATCGACCGGCTGAAAAGCGCGGGCGTCGAACGTTTTGTGGTCAATGTCCACTATTTTGCCGACCGGCTTGAGGCGCATCTGAAAACGCGCAGCGATGTCGATATCGTCATTTCGGACGAGCGGGGAAAACTGCTGGAAACCGGCGGCGGCCTGAAAAAGGCGCGTCCGCTGCTGGGGGACGATCCGGTCTTTGTCGCCAATATCGACAGCGTGTGGATCGAGGACCGCGACGGCGAGGCCATGGCGCGCCTTAAGCGTCAGTGGCGACCCGATGAGATGGAGGCCGCCCTGATGCTGGCTCCAATGAAGCGCTCCATGGGTTTTGATGGGGCAGGTGATTTCTTTCATAACAGCGATGGCCGTCTGGTCTTTCGTGGCGAAAAGACAAGCGCGCCATGGAACTATATGGGCGTGCATATCACCAAGCCGCAGATCGTCGATGAGGTCGCTCAGGACGCCTTTTCGTTGACGCCGATCTGGCGCAGCCTGGCCGATGAGGGCCGTCTGTTCGGATCGGTCATGGAGGGCGACTGGATGCATGTGGGCGATCCCGCCGCGCGTGACGCTGCCGAAGCGAGGTTGCGCGCGGCATGAGCGGAGAGGGCCTGTTCCTGACGCCGGCCCCGCGCTGGTACTCGATCCCGTCGGGACGGCCCTTTCTCGACGATCTGGCGCGCGGTCTGTGCGTGGCGCTGGGTGACGACCTGCCTCAGGCTCTGATCCTGACGCCGACCCGGCGCGGGGCGCGTCAGATGGCCCATGCCTTTACCGATCAGTGCCGCGAGCGCGCGCTTCTGCTGCCGCAGGTGCGGGCGCTGGGCGACCTCGAAGAGGGTGAGCCGCCGTTCGACCTCGACCATCTGGGGCTGGACCTGCCGCCCGCCCTGTCGTCGACGCGCAGGCGGTTCGAACTGGCGAAGCTGATCCGCGCGCACTACGAGAGCGCGCGACCATTGGATGCGCGTACCGCGCTGGAACTGGCCGATGCGCTGGCCAAATTTTTCGACTCACTGGCACTTGAGGAGGTTGATGCCTCCGATCGGCTGGAGCATCTGGTCAATGATCCGGACCTTAGGCACGAGGGCCTGGACAGTCTGGCCGAGCACTGGCAGGTGTCGGCACGTTTTCTGGCCATCGCCGTTGATCTGTGGCCTAAGCGTCTGGCGGAACTCGACATGATGGACCCCAGTCAGCGGCTGGTGACGCTCATCCACCGGCTGGGCGATCAATGGGCGAAAACGCCGCCGGAACATCCGGTTATCGTGGCCGGCACGACCGGGACGACGCCCGCTACGGCGCGGCTGATGGGGCTGGTGTCGGGCTTTGTTCAGGGGGCGGTGGTCCTGCCGGGGCTCGATCTGTCGCTGGCCGACGAAGTGTGGTCTCAGGTGGGCGATTCCCACCCTCAGGGGGCGATGAAGGCCCTGCTGGACCGCCATCGCGTGCCGCGCGACATCGTACGCACCTGGCCTGTATCGCAAGCCGCCGACCATGCGCGGCCCTTTATGAAGAGCATGGCGCGGCGTCGCCTGCTCAACGAAGCCCTGCGTCCCGCCGAAGCCACCAAGGACTGGCGCGCCCAGATCGGTGTGCTCAAGGCGGCCTCCGACACGGCCATTTCCGACGGCCTGAGCGGCCTGACCCATATCGAAGGCCGCAATGACGAAGAAACCGCGGCGGTGATCGCGCTTCTGATGCGCGAAGCGTTAGAGACCCCGGGCAGGACGGCGGCGCTGATCACGCCGGACATCACCCTGTCGCGGCGCGTGACAGCGCGTTTGTCGCGCTGGGGGATCGAAGCCGACTCCTCGGCGGGCGATCCGCTGATCCATAGTCCGGTGGGCCGCTTCCTGCACAGCCTGCTCGACCTGATCCTTGAGCCGTTTGACGCGGTGAAACTTCTGGCTTTGCTGAAGCATCCGCTGAGCCGGTTTGCCGATGAAAAAGCCATAAATGATCTGGAAATCAAAGGTTTACGTGGCGCGAAGCCCCGCGATGCCGTTGAGGTTTTCGAGCGCCTTGAACGGAAAAAGGTGCCTGAGGCCGCCGTTTTATGGCGGGACTACGGGGAGGCCGTAAAGCTTTACGATACGTTAAAGACAGATCTGTCTTCCTATGTGCGCGCCCTGACTCTCTGGGCTGAATCGCTGGCGAAGCACGATGGTCAGGCCCTGTGGCGCGGCGCGGCGGGGGCTTCGGCCTCGGCCCTGCTGGCCGATCTGATCAGCGAAGGGCGCGATTTCCCGGTAGAGGACGATCAGGTCTTTGTCGATATCCTGCGCCGTGCGCTCAGGGGAGCGACGGTGCGCACCGGCGGCCACACCCATCCGCGCCTGACCATATTGGGGGCCATCGAAGCCCGCATGTTCTCCGCCGACCGGCTGATACTGGCCGGTCTGGAGGAGGGCGTCTGGCCGCAGGCCGCGGAAATCGATCCCTTTTTGTCGCGCCCGATGCGCAAGGCGCTGGGCCTGCCGTCGCCGGAGCGCCGCACGGGCCTGTCGGCGCACGACTTCGTACAGTCGGCCAGCCAGCCCGAAGTGTGGATGGTGACGCGTCAGCGCCGCGAAGGCGAGCCTCAGGTGCGTTCGCGCTGGCTGTGGCGGCTGGAAACCCTTACCGGCGGGGCGGGCGAACACATTCCGGGCGATCCGCGCTGGCTCGACTGGGCACGACGTATGGACGGCCCGCTGAGCCGTCCGCCGGAAAGCCTGAGGCCCGCTGTCCGCCCGCAGCCTGCCCCGCCGGTCGAGGCGCGGCCGCTGCAATTGCCGGTCACGCAGGTCGAAATGCTGGCGCGCGATCCCTATGCCGTCTATGTGCGTTACGTGCTGGGGCTGAAGCCGCTGGACCGGCCCAATGAACCCTTCGAGGCCTTGCGGCGCGGCACGGCCATCCATGCCGTGGCCGAACGGTTTGCCCGCGAAGACGCACCGCTGGGTGAGGCCGGGGTGGCAGCCTTCTGCGACATGCTGGAGGCGCAGTTGCGTGCCGAAAACCTCAGCGAGGCGCAACTGGCGCTGCAACGCCCGCTGTTTCCGCTTCTGGCGCGGGGTTATGTCGATTTCGAAGCCGAACGCCGCCGTCTGCGCCCGCGTCTGCTGATTGAAAAGTCAGGTGAACTTAAGATCGATCTGCCGCGTGGCACCTTCATCCTGACGGCCAAGGCCGACCGGGTTGAGGTGCATGACGAGGGTGTCGATATCCTCGATTTCAAGACCGGTCAGCCGCCATCGGCCAAGGCGGTTCTGAGCGGCTTCTATCCGCAACTGACCCTGACCGGGGCGATCCTCAAATACGGTACCTTCGACGGCTTTGAGGACATGCATCGCGCTAAGGGACTGAATGCCTTCACCTATGTCCGCCTGTCGCAGGACGCTGTGAGGCCACGCGAGGTCTTCGATAAGAAGAACCCGATGACGGCGGAGGAAATGGCCGACCTCGCCCTGAAACGCTTCAAGACGCGGCTGATGCGTTACGAAGACCCGAAGCAGGGCTATCTGTCCTGGCGCGCGCCGCAATACCGGCTGGAGCGCGGGGGTGATTACGATCAGCTTGCGCGACTTTATGAGTGGCATGTGCTGGGCGACCGCGATGCCGAAACGACGACGGAGGAGGGCGAATGAACCCGCAAAACGCCGCCGCCGATCCCGAAGTCTCGTGCTTTCTGACCGCCAATGCCGGGTCGGGCAAGACCTCGACTCTGGTCAACCGCGTGGCGCGCCTGCTGCTGCGCGGGGCGAAGCCGGAACACATATTGTGCGTGACCTACACCAAGGCCGCCGCCGCCGAAATGCAGGGCCGCCTCTATGAACGGCTGGGCGGCTGGGCGGTGGCCGAGGACGATAAACTGTCCGATCAGTTGCGCGCCATCGACGAAGACCCGGACGATCTGGCCAATGCCCGTGCCCTGTTTGCCCGCGCGCTGGAAACGCCGGGAGGGCTGAAAATCCAGACCATACACGCCTTTTGTGAAAAGCTTTTGCGGCGGTTTCCGCTTGAGGCGGGCCTAAGCCCGTCGTTTCAGGTGCTCGATGATCTGGTGGCGCGCGACCTGTCGCAAAAGGCGCTGGAAGGCGTGCTGACCCTGCCCGATGCCGGTTACCGCGATGATCTGATCCGGACGTTGAAATCCCAGCGGTTCGAGCAGTTGCTGACGCAGTTCCTCTATCAGCACGACAGAATTCGCGACGCGCTCGACGCCCTTCGCACCGAGGCCGGGGCGCAAGATTTACCGCTCAGCCTTCTGATCTATCAACGTGTTGGCCTTGAGGCACCGATGACGTCCGCGCAGGTAAGCGAGGCCTTTGCCGACACCCTCAACTGGGACGTCCTGCCGGAAATGGCCCGGTCTCTGGCCACGATCAGCACCAAGGGCAATCAGGCCCTATCCGAAGCGCTGGCGGGTTTTGTCGCCGCACGCCGCGGCGGGGAGCCGTTCGATTTCGACGGCTTTTACGCCCTGTTCTACACCGCCAAAGGTGAGCCGCGCAAAGAGCTGTGCTCGACCAGGAGCGCACCTGCTGACCGTGAGGCGCTGGAACGCTTACGCGCACCGCTGGCCGAGGCGGTGGAGCGGCGCAAGGCCGCCGACACGGCCTGGCTTACCCTTCTGAGCCTGCGGGTGTTTGAGGATTTCAGCGCCATCTATCAGGAGTTGAAACGCCGCACCGGGGCGCTCGATTTTCAGGACCTGATCACGCGCGCCAAGGGACTTCTGGCCGGGGCGGAGCGCTCGCAATGGGTGCTGTTTAAAATGGATGGCGGCCTTGAGCACGTACTGGTCGATGAGGGGCAGGACACGTCCGGCGATCAGTGGGACATCATCAAGGCCCTGACCGATGACTTCTTCGCCGGAGCGGGTGCGCCGGTGTTCGGGGGACGCATCGGACGCACTGTCTTTGCCGTAGGTGATGAAAAACAGTCTATCTACGGCTTTCAGGGGGCCAAGCCCGACCTGTTTCTTGGTATGCGCCACTATTACCAGTCACAGGCCGAAGGGGCGAACAAGCCGTTCATCGTGCCGCAACTGGTGCAAAGCTGGCGCTCCCTGCCCGAAGTTCTGGGCTTCGTTGACCGCGCCTTCGATGCGCCGGACCTGTCCGAAGCGCTCAACTTTACATCCGAGCGTATCGTCCACGATGCCCGGCGCTCCGAACGAGCGGCGACGGTTGAGCTATGGCCGCCCGTCTATCCCCTAAGCGCACCGGAAGCCAGCGAAGAGGGCGAAGACGACGATGTCGCGCCGGTCGATGCGTCGGGGGCCGCGCCGGCCAAGCGACTGGCCCGGCAACTGGCCCGACACATCGCCGATGAGATCGCCGTCGGGCGCAGCGTCATCGACAAGGGATCGCGCGAGGCGCGGCCCATGCACGCGGGCGACGTACTGATTCTGGTGCGCAAGCGTGACGCCCTGTTCGAGCACATTATCCGCGAACTGAAGCAGGCCGGTGTACCGGTATCGGGGGCCGACCGGCTTAAGCTGTCGGATCATATCGCCTTTCAGGATTTGCGGGCGTTGATGCGGGTGTGCCTGCAACGCTCTGACGACCTGTCGCTGGCGGTGGTACTGCGCAGCCCCCTGTGCGACCTGAGCGAGGACGACCTGTTCGCCCTGACGCGCGTGAAGGATGCCACGCTGTGGCAGGCGCTTAACCGTCTGTCGGAAACGGACGAGCGATTTGTCCCGGCGAAGGCCTTTATCGGCTGGGCGCTGAGCGAGGCCCCGCAACAGACGGCTTTCGATTTTCTGGGCCTTGTGCTCAATCGCCGTGATCCGGAAGGCCGCACCCAGAGGCAGCGTTTCGTCACGCGGCTGGGCGTCGAATGCGAGGACGTGCTCGATGAGGCGCTCAATCTGGCGCTCAAGGGCGAAGGTGTGGGCGCGATCGGCGTCACCGACTTCCTGAACCTCTGCGAATTCAACGCTTCGGAAATCAAGCGCGAGCAGGAAGAGGGCGGCGACCGCGTGCGCGTGATGACCGTGCACGGCTCAAAAGGCCTCGAAGCGCCGTGGGTCGTGCTGCCCATGGCACCGGGGTTCAAATC
>JASGGL010000052.1:0-16636 GCA_047605065.1 Asticcacaulis sp.
CTGCGCTTCTGATCCGGCACACCCTGCCGCACCCGGCAAACCAAAACGGCAACCTGGTGGTTGCCGTTTTTTTTATTTCAGTTCGTAGATCAGGCAGGCCTGCGCGCTCTGGGTGAACAGAGGCGGCGTCTGGATAAAGGCATTCTGCGTCGCCTTGACCTCCAGCATTTCCGAAGACATCTCTCTGGACCTCATCGATGGTGGCGGCGGAGCAGCGTCCATGGAAGGCGCATAGCTCCCCTCCTCTTCTTTGGTCGTCTCATTGCGCCCCAGAATATCCGCCGAACAGACACGCCCCGTAGAGTCGATGACGCGCAGCGCTCCCAGACTCATGCCCATGGCGGCGGCACTGGCTTCGGCGCGGCTGCGGGCATTGGCGATGGCCGCCGTAAACAGGCGCGTCTTTGTGTCGTTATCGGCCACCAGATCGAACTCGACCGGCGTCGATGAGGTCGGCGATGCCGCCAACGCCAGAGCATAGGCGCGCTCAAGTACGCCCATGTCGCGGATTTCCGCCGACAGGCTCACCGTCACCTGATAACCCTCGATACGGTCGCCGCGTTCGTCTTCGACCTTTGAGCCGTCCTTCAGACGGTACTGCTTATAAAGCGCGCGCATTTCAAAGGCCGTCGAGACATTGACCGCCGCCGGATCGAGCTTACGCAAGGCGTCGGTCAGGGCCTGAGAGCGGCCGATGGCGTCGGCCTGCGCCTTATCGACCGTCTTTGCCGTCGCTTCGAACGATACGCTGAAACGGGCGCGGTTGGCTTCGACCTCTTCGGTCACCTCGCCGGTCTGCGGCAGGACGGGACGGTCCATCCACCAGGGCGCGGCTTCGGTCTTCGACGGGGGGGCCAGTTTGATATCCGGCACGACGGGGGTTGCCGCCACGGTGGCAGGACCGGCTTTCGGTTTCGACCGCACAGCCGCCTCAGCCCCACCGGCCCAAAGGACCAGCGGGATCAGGAATACCGCCCGCATCTCAGTTCAGACCATAGACGACACAGGCCTGTGCCGTCAGGACCGACAGCGGCGGGGCCTGAATGAAGGCGTTCTGCGCCGCCTTGGCTTCGAGTTGTTCGACCGCCGATCCGCCGGGGGCCATAGGTGCGGGCGGCGGAGGGGGCGGCGGTGGCGCATAGGCGCGGCTGGCGGTCACCGTATAAGCGTCGGCGTCCTGACCGTCCGAGGGATAACCGCGCGCCAGAATATCGGTCTGACACGCACGGCCCGTCGGGTCGATCACCTTGACGGCGCCAAGCTTAGCCCCCGCCGCATCGGTGGCCAGTTTCGCCCGGCGCGCCGCGTCCTTGATGGCTTCGTTATAGAGCCATGTCTTGGTGGCGTTGTCGGGTTCCAGCGTGAAATAGATCTGCTGCGACTGGGTGGGCGATGAAGCCAGCACCAGCGCGTAGGCGCGTTCCAGTACGCTTAAGTCGGTGACCTTGATATTGAGCGTCATCGTCACCTGATAGGCTTCGATCTTGTCGCCGCGCTGGTTTTCGATGCGGTTGCCGTCCTTGTCGCGGTACTGCTCATAGAGGGCGCGCATGGAAAAGGCGGTGTTGATGCGCACGGCATCCTTGCCCAGTTTTTTCAGCGCCTCGGTCAGGGCTTTGGTCTGCGACACGGCCTTGCTCTGCGCTTCGTCCGCCGTTTTTCCCACGGCGAGGAACGAGGCGGAGAAGTTGGCGCGATTGGCTTCGATTTCGGTGCGGACATAACCCGTCTGGGTGATGACGGCCTCTTTCATCCACCACGGCGCCTTATCATAGGCCGCCGCCGATGCCGCCGTTTGAGCCATCGCAGGCGTCGCCAGAGTCGTCGCTACCATCGCCGCCAGAGTGAGAACAGTACGCATGATTTTACCCTCCCCGTTATGTTTCGGTGACGACACCATGCGCAAGGATTACGGCTGGATCAAGACATGAAAATCCATACCTGGAGCGGAATGATTCCTAATGGAATCCTTCCGATCTAGGCCGCTCAAGCCGCCATTGAGGCGGCAGCCAGGGTGGCGGAGCCACCGCCCGGCGAGGGGCTAAAAAACAGATCATTATGTTTCCACCCGAAAACATAATGATCCAGAACACCCTTACGGTGTCACCTTAAACGCAGCGGCGCGGGCCTTGCCCTCGGTGAGCTCTTCGGGCGTCAGTTGCGCCTCCAGAAAGGACAGGGCCGAAACCGCCTCGGCCACCGGCGGCGTCCCCTTTGGCCCCTTTGAGGCGATCAGCGCCCATTTATAGGATTCCGCCCGGTCTTTCGGGACGCTCAGGCCATTGAAGTACATCATGGCCAGACGAATCTGGGCATCGCCATAGCCGCGCAACGCCGCCCGGTTGAAATACTCGACGCTTTTGGGCCGCTCCCCGTGGTTATAATAGATATAGGCCAGAGAGGTGATGCATTCCGGGTCGCCCCGATCCGCGCATTGACCGAACAATTTTTTGGCTCCGTCACGATCTCCGGTCGCCTGCAGACGCTGTGCCCATTGTTTTTCCGCCACGGGATCGCCGCCTTCCGCCGCTTCGCGCAGCAGGTTCTCGGCACGTATGATGTCGTTTTTGACGCTTCCGCGTCCGTTCATATAGAATTCGGACAGCCGCCGCTTAACGTAGGGCGTGGGTGCCTTGACGGCGCTATAGAGCGCAAAGGCCTTATCCCGGTCGGCTTCGGCCTTATGGTCATTATAGAGGTCCGCCAGCGCGATCTGCGCCTCGGCATAGCCCTGATCGGCGGCCTTTTGATACCATTGCACGGCGCGCGCCTCGTCGTTCGAGCCGCCCCGACGCCGGTCAAACGGCAGGCCGCTGACATACTGAGCCTGAGCGTCGCCGCCATAGGCCTTGAACAGGGTGATCCATTCGTTCTCGCCCGACGGTCCCGTCTTCCCGGTGAAAAACAGCGCCGCCGCCGCCGCGATCAGCAAGCCGACCGGCAGCAGCACGTACCAGAGCCTGAAGCCGTCCTTCGATTTACGCGCCATGACCTGTCCCCCCTCAGAACAGGGCAGACCTTAGCTCAGGCGTCGGAAAATGCAAACCTGCTCCCTTAATCCCTGCGGCGCAGGTCCAGCGTCATGGGATAGTCCGGATTGACGAACAGGGCCGGAGCACGCAGGCGGCCCGGCGTGTGGGTCGGGGCTTCGAAGCGCGACAGGCGGCGGCCTTCGGCTTCGTTCTCATTGAGCGGCAACTGCTCATAATTGCGCCCACCGGGGTGCATGACGTGATAGCGGCAACCGCCGATAGAGCGTTCCAGCCGCGTGTCGATGACGTCGAACTGCAGCGGCGTATTGATCGGCAGGTTGGGGTGCAGGCTCGACCACGGGGCCCACGCCTTGAAGCGCACCCCCGCCACCTGCACATGGGCTTCACGCGTGGGCTGCAGAGGCAGGCGGCGACCGTTACAGGTCACCACGTGCTGATCGCCGGCCGCACCGGACAGGATGACTTCGATACGTTCGACCGAGGAATCGACGCCGCGCGACGTACCGCCCGCCGATTGCTCCTCCCCCATGACCGGCCACGGCTCAAGGCCGGAGCGCAGCTCAAGGTGCAGCGCGCCGATCTGCACCGTCCCCAGAGACGGGAAGCGGAAATCGAAGAAGGGGATGAACCAGTCGCGACTGAAATCGTAACCGTTGCCTTTGAGGAAATCGAGCACCTCATAGAGGTCTTCGCGCACATGATGCCCCAGCATGAAGCGGTCGTGAAGCTGCGTACCCCAGCGGACCAGCTTGGCGCGATAGGGCTTTTTCCAGAAGACCGAGATCAGCGCCCGGATCAGCAGGGTCTGTATCAGGTTCATCTGCGGGTGCGGCGACATTTCAAAGCCGCGCATTTCCAGAAGCCCCAGCCGCCCGCGATCGGAATCCGGCGAATAGAGCTTGTCGATGCAGAATTCGGCGCGGTGCGTATTGCCGGTCAGATCGACCAGCAGGTTGCGCAGAAGCCGGTCGACCAGCCAGGGCGGGATGTCGCCCGCCGACGGCCCGTCGGGAATATTCGACAGAGCGATTTCCAGCTCATAGAGCGATTCATGGCGCGCTTCGTCGATGCGCGGGGCCTGAGAGGTCGCGCCGATATACATGCCCGAAAACAGATAGGACAGGCTGGGGTGGTTCTGCCAGAAGCTGATCATCGAACCCAGCACGTCCGGCCGCCGCAAAAACGGCGAATCGTCAGGGCGCTGCGCCCCCATGACGATGTGGTTGCCGCCGCCGGTGGCCACGCGCTTGCCGTCGATCAGGAATTTGTCGGCGACCAGACGCGAAAGCCGCGCTTCGTCATAGACCGTGGTGATGATGTTCTTCAGCTCATCCCAGTTGCGGGCGGGCTGGATATTGACCTCGATGACGCCGGGATCGGGGGTGACGCTCATGGATTCGACGCGATGATCGCGCGGCGGGCCGTAACCTTCGATAACCACGGGAATTTTGAGGCGCACCGCCACGGCTTCGATGGCCGAGATCAGCTCGAAATAGTGTTCGGCATAGGTCAGGGGTGGCAGGAAAAGGAACAGCTTGCCATGGCGCACCTCGGCGCACAGGGCCGAACGGACAAGGCCGTTGGGGCCTTCCCAGCGCTTCGGATCGGCCTTCGGTTTATCGAGTGCCTTCGCAAAACCATCGATCAGGCCCTGCGCGTCGGGCAACGGATCAGTAGGCGCAAACGGCGAGCGCGGCGGGAAATAATGCGCTTCGGCTGCCGCCTGACTGACGAAGGGCAGCGCGCCCAGCGGCAAGCGCAGGCCGACCGGCGAATCGCCGGGGACCAGCATCATCCGGCCCGCCCGGAAGGCCCAGCGGTTCGACATCCAGCCACCGAATACCGCCGAATACTGCAACGGCAGGACAAAACCCACCGGCTTGCCCAGATCCTTGTCCAGCATGGCCTGAAGCCGTTTGCGCTCGGTCGCCTCGAACACATCGGCCTTGAGCATCTCGCCTTCCAGCGGGATGCGCTGCTCCTTCCACAGGTGGTAGGGGATGTCCTCATAGGCGTCGATGACCAGATCATCGTGCAGCCCCAGCGCCGTCGCCAGCGTGTGCAGGAAGGTGCGCGCGGTGTCCAGCGGCGCATGGGCCGGGGCCTCAGGATCGATCAAAAGGTCCGCATCCAGCCAGAGCGGCTGTTTATCCAGCCGCCAGAAGGCGTTCATCGCCCAGCGCGGCAGGATTTCGCCGGGATACCACTTGCCCTGCGCGTGCTGAGCCAGAGCCCCCACCGCGAATTTGGACGACAGGCGTTTGAACAGGTCGAAGCCCAGCGCCTTCTTGGTGTCGGAAAGGGCCGTGAAATGCCATTCGTCGCCGGTGCGGTCATCGAGGCTGACGAAGGTCGGCTCTCCCCCCATGGTCAGGCGCACATCCTGTTTGTCGAGCGCCTTGTCGACCTTATGCCCCAGCGCGTCGATACGCTTCCACTCGGCATCGGTATAGGGCCGGGTGACGCGGCGCGATTCGTAGATGCGCGTCACCGACATGTCGTAGCTGAATTCGGAGTTACAGGCCTCATGGCCGCCGGTGATCGGGGCCGCCGAGGTGGGGTTCGGCGCGCAGCACAGCGGGATATGCCCCTCGCCCGTGAACATGCCCGAGGTGGGGTCAAGGCCGATCCAGCCCGCGCCGGGCAGATAGACCTCGTACCACGCGTGCAGGTCGGTCACGTCCTCGGTCACGCCCGAAGGCCCGTCCAGCGATTCGATGTCCTGCTTCAGCTGGATCGAATAGCCGGAGACGAAGCGCGTGGCGAAGCCCTTATGGCGCAGGATCTGACAGGCCAGCCAGGCCATGTCGCGGCACGACCCGCGCCGGACCGTCAGCGTCTCCGCCGAGGTCTGCACCCCCGGCTCCATACGCAGCGTATAGTCAAGATGGGCGTTCAGCGACTGATTGAAATCGACGAGGAAATCGACCGTGCCCCACTTTTCGCCCGTCGCCGGATTCACCTCAGGCACCGAACGGACATAGTCCATCAGGATGTCGTCCGTCTCCCTGATCTCCAGATAGGGAGCCAGTTCGTCCTTAAGCGCCGCCTCATAGGTGAACGGCACGTGGGTGGCGTAGTCCTCAAGGAAGAAATCGAAGGGGTTGAACACCTTGATTTCGAGGACCAGATCGACCTCGACGCGGAACTGGCTGACCTTCTCAGGAAAGACGATACGCGCCAGCCAGTTGCCGAAGGGGTCCTGCTGCCAGTTGATGAAGTGGTTTTCCGGCTCGACCTTCAGGCGATAGGACTGAACGTGGGCGCGGGTATGCGGGGCGGGCCTGAGGCGGATGACCTGAGGCCCCATGGTGATCGGGCGTTCGTACCGGTAATCCGTGACGTGGTGCAGCGCCGTCAGAATCGTCATTCAGTTTTCCCGCAACTTCAATTCGCTTTGCCGCCCGAAATGGCTTCCGGACGGGTAAAATAATGCTTTGCGCCCCGGTTTTTTGCCGCGAACGCACACAGACTATCAGGTTAAGTCTGCTTTCCCCACAAAATCACGTCACAGAGCTGTAACGAACGTGAAAAAAATGTGTAACTGAGTTAAGGCAGGGCGTATGGACAAGACCCGGCGCAAGCCGTTTAGTTTCCTGTGAACGAGAAGGACCACCCGTTGTTCAGCGACATTTCGAGCGACATCTTTGCCTTTAGTTTCGACGGATTAAGCTCGCCGCTCATCGACCTGAAGTTCCGCACCGGCCCCCAGAAGGGGGACCATACGCTGGGATGGGGGCTGGCCTGGTATCCGGCGGACAACAAGGCCGCCATGGTGGCGAAGGACCCCGCCGCCAAGGACACCGCCTCGCTGAAAGGCGCGATGAGCGACTGGGAAGGCTTCCGCTCGACGGTCTTCTTCTGCAAGGTGCGCGGCGCGGCCACGGGCTATACCTATCTGGAAACCCAGCCCTTTACCCGGTCTTTCGCCGGACACGACTGGGTGTTCATGCACAATGGCAACCTCGACAAGGAAGCCATCAAACAACTGCACCACAACACCTCGATCTTCCTCGAACCGCTGGGGCGCACCGATTCGGAGCTGGCTCTGGTCTTCCTGCTGGGCAAGATTCAGGATTATGGCGCGCGTACTCTGGCGGAAATCGACCACAGCGTCCTGTTGAGCTGGTTCCTGCAACTGGACGACCTCGGTTCGGCCGATATGGCGATTTCCGACGGCATGACGGTGGCGGTTTTCTACGGCTCTGATTCGCAGTCGAAGCTCTATTACAGCCGCATCAAGCCGCCGCACGATTCGGCGGGCTTCGAATCCGACGCGGCCTCGTTCTCGCTGAACAATCCGCGCGACACCTTCCGCACGGCCATGGTTTTTGCGTCTTCGCCCTTTTCCGACGGCGAATGGACGCCGATGCAGGGCGGACAGCTGATCATCGCGCGCCGCGGGGCCATGGTGTGGACCAACAAGAAGGACGCGCCGCCAAAGCCCGCCCCCACCGCCCCGGCCCAGCAGCCGGACCGCCCGGAACCTCTGACCGCCTCGATCATTCAGGGCGGCCCGTTGGAAAAGATCACCGAGCGCAACACCCTGTTCTCCAGCGTGCAGGCTCAGTCGCAGCAGGCCTCGATCGTCGCCAAGCTGGCCAGCATGAGCCACGCACAATCGAACGTGATCAATGTCAAATCGATCACCCACGCCCCCGACGGCTCGCTGCTGACCTATCGTCTCTATGACGTGGTGCACTCGACCGAATACACCTATGAGAGCGCGGTCGAGCATTCGACCCACGTCTTCCGCCTCCTGCCGGTCGAGGATCAGTTTCAGGAGGTCATCCATTCGACCCTGACCATCTCCGCCGAAGGCGAGGATGTGCGCTTCGAGGACGTGTTCGGCAATCAGAACATCCACTATTCGATCATCCACCCGTACAAGCAGCTGACCGTTTCGTGCCGCTCGCTGGTCAAGATTTTCGGGCAGGCCCCGGACGATTATGGCCCGCAGCAGCGTCAGGCCCGCTTCCCCATGTCGTGGATGCCCTGGCAGCTTCAGGTGATGGAGCCCTATCTGCTCCTGCTGGAAATGCCGGAAACCCAGATTTCCGAGCTTCTGATCTATGCGCGCTCGTTCGCCGAGCGTAACGCCAACCACGTGGTCGAGACGCTCAACGACATCAACCAGACCATCTACCGCGATTTTGCCTACGTCCCCGGCTCGACCTCGTTTTCGACGACGCCGTTCGACGTCTACGCCAACCGCAACGGCGTGTGTCAGGACTTCGCCAACCTGTTCATCACGCTGGCCCGGCTTCTGGGCCTGCCGGCGCGCTATCGCATGGGCTACATCTTCACCGGGGCCAATTACGAGAACAAGATCCAGTCCGACGCCAGCCATGCGTGGGCCGAGGTCTATATCCCCTATATCGGCTGGCGCGGCTTCGACCCGACCAATGGCTGCACCGTGTCGCAGGACCATGTGCGCGTGGCGTGCGGCCGCAACTATATCGACGCAACCCCGACATCGGGCACCATCTATCGCGGCGGCGGCAAGGAGCAGCTGCGCGTTCAGGTGACGATGAACGAGGTCTATTTATAAGCCGCGCGCCCCGTCCGGTGCCTTGCGCCGGATACAGAGATGCGCGGTTGCCTATTCGAATATGCCACAGGGCCGAAAGCCCCGGCATTTTCGCCTTTATTCTTTAGAGCGCATTCCGAAAAGTGTGAAACGGTTTTCGGAATCAAATGCGCGATAAAACAAAAACTTAGAATACGTTCCGATCCGATCAGGTCGGAACGTACTCTAGGCGGCGTTTCCCCGAATGCCGCAAGAGGATTGTCAGTACGCGTATTTTCTGAGTTCCCTCGTTATAAAAAGGGAGGTGCACCGTGAGCCTCGAAAACTATAAAACCGATGGATTTTTTGACGAGTTGTTTGAAAAGGACGGCGTGGCGCATGCTGCTGCGGCGGGCCTTGTCGAACAGATCGATGCGCTGAGCCGCGCCGATCTGAGACGCCGTCAGAAGCTGGCCGAGGACATACTTTATCAATCGGGCAACACCTTCAATGTCTATGGCGACAAGAAGGGAACCGAAAAGATCCTGCCCTTCGACATCATCCCGCGACTGGTTTCCGGTGCCGACTGGAACAAGCTGGAGCGCGGCATCGCCCAGCGCATCACGGCGCTCAACCTGTTCATTCAGGACATCTACAACGAGCAGAAAATCCTGAAGGACAAGGTCATTCCGGCGGAACTGATCTTCAGTTCGCAATGCTATCTCAAACCCTGCGAAGGGCTTAAGCCGCCCAAGGGCGTGTGGACGCACATTTCCGGCACCGACTTCGTGCGCGACGGCGATGGCGAGTTTTATGTGCTTGAGGACAATCTGCGCTGCCCGTCGGGCATCTCGTACGTGCTGGAAAACCGCGCAGTCCTCAAACGCATCCTGCCCAAGGCGTTTCAGACGCTCAAGGTGCGGCCCGTTTCCAACTATGGCGACCACCTCTATAAGACGCTGAAACACATCGCGCCCGATGCAGGCAAGGACAATCCGAACATCGTCGTCCTGACGCCCGGCATCTATAATTCCGCCTATTTCGAGCACGCCTATCTGGCGCAGCAGATGGGTGTGCCCCTGTGTCAGAATTCCGATCTGGTGGTCGAGGACGACACGGTCTTCATGCGCACGACGCAAGGCCTGAAGCGCGTCGACGTCATCTATCGCCGTATCGACGACGAATTCATCGACCCCGAAGTCTTCCGCAAGGATTCGCTGCTGGGCGTTCCGGGCATCATGAACGCCTATCGCAAGGGCAATGTCGCCCTGGCCAACGCGCCGGGCACCGGCATTGCCGACGACAAGGCCATCTATGCCTATGTGCCCAAGATCGTGAAATACTATCTGGGCGAAGAGGCCATCGCCCAGAATGTCCCGACCTATATCTGCGAAGACGATAAGGAACGTGACTACGTGCTGGCCAATCTGGGCAAGCTGGTGGTCAAGGCGGTCAACCTGTCCGGCGGTTACGGCATGCTGATCGGCCCCAAGAGCACCAAGGCCGAGCAGAAGGAATTCGCCGAGAAGATCAAGGCCAAGCCGCGCGACTATATCGCTCAGCCGACCCTCTCCCTGTCGCGCGCCCCCACCCTGATCGGCAACGGCATCGAAGGCCGTCACGTCGATTTCCGCCCCTATTCGCTCTATGGCGAAGAGATATTCACCCTGCCCGGCGGCCTGACGCGTGTGGCGCTCAAGAAGGGGTCGCTGGTGGTCAACTCCTCGCAGGGCGGCGGGTCCAAAGATACATGGGTGCTGGGTGAAGGCGCCGAATACGGAGCTGCCCAATGATGCTCAGCCGCGTTGCCAACTCCATCTACTGGATGTCGCGTTATCTGGAACGCGCCGAAAACGTCGCACGTTTCATCGACGTCAATTCGCACCTGATGCTCGATATGGGCTTAAGCGTCGAAGAGACCCAGTGGTATCCGCTGATCGCCACCTCCGGCGACGATGAGGATTTCAACAAACGCTATAGCGGTGCCGACGAGAAATCGATCGTGCGCTTCATGACGTTTGACGACAAAAACCCCAACTCGATCCTGTCGTCTATCTTCCGGGCGCGCGAAAACGCCCGCACGGTGCGCGAAATCATCCCGGTCGAGGTGTGGGAAAAAATCAACGAGCTTTACCACCTGACTCAGGCCCAGAGCCGCAAGCGCTCGCTTGAGGCGCTTCAGGACTATTATACCGAGGTCAGGAAGTCGGGTAACCTGTTTTCCGGCCTGATGATGAACGGCATGTCGCGCGGCGACGGCTGGCATTTTGCGCGTATGGGGCAACTGCTTGAGCGCGCCGACAAGACCGCGCGTCTGCTCGACGTCAAATACTTCCTGCTGCTGCCGCAGGGCGAACAGATCGACAGCCCCTATGACAATGTGCAGTGGGGCGCGGTGCTCAAATCGGTCAATGCCCTTGAGATGTACCGTCAGGAATATCACTCGATCAATTATCGTGACGTGACGCAGTTCCTGCTGTTTTCCAAGCAGTTTCCGCGTTCGGTGCGTTTCTGCCTCGACTATGCGCGTACCTGCCTCGAAGCCATCTGCATCACCCAGTCCGACCGCGAGGCACTGGCGTCGCTGACGCAACTGCACGACCGGATCATCGATGGCGATGCCCTGGCCATCATCGCATCGGGCCTGCACGAGTTCATCGATGAGTTCCAGCTCAGCCTCAATGAAGTGGATCAGTCGATTTACGAGACCTTTTTCATGAACTGACTTGTGTCTGTGTCCGGACCCTTTAAAAACTCCCCTCATAATCATTGGGGGGAGTTTTTTTATGCGTCTGATCCTGACTATCGCCGCGTCTGTCCTGATCGCCACTTCGGCGCAGGCCATCGACCTGCCCGATCCCAAATCACCGAATTACCGCGAACTGCCGCTGAAGATCGCGGACAAGGGCACGATCTATCAGACGATCAAGGTCACCAAGACCGAGGTTAAAGGCGGCAAAACCACGCTGACCGGCAGCAACAGCGCCTATCGCAATGATTTCACGGCGACCGACGAAGGGTACAGGGTCAAGAAGACGCTGCTGTCCTTCACGGTGACCGGCGAAGATGGCAAACCCATCGATCAGAACGCCCAGACGCCTCAGGCGGTCCTGCTGAAAACCCTGACCGGGACCTTTGGCGAAGTCACCTTCATCGGTGACGACGGCCTGCTACCGCTCACGCTCGAAGACTGGCCTACCCTGTGGGCCAGCACGCGCAGCACGGTCGGACTGGCGCTGCGCGCCGACGGCAAGACGCCTTCGCCCGAAACCGAGGCACAGGTTATGGGCATGATGGACAAGATGTTCGGTAATCTGACGCCGGAACAGGCGGCTCAGACCTTCCTTCAGGCCGATACCATGCTGGCCACGCCGCACAATCTGGCGCTGGAGGTCGGTAAGCCGCTCAGCGCCGACGGCGAGTACGTGATCCCGCTGGGGAATTTCCCGCTTCATATCAGCGAAACCTTCACCATCACCGACTGGGACAAGGCCGGAAATACGGCGAAGGTCACCTATGACTACCGCCCCAAGCCGGAGTCGCTGAAAACCTTCATGTACGAATTCCTGCCCGCCTTCCTGAAGCAGGCCGGAGCCCCGGCCACGGCCATTGCTCATATGGAAACCGCGGTGAAGGCAGATCCCACCAATGTGTTCGACCTGTCGACCCGCTGCGATTACGCCATGGCCATCGACACCGGTCTGGTCCGGCAGGGCACCTGCACCCGCGCCACAAAAATCAGCATAATGGGCCAGACCTCAGCCAAAACCGAAGTCTACGACATGGCCGAGCGCTTTACGCCGTAGATATGGACACAGACTTGTCCTAAAGTGGCGCCAGAAACACCTCAATCTTCTCCGCTAATTCCGGAATCAGGGAAACGGGCGATCAGGATGTTCAGGCAGGCACTTATGGCAGCGGCACTTACCGGTGGCGCGCTGATACCGCAGGGGGCGGCCCCGGCGCAAACACCTGCGTCCGGTCAATCCGCCCCTATCCAGCCTAACCCTGTCCAGCCCACCATAGTTCAGGTCGAATATGTGCAACTGCCGCTCAACCTGCCGGCCGGGGCGACCATCCGTCAGACCCTGACGCGCACCACGCAGCAAACCGTCAACGGCAAGATGGTCAGCGCCAGTTTTGAGGCGACCTTCCTCAACCGCCTCAAGCCGCACGCCGACGGTTTCAGCGTCACCAAGACCCGCGTGAAGGGGGCCTTCCGCATGGATGGCGACCCCGGAGCCGCCGAACGCGAAGGCATTGAGCGCCTGATGCAGGCCGCCGGTGCGCTGAACGAGGTGCGCTACGTCGCCGATATCAATCTGTCGCCTCTCCGCATCGAACAATGGCCGCAGTTCCGCAACCGGCTCAAGAGCGCCATGCGCAAGTCCGGGGCATTACAGGCGCGCGAAGCCGACGCCTTCGACGCCCTTTACATGCCGATGAGCGCCGAAATCGCCGCCGAGCAGTTTCTGGCCGAAGACGCGCTGTTGTCCATTCCGCACAATCTGGGCCTCAGCCTCAACAACCCCTATCGCCTCGACTCGATGGTCGACGGCCCACTGGGGGGAACGTTGAGCGCCCACGAAACCCTGACCCTGACCCGTTGGGACCCGGCGGCCGGTATTGCCGAAGTCACCTATGAGTCCGGACCGTCCGATGCCACTCTGGCCGCCTATGCGCAGGCCCGGACCAAAGACAAGGGCGCGGTGAGCCTGAAACTCGGCACCACCTGCCGCTATCGGGTCGATCTGAAGACCGGTCTGGTGCCGCGCGCCGACTGCAAATCGGTGCGCAATGTCAGCATCGGCGACGACCACCGCCTGCGCAGTGAAACCTGGGTGTTGCAGGAAACGCTGGAGCCCTGAGCGTCTCGCTGAACGGCCTCAGCCAGTCCAAATGAAAACGGCCCCGCCAGATGACGGGGCCGTTTGTTTTTACTCTAATATCTGTTTAGTGACCGCCGGACACGCCTTCTTCGATGGCATGGGTCGGGGCCTTGCGACAGGCGAACGAGAACCACAGCACATAGACGTAGCAGACCAGCGGGGCGATGAAGCCCAGCGACATGGAGCCGGTCCGCTCTTCAATCCACGCAAAGGCCAGCGGCAGAACCGCGCCACCGGCGATGGCCAGACACAGCAGGCCCGAGGTCGCCGAGGTCGGCGCGCTGGAACGTTGCAGGGTCAGGGTGAAGATGGTCGGGAACATGATCGAGTTGAACAGACCGATGAGCAGGGCCGCGAAGGCCGGGATCAGGCCGCTGGTCAGCGGGGCCTGAGCGATCAGCAGGTTCAGCACGCCGGTATGGGCCGAAGGCACCATGTCCTTGGTGAAGATGACCACGAGGCTGAGCGCGATCGCGCCGATAGCCACCGCCGTCAGCATGACGTAGTCCTTAAAGACCTTCAGCAGGGCCGAACCGGCGAAGCGGCCGATCATGGCGAAGATCATGTAGAAGGCCGCCAGCTTACCCGCCAGTTCGGCATTGAGGTCCAGAATGCTCTTCTGCTCAAGGAACAGGATAAGGTGCAGCGAGATGGCCACTTCGGCGCCGACATAGAGGAAGATGCCGATCGAGCCGAGATTGGCCCATTTCGAGGTCAGGGCGGTGAAGGGCGAAACCAGCGTGCCGGTCTTGGGCGCCGCCGCGGTGATCTTGTCGCGCACCAGCCAGATGAGGAAGATGAACGCCGCCAGAGCTGCGCCGATGGCGAAATAGACGTTGGTGACGAAGCCCAGCGCCTGTTCGGCAAGGGCGGGCGTCATGACGACGTCCTTTTCGAAGATCGGTCCTTTCAGCAGGAAGGCCGAACCGAACCAGATGCCGCTGGCCGCGCCGAGCGAGTTGAACGATTGCGACAGGTTCAGACGGAAGGCCGAATCCTCAGGCTTGCCCATCGAGGCGATCAGCGGGTTGGCCGCGACCTGAAGCAGGGTCACGCCCGACGCCATGGTGAACAGGGCGACGAGGAAAATGGTGTAGATGTGCAGCTTCGCCGCAGCGATGGCGATGAAGCAGCCGCCCGCAATGGCCCCGAGGCCGACCATGACCGACTTGGCGTAACCGAAGCGCGACAGGAAGGCCGCCGACGGCATGGACATGATAAAATAGGCGATGAAGAAGGCGAAGCCGGTCAGCATGGTCTGAACCGGGCTCAGGGTGAAGACCGTCTTCATGGTCTTGACCAGAGGATCGAGCAGATTGGTGACGACGGCCCAGATGAAGAAGAGCGCGGTCACATAGACAATGGCGAGCGCAAGGCCGCTGCCGCCACTTTTGGCGGTGCTGGACGGTTCGGACATTTAACCCCTACCTGTAGGTTACGAGTGGCTGTTACACAGACGTTTTTTAGGCCTGCACCGCTCAAGGAAATCAACCGTCAAAAATCCGCTGGCTGCGGGCCCTCTCCGGATAATTTTTTTACGGTGCCGATAAAACCGGCATTTAACAAGAATTTTTCTCAATTGCACGACAATTTGTCGGACAAGAGCGCGCAAAGACTTATCCACATATTTGACAACGATGTCATTGCCATTCCCCTGTTTGGCTCCTGTCCGGTTAGCCCGCCGCAAGCAGCGCCTCCTCCAAAGCCCCCCCGGGCGGATGCAGGTCAGAACACGCAACAATGACAGCGCTGTCTTATTATTTTGGCGCAAATGTCAAAATGAAGCGCTATGTTACTCAAAATGTGACTTGACCGTGAGCGGCAATCACGACTTTGGTTCCGGCGAAACCCGGAAACGCCCGGTCCGGGGGGACAAGAGCCCGCAGAGGCCGCCCCGCCACACGCCAGTCGGATCGCGCAAACGGATACCGTCCATCGTTCAAAGAGTCGTTCACTTGAAAATACTTCGACGCCGCCGCACCAAACTGGTCGCCACGCTGGGGCCCGCCTCTTCCAACGCCGACATGCTGGCGCAACTGTTTCAGGCCGGAGCCGACGTCTTCCGCCTTAACTTCTCGCACGGCAGCCATGAAGACCATGGCCGCAATATCGAGCTGATCCGTGATCTTGAGGCCAAGACGGGCAGCCCTATCGGCATCCTTGCCGACGTGCAGGGGCCGAAGCTGCGCGTCGGTCGCTTCATGGGCGGCGCTATCGTGCTCAATGCGGGGCAGACCTTCCGCCTCGACCTCAACCCGACGCCCGGCGACCTGACCCGCGCCAACCTGCCCCACCCGGAAATCATCGGCGCGGCGCAGATCGGATCGCATCTGCTGCTCGATGACGGCAAGCTGAAGCTGCGCGTCACCCACGTCCGCGAAGACCATCTGGAAACCGTCGTGGTCAACGGCGGACGTCTCAGCGACCGCAAGGGCGTCAACGTGCCCGACGTGGTGCTGCCCATCCCGGCCCTGACCGTAAAGGACCGCGCCGACATGGAATTCGCCCTTGAACGCGGCGTCGAATATATCGGCCTCAGCTTCGTTCAGCGTCCGGAAGACGTGCTTGAAGCCAGAGAACTGATCAAGGGGCGCGCCTGGGTGCTGTCCAAGCTCGAAAAGCCGCAGGCGCTCGACAATCTGGATGAAATCCTCGCCCTCAGCGACGCGGTGATGGTGGCGCGCGGCGATCTCGGCGTCGAACTGCCGCCGGAAGAAGTGCCGCTGGCGCAAAAGCGCATCATCAAGGCCGCCCGCAATCTGGGCAAGCCGGTGATCGTGGCGACCCAGATGCTGGAATCATGATTTCCGCCCCTACCCCCACCCGCGCCGAAGCGTCTGACGTGGCGACCGCCGTGTTCGACGGGGCCGACGCGGTCATGCTGTCGGCGGAAACCGCCGCGGGTCAGTATCCGGTCGAAGCGGTCACCATCATGGACCGCATCGTCGCCCGCGTCGAAAAGGACGAGGACTGGCGCAAGCAGACCGACGACCGCCGCCCCGAGACGGAGAAGTCGGTTTCGGGTGCCATTGCCGCCGCCGCGCGTCAGGTGGCTCAGACCATCGACGCTTCGGCCATCGTGGCCCTCAGCAATTCCGGCAACACGGCCCTGCGCGTGGCGCGCGAACGCCCGACCTCTCCGATCCTTGGCCTGACGCCGAATATGGAAACCGCCCGCCGTCTGGCCGTTACGTGGGGCGTGCACGCGCGCACCGCGCCGGTGACGCACTCCATGTCGGAAACCG